>JAUYMO010000046.1 GCA_030699445.1 Candidatus Giovannonibacteria bacterium
ACGCAACTGTTTGTAGTCATCCTTATCGGGGGCCTTACTAAAATCAATTAGGAGCTGCTCGGTAAAGTCCTGGGCCGATTCTTCATAGAGTAAATCAAACACTTTACCGCAACACTCCATAACACACTGATGTCCCAAAAAACTCGCAGGACTCAACCAATTGCCTTCCCGACGCTCCCGCTCTGGAAAATTTGTTCCACAGAGCTCGCATGTTATATCCTCAAGGGTGCCCTCATGCTTATTGCCAAACTTGAATCGTTCGGACTTTCCGAAAGGCTCTTTGAAAAGAATTCCGCGTCTGGAAGAAATCGTTTTTGCCATAAGTACCTCCTTATCTAGAGACAGGCTAACAAACCCTAAAAAATATTGCAAGCAACAACTCAATATTACTATTCAATATCATACGCGATAGCGTAGTATACTAATTGATAACTATATGCCAAAAACATTGCGCAGGTCTGAATCATAAGACAAGGTTGATTCTAAGTAGCGAACATGTTCGTGAAGACCAAAAAAATTTACCAGGATATTTATTTCATCTTCGCAATGATAAGGAAAAGCAAAAACGCTTTTTTGAAATTCCGCAAAACCTAAAACTTTTAGACGCCTCCGTAGCGCGTCTCGCAAATTTTTCCTATCTTCTGGAATATCAAATATAACAATTCTCCATTTCTTATCCCATCGCTTTGGTTTTTTAATAACAAGCTCTTGAAGTAAAAATTTATCTGCCCTATTTTTCCCTTTTAGAGTAAGGCTGATGTATTTTGTTCCATCCGGCTTATTTTTGATTTCTAAAAACTTGCCAAGCTTTAAAACATTCAACGCATGAAATAATTGATTCCTATCAATGGAGAGCCAAATCCTGTCACATTCTTTTAAAATCTCGTTCCGCTGTCTACGCCCTTTTGCAAAACCAAATACTAAACCGCCGGCCAAAAGCGAAACAATTTTATTGGTTAATTTACCATATCTCACATAATCAGTATAACACGCGATAGCGTATGATACTAGTTAGTAGTTATATTAGTGTTTATATAAACTTTGTACAAAAGGTTTTGCGATGAATATCAGAAAGGCCGTGTTTTTTTACAAGCTTGCAATGGAGTTTTGTGCCGTAGCCCTTATGAAGGTCAAAACGGTATTTTGGAAACTGCTCATGAAGCCTGACCATTTTTTTGTCGCGCCAAATTTTGGCGAAAATGGACGCCGCGGCGATGAGCGGAATTTTTTCATCCCCTCTTATGATAGTTTTCTGGTTTAAATAAGTTTTGGGAGCGTATAAACTGCCGTCAAGCAAAATTTTGTGGTTTTTATTTTTAACTTTAAATTTTTTCAAGCATCGCCCGACCGCCAGCCGCGCCGATGCGGAAATCCCGATTTTATCAATTGTGGACGGCCCAACCGACGCCAGCGCTACTTCAAAATTTCTATGCTTTAATTGTTTTTCTTTGATTTTTGAAAGCCATTCTTCCCGCTGTTTCGCTGAAAGTTTTTTTGAGTCCTTAATCCCGCGCAAAAAATTAAGCTTTCCTTTCGTGGCCACCGCCCCGACCGTAACCGGCCCCGCCAAGGGGCCTCTGCCAACTTCGTCTATGCCAATAATATATTTACTTACCATTGCCTTAAATAATACACCTACATTTCTTATTTAAAAATGTAGTATACATAATCTCACGATCGTACAAAAGTGTATACAACCAAAATTGGTGTTAAAAAATAAAAAAAGCCCTGAAGAGGGCTCATTCGTGGCAATCGGCAGTAGCTTCCCGGTCGCGTTCTTTCCGTTTTTTCATGGCCTCAACAAGCTTGACCAAGTTTTCCCTTGTTTCTTGAAAATCGTTATGCAGCCTCATTTTCGAAACGCTCTTTTTAAAAGAAACTAGGTAGTAAACACCGGGATGCGTCGGCAGGAAATTCAACAACGTAGCGCTAGCAAGCCGACGAAGATTTTTATCCTCAACTTTTGCTTGTGGGTCAAACCAATCAAGCATCCTTTCCAGCAATTCTATTGGCGGAGGTTCTTTGAATTGTTTGATAAATTCAAGAGCTGCCTTGGTTTCCGCAAAAGGCCGGGTAAAAAACGCCTCTCCAGCTTCGGTAAGGATTTTTTGCATCGCTTCCCTTTCATCCACTTCAAGCGCTTCCGCAAATGTGACCCCAAAATAAAGGTCATAAAGAACCTCAAAGGCCTCCCAATCGCTCCGCGGCTGTTTTATTCTCTGAAAGAGAATCTTCCGAACTTCCGGATTTCTTGCCGCCTCATTTACTTTCGCCATTCTCACAGTTTTATCCATGATATAACCCCTCCTTTGCAGTAGAAAGCGGACGTTGACGCTGAAAACTTTTTTGTATTCTAAGTAAAATACCTTTAAGGATGGTCCGGATTTCTGAATCAGGGTATTCAGCGCACAAACGTTCCAATCGCCTCTCTATGCCTGCGCTATAAAAACCCACAGAATCCGGATGGTCGCGCATAAATCTACAAAGGAAAATAGCCATTGAGCAGCGATCGTTTTCATTGATGCCTTCATCGCTTTCATCGAGTAACATAAGCACTTTATCAAGAAAGTGCACAGGAAGAGGCGGATGGCCATCTACCATTGCTATGATGCGCGCCAATACCTTGGCGATATCTTTATAAGGACGGGTAAAAAAAACGCGTTCTACCCGCCTAAAGAATTGCTCACGCAGGGCAGTTAACACTTCCGTGTCAAAATTTTCCGCGGCTTTCCCATAATATCGCCTTAGAAGCTCGCTCACGCCTTTGGGATCTTTTTTATCCAGCAGCTCAAAAGCGCGTTTTTCTTCCATTACTTCTTCCATTGTTTTTATCACTGTTTTTCTCCTTCCGCTTGAATTTTCTCTAACCCCAAGCTAGCATATCGCGATTTTTTTGTCTAGAATGTAGCCATGTCTTTCGTCCATCTCCACACACATTCCCACTATTCGCTTTTAGACGGCCTTGCCAAGGTTGACGATTTGGTTGACAAGGCGAAAAAATTGGGCATGCCTGCTTTAGCCATCACCGACCACGGAAATCTTTACGGCGCCATAGAATTTTATAAATCCTGCAAAAAAGCCGGAATAAAACCGATAATCGGCCTGGAGGCGTACGTCGCGGCCGGTTCTCTTTACGAAAAACGTCCCGGCGTTGACGACAGGAGATATCATCTGATTCTGCTTTCTAAAAATTTGGAAGGATATAAAAATTTGGTGCGCCTTGTCACAGTTTCGCATCTGGAAGGTTTTTATTATAAGCCGCGAGTGGATAAAGATTTGCTGAAAAAGCATTCGGCGGGCCTGATCGCCCTTTCCGCCTGCATGTCCGGAGAAATTCCCCGCGCGCTTTTGAACGACGACGAAGCCAAAGCGGAAAAATTGCTTCGTGAATACCAGAATATTTTCGGGGAAGAAAATTTTTTTATAGAAATCGGCTCGCACCCCAATGTGCCCAATTATGATTTTTTGGTAAAGCGCCTTATAAGTTTTGCCGAAAAATTTAATGCCCCATTGGTCGCGACCCAGGACATTCATTATTTAAATAAAGAAGACGCGGGAGCGCACGACGTGCTTTTGGCGGTGCAAACCAATACCAGATTGGACGACGAAGACCGCCTAACCATGAAAGACGACGATTATTCCTTAAGAAGCCCGGATGAAATGCGGGAACTTTTTAAAGATACGCCTGAAGCTGTAGAAAACACACTAAAAATCGCCGAAGCCTGCGATTTGGAAATAGAGCTCGGTAAAATCCAGCTGCCACATTTTGAGACGCCCAACGGCGAGACGGCCGTTTCTTATCTGGAAAAACTTTGCCGGGGAGGTATGGCAAAAAGATACGGCGAAAAAATTGAGCCGGAAATAAAAAAACGGCTGGAATATGAACTTTCCGTCATAGAAAAAACTGGCTTCGTGGAATATTTTTTGGTGGTCTGGGATTTCGTCAACTGGGCGAAAACCAATAAAATCGTGGTCGGCCCGGGCCGGGGTTCCGCCGCCGGGTCTTTGGCCTCTTACGTTTTAGGCATCACCAACGTTGACCCGATAAAATACAATTTAATTTTTGAAAGGTTTTTAAACCCGGAAAGAATAGAGCCGCCGGACATTGATTTGGATTTCGCCGATACCCGCAGGGACGAAGTTATTGAATATGTGGCAAAAAAATACGGCAGAGACCGCGTGGCGCAGATTATAACTTTCGGAACAATGGCGGCCCGCGCCGCTATCCGCGACGCGGGCAGAGCGCTGGGAATAAGTTTGGCGCTTGCCGATCAAGTTTCTAAAATGATTCCTTTCAACCCCAACCAAAATGAAAAAGAGGGTTACCTGGCGCTATGCCTTAAAAAAGTGCCCGAACTTAAAAACATTTATGGAACCAATCCGGACGCCAAGCGGATGCTTGAAGCCGCGATGAAATTGGAGGGCGTGGCGCGCCACGCCTCGGTGCATGCTTCGGGAGTTGTGATTACCAAAGAACCGCTTTCGGAAATCGTGCCGCTTCAGCGCGCCGCGGTAAGGGGAGGCGACGAAGGCTTGAGACAGGAAGCCGTCGTCACGCAATACGACATGCACGCCATTATGGATTTAGGGCTTTTGAAAATGGATTTTTTGGGGTTGAAAAATTTAAGCATAATTGAAGACACTATTAATTTAGTGAAGGAAAGGCACGGGAAATTAATTGATCTTGATAAATTAGATGTTAATGACCCGGGGCCGTATAAAATGCTGCGCGAAGGGAAAACTGTCGGGGTATTTCAGCTTGAGAGCTCCGGCATGACGCGTTATTTAAAAGAGCTTGAACCAACCGGCATTGAAGATATAATCGCCATGATTTCCATTTTCCGCCCCGGCCCGATGGAACTTATTCCCACGTTTATCGCCAGGAAACACGGCAGAGAAAAAGTTACCTACATTCATCCGAAGCTGGAACCGATTCTAGCGCCGACCTACGGAGTCACGGTTTATCAAGAACAGCTGATGCAGATAGCGCGGGATTTAGCGGGTTTTACAATGGCCGAAGCCGATATTTTAAGAAAAGCGGTCGGCAAAAAAATCAGAAAACTTCTGGAAGAGCAGAAAGAAAAATTCGTCGCAGGAATGATAAAAAATAGAATCCCGCCGAGAACCGCGGAAGAGCTCGGAGAACTTTTGGAGCCGTTCGCCAGATACGGCTTCAACAAAGCCCACACCGCTTCCTACGCTATGCTGGGATTCCAGACCGCTTATCTTAAATATTATTATCCCCTGGAATTTATGACCGCGCTTTTTAACGCCGACAAAAAAAACACCGAGCGTATCGCTTTTTTAATAAAAGAATGCAAAAGCATGGGGCTGGAAGTGCTTCCTCCGACCGTCAGCCAAAGCGACAAAATTTTTTCAATACCAGAAATTGGCATAAAAAATATTCGCTTCGGGCTTTCTTCAATAAAAAACGTGGGAGAAAATATCGTGGAAGCGATAATTGAAGAACGGCGGAAAAATGGCCCGTATAAATCTCTGGCGGATTTTTTGGAGCGCGTCCAATCAAAAGACCTCAATAAAAGGTCAATTGAATCTCTGGCTAAAGCCGGCGCTTTGGACGAATTCGGCGAAAGAAATGGAATCTTAAAAAATATGGACCGCGTTTTGGAATACGCCCATTCCTCGCATCACGCAAAATCCCAAAACCAATCTTCGCTTTTCAGCATGATGGCGGACAGTTCATCGGTGCCGGCTTTGCGATTAGATAAAGTTATGCCGGCGGCTTTGGCAGAAAAACTTTCTTGGGAAAAAGAGCTGATGGGGCTTTACGTTTCAGGGCATCCTTTGGAGCAATTTTCCGCCAAAGGCGGGCAAAACAAAAACGCGACCACAATTGAACAAATTAAAATAAAAAAACTGGCGTCCTCGGTTACCATCCCCGCCATCATCACTCAAACTAAAAGAATCGTCACAAAAACGGGAGAATCAATGATGTTTATAAAACTGCAGGACTTAACCGATGAAATTGAGGCGGTGGTATTTCCCAGAACCTTGCGCGACTACGGCCAATTTATTCTGGAGGAAAACCTTGTCACCGTCCGCGGAAAATATTCCTCCCGCAACGGCTTGCCTTCGCTGATTGCCGAAGAGATTAAGAAAATATGAAAAATAAAACACCCTAGAGGGGTGTTTTTAAAAATTGTTACAGCTGGCTTAAGCATTTTCTCGAAATGTAGCTCTTGTGTCTAAAAGTCCAAAAAAATAAATCATGATGTTGGTATAGCCATAAAAAATATTGCCTGCAACTTCAAACACAGGATGCTTGTTATGGTCACAGACATCGCAGTAAACCGAGCGATAATCTATTTTTCGTTTTTCAAGCTCCGCAATTACCAACTCGGTTTCTTGATCATCGGTATTAGGTCGATATAGCCAGATCTGATTCATGTTATGTCCTCCTTTCTTTCTCCTCCCCTATCTAAGCAAAGTAGGGTAAAAAAGTCAATGCGTTCTCCAATTCGCGCGAATCGTGGAATAAAACATTCCAACATTCTTGAGAATATTGGAATGTTAGTAAATAAAAAGCCCCGAGGCGGGGCTAGATCGTCGTGATAGGGTCGCCGACGTTAATATCGTTGCCGTCTCCGAGTTTAACCACGGCAAGAGCGAAAGTACCGGACACTTCGGAAAGCAGTATATAAAACATCTCCGGCTTCTTAAGCACATCAATACTGGTTATTTCCACGACAACTTTCCCTATGCGGAGCGGCGCGCGAGGATAAAATCGCGCGAAATCTCCGAAATCCTTCACTTTCACAAAAAGATCGCTTTTTTCAACGACATCCGCGGGGCACCGCGTAAATTCGCCTTTGATGTTATTTAAAACATTTATCACCTCGCCTTTCATGGTTTTATTCTCCTTTCGCTTTGATTGAGTCTGAAAAAATGTTAGCATAAAGCCATGCAGGAAAGCAATAAGCACAGAGACCATAGGGATTTGGGGCGAGAAATGGATTTATTTTCGTTCCATGAAATCGCCCCTGGGACGGTTTTTTGGCATGGCAAAGGAATGATTATTTGGCGAGTACTCGAAAAATACTTGCGAGAAAAATTAGACAAAGAAGGATACG
>JAUYMO010000014.1 GCA_030699445.1 Candidatus Giovannonibacteria bacterium
TCCGACGCTTCGGTCGGAGCTCCGACTTCAAGATTAGTTTTTAATAGTGCGTCGGAGTTGAAAGGATTTAATTTTATTTGAAAAAATTTTATTTATTCTCCAATCTCCAATTCGCGCGAATCGTGGAATAGTTTTTAATAAAATAAAAAAGACCCCCGCTGTGTTGCTTGGGGGGTCTTGGAGGTCGGGGCTGGCGCGGGACTTTTTACCAAGAAGGCAGAAATGGAAAAGCGTTTCGGGCGAGGCCAAATAGGCGATGACCGAAGAACTTTATGCTCCAACTGCGCTTTTTCTTAGCTTTTTGCCTATGCTTTTCCTCCCTCTTTTCCCTTTTTTCTTTTCTTTTCTCGCGCCTCATCCGGCGCGTTTCGGCAATATTCCCCATAATTTTTCTGCTCCTTTCGTGAGATTTTTTATTTTGTGTCCGTTTCCTATTATACTCTTTATAATTATCTTGTCAAGTGGGGGTAGCATAATTTTTTTATTTTTAAAAATTATAATATACTGAACCTATGCCTATTTTTTCGTGGGGGGTGAGGAGGCAATTAGGAGTTTTCGCGGTTTTTGCCGCCGTGATTCTTTTGATTGTCGGCGGGCTGATTTATTATTTCCGGCCGGAGCCGACCTGTTTTGACAACCGTAAAAATCAGGATGAAGAAGGAATTGATTGCGGAGGCGCGGCCGCGCGCTGCGCGCCATGTTCGGAAAAAATCCGCGACCTTACTATTTTGTGGACGCGCTTTTTCCCGACGCGCCAGGGAGTGTACGACGCGGCGGCGCTTTTGGAAAACAGCAACCAGTTTTTAAAAACCCAGAAATTCATCTACACTTTCAAGCTCTATGATGAAAACGGCGTGCTTATCACCGTCCGCGAAAACAGCACTTTTATCTGGCCGGGAGAAAAATTTTTAATTTTTGAGCCGAATATTTTTGCGGAGAACCGCGCGCCCAAAAAAGTTCTTTTGGAAATACGCTCTGTGAATTGGGAAGCGGGGGAAGCGCGGCCTTTGAAAATAGATATTTTAAAAAGAGATATTTTGCTTCAAGACCAGTCTTCTCCGCGCCTGGAGGTAAAAATTAAAAATCAAGAAAACCAAATTTATAAAAATATTGAAATAAGCGCGGTGCTTCTTGGACAGGACGGCGAGGTTTTAGGAGCATCAAAAACCTTACTGGACAGCTTGGATATCGGCGAAGAAAAAAATGTGGTATTTACCTGGCCGCAAGCCATCAGCGGAGTTTCGCGCGCGGAAATTTTCTTAAGGCAGGCGCTATGAACCCCGGCCGTTTGGCGAGAAACCTGGATTGGGCCTTGTTTTTGGCATCTATGATGCTCGTCCTTTTGGGGCTTGCCGCGATGAAATCATTCGGCACCGATAGCGACTATTTTTTTATCCGGCAAATTATCTGGACCCTGGCCGCGATCGCGGTGTTTTTTATAAGCGCTATTTTTATTGATTGGAGTTTTCTTAAAACCAACAGTATTTTTCTTTTAATGCTTTATTTGGTTTTGGTTTTAACACTTTTTTTCTTAATTTTAACCGGGCACACGGTAAAAGGCGCTTCAAGCTGGCTCAAGATCGGCGGATTAACTATTGAGCCGGTGGAACTTTTAAAACCGGTTTTGGTTTTGCTTTTAGCAAAATATTTTTCCAAAAGGCATGTGGAGATTGCAAGGTTCGTTCACCTTTTTATTTCATTTGTTTACATCGCTATCCCGATGGCGCTGGTGATGCTGCAGCCTGACCTCGGGTCAGCCGTTGTTTTGGGGGCAATTTGGCTGGGCATGGCTTTAGTCGGCGGAATAAAACTCCGCCATCTTGTTTTTTTATTTTTTACTGGATTGCTGATAGCGGCAGTCGCTTGGAGCTTTTTTTTATTGCCGTACCAAAAAACAAGAATTACAGCTTTTATAAATCCACAGGGCGACATCCGCGGAGCGGGTTATCACGCCCAGCAGTCGGTTATCGCCATAGGTTCGGGAAAAATTTTTGGCAAAGGCATCGGCTTTGGCACCCAATCGCGGCTGGAATTTTTACCGGAGCACGAAACCGATTTTATTTTCGCGGCTTTCGCGGAGGAGTGGGGGTTTGTCGGCGTTTTATTTTTATTGCTTTTTTTTGGCGTCATTATCTGGAGGATTTTGCGCGCCGGAATTTACGGGGAATCAAATTTTGAAAAACTTTACGCGGCGGGGCTAGCGATTTTATTGCTTTTCCAATCGGCAATCCATATTGGAATGAACGCGGGCGTTTTGCCGATTACCGGCTTGGGTATGCCATTCCTTTCTTACGGCGGGTCAAGTTTGGTCAGCCTTTTTTGGGCGCTGGGGATTTTGGAGAGTTTTTCTCTCCGTAAAAAAGGCATTTTCATCGGCACCGAAGACCGTTTTAAGGAAGGCATTTTAGGTGCTTAATCACATACATCATTTTGTTCCGATCGTGAGAAAACAGTGTATGGCAAAAAATGGTTTTGTAAAAAATAAGCACTATGATATATCATAGTGGTCGTGTGTGGTTGGGTGGTGGTTCCATGGGCGACACTTTCTTCCGATCGTAAGAAAGTGTCGCCTAACAAACTGACAAATCCATCAAAAAACAGAGCTGTTGATTGTTAGGATAAACCGCAGTACTATGAACTTATGAAAAAATTTATTCAAGAAAATTGGTTTAAGGTTGGATTACTAGCAATTTTGATTTTCTCTATTGCCGGTGCTTTTTATTGGTTTAGTTGGCGACCAACACAAATAAAACAGCGATGTTCTATTGAAGCAAGATTAGGTGGCCTTGTTGCGCTTAGTCGTAGTAGCATTGAAATAAATGCCTACTACGAAGATTGCTTAATGAGGTTTGGATTAAAATAAATTTGTGAAAGAAAAAATAAAGAAATATATAGGTGAAATAATGATAGTGATGGGCAGTGGCCTTTTTTCCTATAATATTTTTACTTTTTCTTCTCGCGGAGGGAATTATTATTATTATTCTCCCGAATCACTTATCTTAATTTCCGTAGGAGTTATGTTGGTTATTTTAGGGATTCTCATAATCAAAAAGAGGGAATGAAAAACTGGCTAAAAGAAAATTGGTTTAAGGTAAAATAATATGGACAAACTAAAACAATATAAATATATAATTTTGATAGTGCTAATAATTTTAGGTTTTGTCTTTTATTGGTATGAATTCAGACCTTACTTGGTAAAGAAACATTGTGTTAGTGTCCAGAACAGATATAGCGGTTTTTCTACTGGAGATTATCAGATATGTTTGCATAGAAGTGGGCTTTAAAAAATTAACCTCATTTGTATTTTTCATAGACAATTATGAAACCTAGAATTTCAGAAAAAGAATTCAAAGAGAATTTAATCAAAAACCTCAACCAATATAGTTCAGGGTGGATAGACGGAGATAAAGAAAAGGGATTTGAAAATAAGAACACTGCTGATGTTGTTAATCGTCGATTAAAAATTTACATAGAAATTAAGGACGACGGATGTTTTTCAGAACCTAAAACGGGCCACTGGACTGGAGAGTTTAAAATTAAGCAGATTAACGGTCAGTTAAGGAGATGGATCAAAATTAGCTCAAAGAAGTTTATAAACTACGAGGGATATAAAACGCTAGTGTTGATTAGGACTGATAAAACAGACTGGCCCTGGGTGTTACTTGAGAGTGCTATTTTCGGAGTGCGAGATCCAGAAAAACAACATGGTTTTGAGTGGCCGGGAAGCGTATTCAGAAATGATAATCTAAGCGGTAAAAATGTCGGTGGAATCTTGTTTTGGGGAAGAACACGCGCATATTTCACGAAAAACATTAATCCGAATGTATCTAAAACAAGAATAATCTCATACGAATGGATTAAAGAAGTTTTCCAACACACAAAAGAAATAATGCCGCTTAAAACTCCCAGCGAAGATGGAGCGGAAATGGCTGTTTTTTAAATCCACAGCGGGGGTTTTTATTAAAATCTATCTTTTTGTGATAAGATGTTGTTTAATCTCGCATTAATAGTTATCAACAGGCCAAGTTGACTTTTGGGGGCTGTACCTGCTATACTGCAAGTACTAATCCCACTGCCTTCTTGGCGCAAGCCACGACGGCAGTTTTGTTTATATGGAAAATGAAGCTAAAAATAGAGCCCTAGTCTTTATAGACGGCAATAACTTCTACTATAAGTTGAAGGACTTTACCTCCGAAAAAACAGAGATTTTGAAATTACTTGATTTTGATTATCAAGGATTTGCGAAGAACCTTGTTAAAGACAATAACTTAGTTGAGATTCGATATTACGTCGGCGCTATAAGGAGACAAAATGGAACAAATAAAGCAAAATCCGAAAAACTATATGCCAATCAACAAAAATTATTACGTAAATTACAACAGCAAAACATCCCGGCTATTTTGGGTAATTTGATACAACACCCGGATAAAAGTTTTCACGAAAAAGGCGTGGATGTAAGGATAGCCGTTGAAATGATACGATTCGCTCGTGAAGATAAGTACGACGTAGCATATCTTTTAAGTTCTGATACGGATCTAGTGCCGGCTGTGGAAGAAGTGAAATCTTTCAATAAGCGGGTTTGCTATGTTGGGGTTTCCAAGGGGCAATCTTTTGGGCTGACAAAAGTATCCAATAGCACCATTCTTTTAAGAGATGAAGATATTATGCCGTATTTTCATGCGCAAAAGGTGCGGGGTTGACAGGTTTTAATGCTGTTTGCTACGCTTAATTTGACCCCGTATAGAAATTATTGTAGAGTTATTATTAAGCAAATGACTATACGGGATTAATAAACCCCTGCCGCTACTTACATTTTGTATAATTTCTAACGGGGTTTGACAGATTTTAGCAGGTTTGCTAGTATATTATTACACATATGAATTACGAATTGCCGGTTCATCCGGAGGAAGCCACAAAAAGGCTGTTTATGGCCATACCCAAAAGGACCAAAGACATTTTGGAACAGCGTTTTGGATTGGGTAAAAACCCCAAACGGCTTACTTTGGAGGCTATTGGACAAAAATACGGCATCACCCGCGAGCGTGTCCGCCAGATAGAAGCGGATGGTTTTAACCGCATCAGAAAATCTCCCCAGCTGGCGGAGCTTAAAGAAGTTTTTGTGTCTTTGGAAAATTATTTTGAAAAAGAAGGGCGGGTGATAAAAGAAGACAAGATTTTAAAAACTTTGGCGCCTCATCCCAAGCATGAAAACCACATTTATTTTTTGCTTTCTTTGCACGCGCCCTTTGAAAGGTTCCACGATTCGGACGAACTCCATGAGCGCTGGACTTACGGCGAGGAGGCCCATGATACCGCTAAGCGCGCGCTAAAAGGCACTGTGGAAAAGTTAAGGGAAATAGGCAAACCGGTAACGGAGCCCCAGCTTTTTGAAATTATTTCTTCTTCCGCGAAAAACGCCGGAGTAGTAGATGATTCCGCCAATCAAGCTCTGCTTGCCAACTGGCTCGGCATTTCCAGATTGATTGCTAAAAATTATTTTGACCAATGGGGGCTGATTGAATTTCCGGAAATCAAACCGCGCGGAGTGCGAGACCTTTCGCACATGGTTTTAACCCGCCATGGAAAGCCGTTGCATTTTTCCGCGGTTGCTTCCGGTATCGGCAAACTTATCGGAAAGCCCGTGCACACGCAGACGGTGCATAACGAACTGATAAAAGACAGTAGGTTTGTTTTAGTGGGAAGGGGCCTTTACGCGCTCAAAGACTGGGGTTACACCGCCGGAGTGGTTAAAGATGTGATTTCCGATGTTTTGGGAAAAAGCGGGCCAATGGCCAAAGAAAAAATCATATCAGCGGTTTTGAAACAGCGATTTGTAAAACCCAACACGGTGTTCATTAATCTGGAGGACAAAAAGTATTTCAAAAAACTCGCTGATGGTAAATATTCTCTTAAATGATCCGGTTGTAAGGGAGGCGCTTTATTGGTTGGGACATACCTGGTTTTTGTGGGCGCCGTTTATTCTCGTTTTATTGTTTTGGGAAACCTGGGTCAGGTATGTCCGCGCTTTCGCTATTTTCAAAAGAAATTATATTGTTCTTGAAATTAAAATCCCGCGGGATGTCGCCAAAAGCCCGCAGGCAATGGAAAGCATCTTCGCCGGCATTCACGGAACTTACCGCAAAGGCAATTTGATTGAACGTTATTGGCAGGGCTGGATTACGGCCTGGTTTTCTTTGGAAATAGTGGGGGACGGCGGCGAAATTCATTTTTACATCTGGACCCACGATTTTTTTAAGAAAATGATAGAATCGCAAATTTACGCCCAGTATCCTTCGTGCGAAATTAAACTGGTGGAGGATTACACCAAAGATATGCCAGCTGCTTTACCGAATGATGACTGGTCTCTTTGGGGCACTGAATATGTGCATACAATGCCGGACGCGTATCCAATCCGCACTTATGAAGATTTTGCTTTGGAAGATATCAGCGCCAAAGAAGAAGAAAGAAAAATTGACCCGCTTTCGTCTTTGTTTGAGTTTTTGGGCCATTTGCGTCCGGGCGAAAAAATGTGGATTCAAATGCTGACTCGCCCCGTTTCAAACGACCGCTGGAAAAAGGAAGGCGAGGCGTTGGTGGCAAAGATCGCCGGGAAAGCGGTAAAAACTAGCCCTAATTTTATAACGCAGATGGTGGATATAATTCATGGCGCTATCTTGGCTATTGTTGGCACGGCGGCAGAGCAGGTCAAAAAAAAGGAAGACCAATTCAGAATTCTAAACCTCTCGCCGGGCGAGCGCTCCACTATGGAGGCCATTGAAACAAATATTTCTAAAATCGGTTTGGAAACTGTGATACGCTGGATTTATTTGGCGCGCCCTGACGTCTACAATTTTTTGGCCGTCCCTGCCACCAATGGTATTTTTAGGCAATTTAATTCACAATCATTAAACGGCTTTAAGGGAAATGGAGATGTTGTGACCAGCACCGACTATTGGTTTGTGCAATTTCGCAACTTGCGTAGAAAAATCAGGTTGTATAAATCTTACCGCCTGCGCTCGGCGTTTCATCCGCCGTATAATGGCAGAAGCAGGCCGATGGTTTTATCAAGCTCGGAACTCGCCACCATTTATCATTTTCCGGGAATGGTTGTTTCGGCGGCCGCCGTCCCGCGCATAGACACTAAGCGCGGAGCGCCCCCGTCTAATTTGCCAGTTTAAGATGCTATAATCTAATAAGTGAACGACAACCAGAAAACGACATATTTCGGAGAGACTAACTTCAGAAACCAGCTGAAGAAATTTGGCATCAAAAAAAATGACCGCCGGAAACATATGTATATCATCGGCAAAACCGGCATGGGGAAAACCACGCTTCTGGAAAACATGGCGGTGCAGGATATCCAAAACGGCGAGGGCATGGCTTTTTTGGACCCGCATGGCGACACCGCCGAACGGCTTTTGGATTTTGTCCCCAAGGAGCGGATAAACGACGTGATTTATTTCAACCCCGCGGACACGGCGTATCCAATAGGTTTTAACGTTATGGAAAATGTTGACCCGGAGCGCAGGCATTTGGTATCAGACGGGCTTATGGGGGTTTTTAAAAAAATCTGGGAGGACGTTTGGTCATCGCGCATGGAATATATTTTAACCAATACAATTTTGGCGCTTTTGGAATATCCCGAAGCCACGCTTTTGGGAATCAATCAGATGCTGATAAACAAGGATTTCAGAAGAAAAGTCGTTGAACATGTAACTGACCCGGTCGTGAAATCTTTTTGGACGCAGGAATTCGCCAAATATACCGATAAATACGCAGCTGAAGCCACTCCGGCTATCCAAAATAAAGTCGGGCAGTTTGTTTCAAATCCGTTAATCCGCAACATCATCGGCCAGCCAAAATCCGCTTTTGATATCAGGAAAGCGATGGACGAAAAGAAAATTATCATAATCAATCTCGCGAAAGGAAGAGTAGGCGAAGACAATTCACGGCTCATCGGCGCGATGCTGGTGACCAAACTTTATTTGGCGGCGATGAGCCGAGTGGACATTTTGGAGCCGGAGCGGAAAGATTTCTTTTTGTATGTTGACGAGTTTCAAAATTTCGCGTCGGAATCTTTCGCCAATATTCTTTCCGAAGCGCGAAAATACCGCTTGTCTCTGATTTTAACGCATCAATACGTGGCGCAGATGGAGGAAGAAGTAAGAGATGCGGTTTTCGGCAACGTCGGCACGACGGTGACATTCCGGGTTGGCGCGGAGGACGCCGAGATGCTGGAAAAAGAATTTTCTCCGGAATTTATGGTGGAAGACATCGTGAATCTCGGGTTCGCCAATATTTATTTGAAATTGATGATAGACGGCGTGGCCTCGCGTCCGTTTTCGGCAACGACACTCCAGCCGATTCAACAGCAGACCCAATCTTTTAAAGAAGAAATTATAGAGGCCTCCAGAAAAAATTACGGCGGAGCCAGAGGAAACGTAGAAGAAAAAGTAAATAAATGGATGGAGGAAATCAGCGGAGGAGATATTGGAACCGCGACAGCGAAAAAATGGCCCGCGAGAAGCGAAGCGCCAGTTTCGTCAAGGCAGCAAACTAGCCAGCCGCTTTACGACGCAGTTTGCGCGGTTTGCGGAAAAAAGACGCAGGTGCCTTTTCCGCCGGACCCCGCGCGGCCGGTTTTTTGCAAAGAGCACATCGGGATGGCGGGAAGATTTAAGCAGACGTTTACCGGCCAGCCGGCAAATCAGCCGAGGAGAGAGGAGGCGCCGCGCCCCAGGCCGAGCGCGGGAGAGTTTGTGCCGAGGCAGGAACCGGCGCGAACGCATCAGCCGTTTAAGCGGACGGAAAATATTCAAATGCTGCGCGAGGCGCTGAAAAAATCTCTGGACGCGCAAAAAAATAAGCCCGAACCGGTTCCGGCGCCAAAAAACGAATCCGGTTCCGGAACTCTAAAACCTGGGGAGAGAATTGAGCTTTAATTATTTTTTCTCGGCATATTCAATATAACAATTTTGTCCGATCGGACGATTTTGTTATATTACCAATTAATACGCTATCGCTGATTAATTTGCACTTTTTGGATTAGGTGATGCGAAGGTATTGAACCACGGCAAATACTTGACATTTAAATTGACTTGATATATTCTAGAAACAGAAGTCAAAGAGGTTCAAATTTGAAGGAAAGAAGGAGGATCAGTATGAAGAAGAGGTTAAAAAAAGTCTTACAAAAAACATACATAATGCCCGGTTTCGCGATAGCAATTTCTGGTCCTAGTCCAGTTCAGGAAGTGAAGCCAGTAGAATTTAAAGCCAAGAATAAAAAAGAGGCGCAAAGAAAGACAAACTGCGCTTTCACAAAAGCGATCATGGCCGTTTTAAAAAAAGCTTGTGAGGATGGTACCATTAAATAACTCAGCGGTTTTCTATGGTCACTACATTGTATGAAGTGGCCTTTTATTTTTTCTCGGCGCGTTCCACGTATTCGCCGGTTTCGGTGTTGAGGCGAACAATGTCGTCTTCATTGATGAACATTGGCACTTGAATTTGGAGGCCATTTTCCAGTTTTACGGTTTTTGAGCCGCCGGTGGCGGTGTTGCCTTTATAAGAAGGCGGCGCCTCCGTGACTTTGTATTCCATTTTGACGGGTAATTCTATATTAATTATTTTATCTCCGAATTTATAAGCGAGGACTTCCGTGTTTGGTTTTAAAAATTTTCCTTGTCCGCCGAGAATATCCTCTTTTAATTGAAAGCGGTTTTTTGGATTGTTTTTTTCACAAAACCAAAATTCGCCTTTATTTTCATAAAGAAAAGTAATCGGCTGTTTTTCTATCTCGGCTGCGGAATACGCGTCGCTCCCTTGGAAAGATTTTGATACGATTTTTCCGGTTATCAGGTTTTTAAGCTTAGTTTGCACCGTCGGCTTCCTTTGTTGCATGCGTAAAAAATTGTACTCCAAAACGAGGTAGGGCTCGCCCTCCATTTCAAAAATAACTCCTTTGGTTAAATCGGTATATGAAAGCATTAAAAAATATTGTATATTAAATTTAATGGAATATCAAGTTACTGTAGGCATGGAGATCCACGCGGAGCTTCGGACAAAAACGAAGATGTTTTGCTCGTCCAAAAATGACCCTGACGAAAAACATCCAAATATAAATATTTGCCCGGTTTGCTTGGGGCATCCGGGGACTTTGCCGGTGGCAAACGAAGAGGCGGTGAAATTGGTCCAAAGAGTCGGGCTGGCTTTGGGAGGGGAAATCCAAAAATTTTCGCGCTTTGACCGCAAAAATTATTTTTATCCCGATTTGCCCAAAGGATACCAAATTTCGCAATATAAATACCCGCTGGTTTTGGGCGGAAATTTAAACGGAGTAAGAATAACGCGCGTGCATTTGGAAGAAGACGCCGGTAAACTGATGCATGACCCCGGCGGCAAATTTAGTTTGGTGGATTTCAATAGAGCCGGGGTGCCGTTGATGGAGCTGGTCACTGAACCGGACATAAAATCGGCAAAAGAAGCGAAAAAATTCGCGGAGGAGCTGCAATTGGCTCTGCAATATCTCGGAGCATCCGAAGCCAATATGGAAAAAGGCGAAATGAGATGCGAGGCGAATATTTCCGTTTCAAAAACAAGTGATATGGGTACTAAGGTGGAGGTAAAAAATCTTAACTCGTTTCGCGCGGTGGAGCGGGCGATTGAATATGAGGTAAAGCGTCAGATTGAGCTTTTGGAATCCGGCAAAAAAGTCGCGCAAGAAACACGGGGATGGAATGAAAATAAAGAAGAAACCTCCCCCCAACGCTCCAAAGAATCGGCGCATGATTACCGCTATTTTCCGGAGCCGGATTTGCCTCCGATGGAGTTTTCCAATGAATACATTGAGGTTTTGCGCGCGACGATTCCGGAGTTGCCCGCCCAAAAAAGAAAAAGATTTACGGAAGAATACGGAATTTCAGCCGGTTTAGTTGAGACATTAGTTCGCGAACGCTCACTTGCAGCTTTTTGGGAGAAAGTTATTTCGGAATTAAGAGAATGGGAGCCGGACAAATTTACGGAGGCTCTTAAACTCGCTTCCAATTATTTTACATCCGATTTTTTAGGGTTAGTTAAAGAAAAAGAAATTCTGCCGGACGAACTTTTGATGAACCCGGAAAATTTCGCGGAATTAATTAAAATGATTGTGAAAAATGAAATTTCCTCGCGCGCGGCAAAAGATATTTTGAGGGTTATGGTAGAGAAGGGCGGAGAGCCACTAGCTTATGTTGAATCCATGGGGCTTAAGCAAGTGGGGGACGAAAAAGTTTTGGAAGAAATTGCTAAAAAAATAATTTCTCAAAATCCAAAAGCAGTTGAAGATTTTAAAAAAGGCAAACAGCAATCACTCCAGTTCCTCGTCGGCCAAGTAATGAAAGAAACCAAGGGCGCGGCAAATCCGGAGGTTATTAAAGAAATATTGAAAAAGATTTTGGGTTAGAAATCCACTTAATTTTTTTGTTGCGCTTAAACCAAGTCATTTGGCGTTTGGCGTAGTGCCAGGATTCCGTGAGGATTTTTTGTATCATTTCGTCTTTTGTCACTGCTTTAGCAGTGATCCCGCCACGGCGGGATGAAAGCGAAGCTTTCAATTTCTTGCGCAAATAAAGCGAGACATAACGGTATTCAAGCCCTAAATCAAAAAGCCGTTTCCAGGAAACTCCATTTTTATGGAGTTGCTTTGTTTCTCTAATAATACCTTGAAGCCTCTGCAAGAGGCGGTTATGTATCCGTTTTTTTAATTCTTCCGGCGGGTGCTTGATGCCTATCCATTGGACTAATAGCGAAGTATGCTTCTTTCCGAAAACACGCATATTCGCCTGCTGGCGAATTGCTCTGCTCGCGCCGTCGCGCTGCGCAAGGTTTTCTACAAGAACATGCTTCGCCATTTCGATTGCCCTAATTAATCTCCTTGGATTTTTTTGCTCAATATTTTTAGCGCGCTTGGGGTCTAGTTTGGTTAAATAGTTAAGTAGTTTAGCGGTTGAATAGTTAATCAATTTTTTACGGAGTGCGTGATTGGGCGGTACTCCGCCCAACTTTACGCGACCGAGCGCCGCGTCAATATAAAAACCGGTCCCGCCGACTATTATCGGAGTTTTACCACTATGATATATCATAGTGATTGCTTTTTCGGCGCATTTTTTAAAATCCAGCGCGGTGAAAGTTTTTTTCGGGTTGGCGATGCTTAAACAATGGTGCGGCACGCCGCGCATCTCTTTTTTTGTGATTTTGCCCGAGCCGATGTTTAGGCCTTTATAAACCTGCCGTGAGTCCGCAGATATAATTTCTCCGCCGATTTTTTTGGCAAGTCGTACCGCGAATTCCGATTTTCCGCTCGCATTCGGCCCGACAACGACTACGATTTTGAAAGGCATTTTTTGATGAAATCCGCTAGTGCCATTGCTCCCAAATCTCCCTTGCCGCGCTCGCGGACTGCGATTTTATTTTTTTTCATTTCTTTTTCTCCGATAACCAAAAGATAAGGGATACGCTGAAGCTCGGCCTCGCGGATTTTTTTACCTATAGTTTTGTTCCTCGCGTCTAATTCAACTCTGATATTTTTACCCTGAAGCTTAGCGATTATTTCTTTAGCGTAATCTGAAACTTTGTCGTTTATAGAAAGAACGGCTACTTGCACGGGAGAAAGCCAAAAAGGCAAAGCTCCGTCAAAATGCTCCAAGAGTATTCCGGTAAATCTTTCAAAAGAACCGAACACTGCGCGGTGTATGACAAATGGTTTTTGTTTTTTGCCTTCTTCGTCAACATATGCCAGCTCAAATTTATCCGGCAGCATCACCAAATCTAGCTGAACCGTGCCCAATTGCCAGTCCCGCTCCTGGCTGTCTTTGATGTGCACCTCAATTTTCGGGCCGTAAAAAGCGCCCTCGCCTTCCGCGATTTTATATTTTGTTTTGCTGTTTTCCAAAGCGTCTTTTAGGGCCTTTTCCGCGGCACTCCACTCTTCTTTCGTCCCCAGCGCTTTTTTCGGCTTGGTGGCGAGATAAAATTCCGATTCAAACCCCAGCATTTTATAAAAATCGGAGATTACTTTCAAAACTTTTTTAATTTCTTCTTCGGCTTGGTCTGGGCGGATAAAAATATGCGCGTCGTCCATCGTAATTTGCCGCACCCTGAACATTCCTCCCAAAGTTCCGGAAAGTTCATTACGGTGCAATCTTCCCAGCTCCGCGAATCTTAACGGCAAATCTTTATAGCTTCTGATTTTTGAATTATAAATATAAGTTGATTCGGGGCAGTTCATCGGCTTGACCACCAAAACTTCGTTTTCATCCATCGGATTTTTAAACCAAAACATATTGTCGCGGTAGTGCTCCCAATGGCCGCTCTGTTCAAAAACATCTTTTTTAACCATGATTGGAGTTGATATTTCGTCATAGCCTCCTTTATCATTGATAGTGCGCGCGTAACGCTCTAGTTCCCGGAAAATAATCATCC
>JAUYMO010000017.1 GCA_030699445.1 Candidatus Giovannonibacteria bacterium
ACTCCGCCGGACTCGACGCGGAAATTTCGCCGTCAAATTCTTCTATTAAAAAATTCGCTGATTTTTTAGAAAAAGCCGCTTTAAACTCGCGAATTTTCCGCAAAGCCCGGTATGAATTTCCTCCGTAAAGAAAATATATCATAAAGGATGTTCGTGGGTTATATCGTGGATAATCTTGAGATATCGCTGTTCAGCCAAATGCCCTGTGCCTTTTATGTAGACCGTTATAATCTGAAGCGTCCTGCGTTCCGGCTTTTGAAAGCTTATTTCATATGTGTTGCCTTGCCCGCCTTCGCGCTCTTTCCTGGTAAAAAATATAGCCCAAAGCTTTTCAAGCCCAGCCGGTATGGCGGCGCTTTCCGAAACATAAATGTTGGCAGGCAAATCCGCGATATCTAAATACCGTTTGGCTGCCGGATTTATGGTCAGAATTTGATTTTCGCCGGTATATTCAATAACGCCATCGGGTAGAAAAGCGATTGTTTGCTCGCGTTCTCTCCGCCCTTGTTCTATCGCGTTAAGCGCGCGCATTAATCTAATTATGTTAAAAAGCAGCAATAAAACCAAAGCGAAACTGGCTCCTGAAAAAACAACAGCCGCGATCATTGATTTTGAACGCTCCTCAAAAGCTTTGGAAGTTTCCTGCTCCACAATAATTCCCCACTTTGTAAGAGGCACGCGCAAGCCGTACGCTACCGTCTCCACCCCGTTTTCATTCGTGTAACGGCTTAATTTAATATTATCTAAACCGCGAAGCAACGATGCCACTACTTCCCTATACTTTAAATTCTCGCCGGAACTTGCCAAGGCAATATTCGGGTCGGCAATTATAGTGCCTCTTTCATCCACCACATAAACTTTTCCATTATCTATTTTGGTGTCGCTGACAATGCGCCAAAGGCGGCTAAAATCAAGTTCTACTAACACAACAGCTTCTATTTTGCCTTCAATTTCAATCGGCGCGGATATTTGCAAAGTAGGGCCGGACGCGCCAAAAGACACCGGGCTTATATAAAATTTGTTGTCCAGCGCTTCTTTTAAAAAAATCGTGTTTTTGCCCAAACTGGAATTCGCGGGCGATAAAGGCGGCGTCTTCGCGGTCCCGGATTCCACAAGGTTTCCGTTTTTATCAAAAATATGCACGGATATAAAATCACCGCGGCCCGCGAACATATTTTGAATCTCATCTTTAATATCTGATTTTTCCCCTCTTCTGATGTGGTTCCAGACAAGAGCGCCCAAAATCCGGATGTCGCTTAAAGTTAAATCAAAAAATATTCCGAGAGAATCTTCCAGGCGCAGCGCTGCGCCGCGCTGTTCGCTCACGACATCATTTTCAACCAGATTAAGAATCGGGAAAAACCAATAATAACTGGCCGCTATCAAAAATACGGCAATGATAAAAATAACGGCAAAATTCTGCCGAACGGGATTAGAAAAATTCCATCGAGACATAATTTTAAAATTGAGTGAAAAATTCTTTTGAATTTGCGGGAATTTTATCAATAAACCCAAATTCCGCTGCTTTTTGCATTACAAATACGGCGTTATCAATCATTTTATTATCCCAACTTGTGGGTAAAGCTTTAGGCAAACGCTTCACAAGAAAATCTATCTCTCCCTGCGTTTTAGCATTAAGCGCTTCGCGCGCGTATTTAGCAACAAACTCCGGATGATCAAGTATATACTTTGCCGCTTCTAAACTCATGGCAGTAAAACTTTTCGCAATGTCTTTATTTTTTTCAAGCCAATCGGCGTGAGCCGCTCGTCCAAGAAAAAAATATGGAACGCCGTATATGCTGACCCATAAATCACCCATATCTAGAACCTCCCGATAATCTCCGGATGCAACAAGAATTGCGGCAAGCGGAGTAGTAACGAAAGCAGCGTCTACTTCGCCTTTCTTTAGAAATTCCACCAAATCAGATTGGCCCCCGAATGAAAGCTTAAAATCTTTTTCTAGATTCACGCCTAAAATCCTAAATTCCAGCGCGGCCGTTTGATAAAGAGCGGACTGCTTGGGCACAATCCCGATCTTTTTGCCTTTTAGATCATCAATGCTCTGATAATTAGCATCTGTTTTTACTAACAAACTATTAGAAAAAGTGAGATATGGAGCAAAAATTTTAATATTAAATCCTTCTTGATTGGATTTTATAAGAGCGGCAGTACTTTGCCCGCCAATATCAACCTCGCGGTTGCGGAGTTTCCGCTCGAGCTCACCGGGGTCCCCTTTCACGGAAACAAGATCAAGTCCGTGTTTTTTATCTAACGATAGCTGCTCAATAGTATATTGAAGTATTGCCGATACGCCCTCATTTGAAAATGTCGCGCTGACTTTCCGCGTCTCTGGAGGCTTCAATACTTGAAATCCCCAAAACGCAACAATAACGATGATTATGGCGGCAATTATTAAGATAGGTTTTTTTATATTCATATTTTGATGAACTAAAACTTTTAAAAATACTTTTTCTTAAGCACCGATTTTATTTTTGCGATAATTTCCCCCGGCGTGAAATGCGCTTTTACCATAAAATCCTCCGCGCCTCCGGACATGGCCCTATCCATATCTTCTTTTTGCCCGAGATTGGAAAGCACTATGACGGGAATTGAAGCAGTGGAGGCGTCACTTTTCATCCGGCGCAAAACTTCAAATCCGTCCAAGCCCGGGAGAATTAAATCAAGTAAAATTATATCGGGGCGTTTTTCTTTGGCAATTTTCAGGCCTTCCTCGCCATCCACCGCTTCTGAAGTCGCGAAGCCTTCTCTTTTAAGCTTTTGCACAATAAGGTCGCGCAAAAATTTATCATCCTCAACAATTAATATTTTAGCCCCTTCTTTCGCGGAACCTGAATTTTTAGCAGCGCTTGCTTCCGAAGTTTTAGCCGAAGAGCTCGCGCCAGCCGGAAAGAAGTCCGACTTCTTTGGGGACCCGCCTGCCGGACGGGCAGGTTTGAAGTCGGACTTCAAAGAGGCTGGCGCCCCTAAAACTTTTTCAACTTTTTCCAAAACATCGGCGGGGTTAAATTCCGCTTTCACCAAGTAATCTTTCGCGCCCAATTGCATGGCCCTGTCCACTTCCACCGGCTGGCCGGAGTTGGAAACTATGATTATCGGAATGCTAATTTTATCTTTTTTTAGCTTTTCCAAAACACCGAATCCGTCCAATTTGGGCAAAATTATATCCAAAAGCACCAGATCGGGCTTTTCTGCCTTGATCATTTGATAGCCGGCTTCCCCGTCCACAGCCACCAGAACGTCGTAGCCCTCATATTCCAGCTTGGCTTTCATCACGTTAAGATGCACCGGTTCGTCTTCTATTATTAGAATTTTTTGCTTCGCCATAGCTGTATTATAGCATACTAAGTTGTTTCCAGAAACTCCTCTAGGGGGACAGATTCTTCTTTTGGCACAAGCTCTTTTTTAAGCGGCAAAGTGAAAGTAAAAGTCGTGCCCTTGCTTTCATGGGAAGTAAAATGGACGTCGCCGCCGTGGCGCTTGATAATATTATGCACGATAAAAAGCCCCAAACCGGTGCCTTCAGTTTCCATCCGCATCACATTGGACGCGCGGAAAAATTTGGAAAAAACTCTGGTCTGCTCCGAATCCGGTATGCCGACTCCCGTGTCGGCGATGCTTACCAGCGCGTAGTTTCCTTTCTTCTCCAGTTTTACCAAAACTTGCCCGCCCGCCGGAGTATATTTTATGGCGTTGTCCAATAAATTATTAAAAGCCAGAGAAAGCTTTTCCGGATCGGCGTAAACCAATGGCAGCGCGCCGTCTATTTTTTCAAATTTAAGCTTTATGGATTTGCGGCTTACGATTTCCGAATAATTTTTAATAACCGTTTCCAAAAATTCGTCCATATTAATATCTTTAAAATCGTAGCCGAATCTTCCTTCTTCAATCCGCGCCGCCGAAAGAAGATCGTTGACCAGCTTAATCATCCTTTCATTTGTTTCGTAGCCTCTTTCCAAAAAACTTTCCTGCTCTTTATTTAAAGCGCCGGCGTCTCCATCCAAAAGAAGTTTCAAGGACCACTTAATCGCGGATAACGGCGTCCGCAATTGGTGGGCGGCAATAGTAACAAATTCAGATTTAATTTTACTTAGAAGGCGTTCTCTGGAAATATCGTGCAAAATTTTCAAAAATCCCCTGACACTTCCGTTTTGGTCCACAACTTGAGTCAAGGTGACCACTAGCTTCAGTTCCGGGCTTGAAATGTGAATTTCCATGGTTTTAACGCGAGTGCCCGGAATTTCTTTAACGCTGGAGGAGTAGGGCGCTAAAGCCGGATACATCAGTTCCACTAGTCCCCGGTACTTCGGATTATTTTTAGAAAAATCGGGAGTTATGGCCCTGCCGCCGATATCCTTAAAATGAACGCCTAAAAGTTCCTCGGCTTTGGGATTCATAAGCACAATTTGAGATTTGCTGTCATATTCTATTACTCCGTCCGAAAGGCTGTTTAAAATGGCTTCGCGCTGGTTTCTCTCTCCATAAAACAGGGTGGCGGCGCGCGCCAGATTTAAATAATTCCAAACCAAAAGAAACAGCAGTAAAATTTCAAGCCCGAAAGAAATAATGCCGACGCTAAGTATCTGCCGCGAAGAAGCAAGCGCGTCAACTTCCGGATTTTCCACAATCACAGCCCAGCCTCTTGGCTGAAACGGCAAAGCAACAGCGAAAACTTTTACTTTTTGCTCGTTTTGATAAGATAGGTTCTTGTCTCGCGTGTCGGCTTCTTCGCCGTTTAAAGCTTTTAAAATAAGCTTCCGATTTAAAATATTCGCGCGCCCGAAAACCAAGGAAGAATTCGGATGAGCGATAATGTAGCCGTCCCCGTCCACAACATAAGCCGCTCCCGATTTGCCTACGGTTATATTGCGGACAACTTCCAAAAGAAATTTTAAATTAATTTCAGCGACGATCGCGGAATAACCGGAATCTTTGTTTAAAGGCGCGGCTATTGTGATTAAAGGTTCGGAAGTTCCTGAAATTACTACCGGGCTAATGTAAGTCTGCCCAGAAAACACCGCTTTAAACAACGGGTCTGAAGACCTATCTTTTAAATCGGCTTCCGTAATCAACAAAAATCTATGCGTTTTAAACTTTTCTATTCCATTGGTGTTCAGCAAAGTAACGGATTCAAACGGACGGTCTTCTTTCATTAATCTGGAAATAATTTCCACGGGGCTCGCGCTGCCTTGATTTAAAATATCCGCGGCATTAGTTAGGTCAGCTTCTTGCTGGCCTAAAAAATTTGAGAGCTGATTACGAACATCTAAAGCAATCGCGCGGTGAAGCAAATACGCGTTTGTGTTCAGTTCGCCAAGAGTAGGAACAAGCCACGCGGCATTGGCGACAATCAAAGCTAAAATAGCCACGGTCCCCAAAATCCAAAGCCGCGATTTTCGCCCTAGCCAAAATTCTGATAAATTCGGCTGCATTAAGTCAGAGACTTTGATAGCTTTTATTTGCCCTTAATAAAATAGTCTGCGGTATATCAATGCCGATAGCTTTGGCGGCGGCTAAATTAATTTCTAAAGTAAGCTCGCGAACCAAAACAACCGGGATATCTTTGATTTCGGTTCCTTTTAAAATTTTATCTGCCAAAGGAGCAGCTTGTTCCCCGACATCATAACGCGAATTGCCGTAGCTTGCTAAAATTTCTTCATTGGCCCCGCGCTCAAGATTGTGGTTGATTGAAACAATTTTTTCGCTGATTAGCCGCGCGGCTATTTTTTTCCGGTCCGCTAAAGCATTGGGAGAATTATTCGGGGCCGGAAAATGCATAAAAGCATCGCCATTTTTACGGCTTATAATTTGCGGGAGGCGGGATAAAAAGTCTTCCTGATTTAGGGACGGGATTTCCACTACCTCAACTTGGAGATTTTGAGCTGCTTCGCGGATGGACTTCATGAACGCGGCGTAACTTGAAAAATCTTTTTGCGGAGAAATAATAATTTTGTGTATGTTTGGAGCGATGCTTTTTAACATTTCTAAACGCTTTCCGGCAAGATCTGCTGACCCGCTAAGTATTCCGGTAACATTTGCTTCCGGGCTGGAAATATTTTCTACAATGCCCGCGGCGCTGCCGGTATCTATAAATAATACCGGAATAGAAAGATGTTTGTCGCTGAATTCTTTTGCGGCCGGCGTTGACGCCGCTATGATAAGGTCCGGCTTTGCGGCAATAATTTCATCCTCATATTGATGCCTCAATTTTTCATCTGCCTTGGGATTTTTTACAGAATATTCTATGTTTATGCCTTCCTTGTATCCCAATACTTCCATGCCGGCCTTAAACCCGTCAAAATTTGCAATGAGCAAGTCCTGTTCAATTAAAACGCCGACACTATATCTTTTAGGCGCGCTTTGAAAGCGCGGATAAAAATAATAAAGCCAGACCGCCGCTCCGCCCACGATAATAATAATGAATAAAATATTTATGGCTTGTCTTAAAGTAATTTTCATTGGTTGTAAACTTTAGTCGCCTGAAGTAATAACGACTTTGGAGGCGTAATTCCCATTTCGCCCGCTAATTTGGCGTTAATTTCAAAACTAGCCGGCGAGACGAATTCTACCGGCAAATCTCCGGGGTTTTGGCCGTGAAGAACTTTTTCTATCATGCGCGCGCCCTGTTTGCCGATATCATAGCGCGCGGAACCGTAAACCATAAGGTAGCCGGAGCTTACTCCGCGCTCAACGTTGAAATCAATTGACGAAATTTTTGCGTTTTTGAGTACCGGCGCGATTAAAGCGGAGTTGCCGGAAATAGTGGCTTCCGCGGTAATCATAAAGCCATCCGGCTTGTCTTTGGCGGCTTTTGCCATCACCAGCCCGAGATCTTCTTTTTTAGTAACAAGATACCAATTTATTTCGATTCCCAAATCTTTGGCGGATTTCGTGTAATACTGAACGACTTCGTTGTAACTCACGTGATTTGGATTTACCAAAACTCCAACTCGCTTCATATTTGGCAGAAGCATTTTTAGAATCTCCATGCGCTTTGGAGCAGTCGCTATATTGTCCGCGATCACGGCGCTCAAAAAACCGCCGGGGCGTTCTATGTTATTGATTCCTACCTCTTTAAAATTACCCACATCCACCGCGACTATCGGAATTTTTGCTTCTTTGTCGGCTTCCAGAACAGCGCTCGTCGCGGTTGTGGATATAGGAATAATCAAATCCGGTTTGGAGCTTACAATATCTACCGCCATTTTTTTGGTAAGGTCGCGGTCGCCCTTAGGATTTTTCAGATCAATAATGTAATCAACGTTTTCAACCAAATTTAATTCCTTAAGCCCGGCCTTAATGCCGTCAAACGCAGCTAATTGCAAATCCGAGTTTGTAAGCATGGCGATACGCTTAGGCGCGGATTTTTGCGCGCGCCAGGAAGGCGGGGCAACAAACAAAATAAAAACCGCTGCTATAATTATCAGCGCGACAGCCAACAAAATAACTTGTTTTTTATTCATAAACCTTAAGCGACCCCAAACTCTTGCCGATTTTAATGTCCACCGACAATGGAACAGCAAGTTTATACGCGTTTTCCATAATACGGCGTATGCGGGGTGCCGCTTCCTTTATTATATCATCCGCCACTTCGTACAACAATTCGTCGTGAATTTGCAAAATCGGCCTTATTTTTTGCGGGTCAAGCTCTTTATGGACAGCTGCCATTGCCAATTTAACTATGTCCGCGTCCGTGCCCTGAATAACCGCGTTTACAGCCATGCGTTCCATTTGGGATTCCAAAAATCCGTTCCCGCGGATAGATTCCAAATCAAAAAACCGCTTGCGGCCTAAAAGTGTTTCGGCGTATCCATTTTTTTTAGTTTCATTTTTAAGATGTTCAATGTATTTTTTGATTTCAGGAAAATCGTTAAAATATTCGTGGTAAAATTTTTGGGCTTCCGCCGGACTCATCCCGGTTGATTGCGCCAATTGCCTGACTCCCATGCCGTAAACGATTCCGAAATTAATCGTCTTGGCGCGGCTCCTCATTTTGTCGGTAACTTTTTCCATGGGTATATTATTGATATTTGCGGCGGTGAATTTATGGATATCAATTCCTTTTTTGAAAGCTTCAATCATTTTTGCGTCTTTGGACGCCGCGGCTAAAATCCGGAGCTCAATTTGCGAATAATCAAACGCCGCAAAAGTAAAACCTGTGGAAGCGACGAATGCGCTTCTGATTCGCGCTCCAAAATCGCTCCTGACGGGAATATTTTGCAAGTTGGGTTCTTCAGAAGAAAGCCGGCCCGTGACGGTTCCTGTTTGATTTAAAGTCGTGTGGATTTTTTCGTCTTTAAATGAAAGTTCAAGAATCGGGTCAATATAGGTGTTTAAAAGTTTGTTCAATTCGCGGAATTCCAAAATTAAATCAATAACCGGAGATTTTCCGCGGAGTTTTACCAACTCGCTTTCTTTGGTGGAAATCTTGCCGGTTTTAGTTTTTTTTATCTTTCCCTCAAATAAATTAAGCGATTCCAAAACATCCCCCATCTGCGCCGGAGAATTTATATTGAATTCCCTGCCGGCAGCTTTAAATATCCGGTCCTGCAGATCGCCCAATTTTTGCTTGGTTTCTTTTTTAAATTTTTCCAAAAATTTCCGGTCAATTGAAATGCCTTGATATTCCATTTCCGCTAAAATCGGGATTATTGGAAACTCAATTTCATAAAGAACTTTTTCAACCCCGCGCTCTTTGGTAAGTTTTTGCAGTTTTTCATAAATTTCCGGCAGGTCCGCGGCAGCTGGAAGCGCGGAAATTTTTGTAGTGCTCTCCGCCACCCAAGCCGCCACCGAGAGGTCAAAAAAGTTTTCTGGTATCGGAAATCCGCGCTTTTTTAAAAATTTTATCACGGCTTTTACGTCCGGAGAAATTAAAATCTTGTTTTTAGAAATTTCAAGCCAATCTTTTTTGGAAATAGCTTCCAATGACTCGCTGTCTGGCATCAAAAAGATTGCGTTTGCGGGAATTTTTACCGCCTTTTCTTTTTCTTCAGTTATTTTTTTTTCTTGTCCGGCTGCCCGGTTATTTCCGTTTTTCACACGCGCGGTTAAGCTTGTAAATCCCAGCTCCGTAAAAATTTTAGTAAGTTTTTCCACATTTAATTCAAATTGTTTTTCCGGAAGCGCAAATTTTACCGGAGCGTCCTTGCGGATTGTGGCCAAGGTTTTAGAAAAAAACGCGTCTTTTTTATGAGATTTTAAAAGCTCCGCAGTTTTTTCTTTTAGAGATCCAGTTTTTCCTTTCTCCAAATTTTTATAAAGATTTTCAATCGTTCCGAATTGCTTGATTATATCCGTCGCGGTTTTTTCGCCGACGCCTTTCACACCTACTATATTATCCGACGGGTCGCCTTTTAATCCCTTAAAATCAACAATGTGTCTCGGCCCGAAGCCATAACGCTCTTCAACTTTTTTTTCATCGTAAATCACGGTGTCCTCAATGCCTTTTCGTAAAGTAAAAACCACGACCCTTTCGCCTTCCACCAATTGCAAAACATCCATGTCGCCGGAGACAATTATAACTTTTAAATCCTTTATTTTTTTTACCTGCTCAACAATCGTCCCCAAAACGTCATCGGCCTCAAAACCAACCGCGTCTAAAATCGGGATTCCAAACGCCTCCACAATGTCGCGCGCGCGGATGAGCTGTTTAACCAAGTCCTCCTCCGCTTCGGGACGTTGGGCTTTGTAGCCGTCATAGGCATCGTGCCTGAAAGTCGGCTCGGCTCTATCAAAAGCCGCGACGATATAATCCGGTTTTAATTCGCGGACAACTTTCAAAAGCATCGTGGATAAACCGTAAAGCGCGCCCGTCGGCTCGCCGGTATTTTTTGAAGTGAATTTCGGCAAGGCATGATAGGCGCGGTGAATCAAGGCGTGAGTGTCCAGTAAGACAAGAGTTTTCATATCTTTTCTTTAACCCCTAACCCTACCCTTCCCCCTTCGTAAGGTGGAAGGGCATTAAAAAGCTTTTTCATAACCCCTTCTAAGTCGCTTTCTATTTCTTTATTAGAAAATCGCAAAAACTTTATTCCTATAGCCTCAATAGCAGCTTGCCTTGCCGGGTCATATTCTTTCATGTCCGATGAGCGATGATAGCCGCCATCAATTTCAATAGCAAGCCGTAATTTGGGGCAATAAAAATCAACCACATATCTATCAATGCCATATTGCCTTCTAAACCTAAAACCATTCAGTTGTTTGTTGTTTAATCGTGGCCACAATAACAACTCGGATGGAGGCATGCGGTTGCGGAGAATTTTTCTTTTTGAGGTTTGCGATTTTTTATTAAAAATTTGAGTCATAAATTTATTAAGACAAAAAGATGTTACCTCTTCCCCTTCCCCCTTACGAAGGGGGAAGGGGCTGGGGGTTAGGGGTTTGTAAAAACCATATAATTCACAAGTTAATCTTAAAATTTTGCCGTGCTTTATTATACTTGACAAATAAAACTTAGTATGCTAACTTGGCTGGAGAGGAGGATAAAAAATATGTTACGCAAGATAGCGACGATAGTTGTAATGGCGCTGTTGCTTTCGTTCTGGGCGGCCATTGCAATGTTTTATAGCCCCTATGTATATGCAGTAATTTCCTATTTGCATAAAAGCACTTCCATAAAATAAAATTGTCCTACGGCGACGCAGAGGGGCTAACAGCCCCTTTTTTAATTTTTAAAAATAATTTTTCGTTCTGAAAAATTTTTGCCGTGCTTAAATATTATCCGCAGAGAATTTTTCGGTAAAATATTTTTTATTTTATTTCCCCACTCCACCAAAATTATATTATTTTTATTTTTTATAAAATTTTCCCAGCCGAAAACTTTAAAATCTTTTGATTTTAAGCGGTAGGCGTCAACATGGATAAAATTTTTAAAATTCGCCTTTTTATTTATTTTATATATTTTTAAAATCACAAATGTCGGGCTTTGGATGCGCTCTTTAATCCCTAAAAATTTTCCGAACCCCTGGACGAATGTGGTTTTTCCTGCGCCCAAATCACCTTCCAAACTTAAAACCGTCGCGGTTTTAAGTTTGTCCTCCGTAGCTTTAGTGGAGGAGGGCTTCATTATTTCTTTCGCCAAAGCTTCGCCAAGTTTTTTTGTTTCTTTATCGCTTTTTGTGAAAATGTCTATTTTTCCCATTATTGAATTATAACAAAAAAATTAGGGGTACCGCGGGGTACCCCTTAAAACCTCTTACTATGGCAAGGTTTCCTCTTTCACTGGCGGCGCGGGTGGTGTGTATGCTTGAGGCGCGCTTTGAGCTTGAGGTCCTGCCTGCGTCTGCTGGCCAGCTGCCGGCGCAGTGGAAAAATCTATTGTTTCGTCCGAACAAAGCAGGTTGAGTAGGGGAACGAAGCACAAAACTCCACCGCTACTTTTTTTAACATGCAGAGTCGTCCCTGGCCCAGGATTCAGAATATTGATCCCTCCCTGGCCAAACAAAGTATCAGGCGCATAGCCGCCGTAGCCGTATGGAGAAGGATCGTGTCTCCCATCTCCAACCCAGTGGCCGCCGCGATCAAAACGCTGGTAATTACAGTGTGGCGTATCACACCTCAACCCTACTCCTTGAGCCTCCAAAAGCTTTGGGCCGAAACTCCTTGGGGCATTCCAAGCCAGATACCAAAACCCGAACAAAAACGCCAAAAACAGCAACTTTTTCATAGAACACCTCCATTTCTACCCCCATTATACTCCCGAAAAAGTTCGTTGTCAAGCCTTAAAACTTGCCTGCCGGCAGGCAGGTGTTATCCACATTTTGCAAGTTTCGCGGAGTTGCCCCGCCAAAGCGTGGCGTGCTAGGAATTAATCATCATGTCGGAGTCAATGCAAAAATTTAAAGAGATGGCGGACCAAGCCGAGACCATCGCGGTGAGAATGGGCAAAGCCAACGATATTACAAAAGCGCTGGCCGGAGCACTGGCGCATCAAACTTTTTTAAAAGCCGGAAAAAAATCTCATATTGATTCGACCAATCTAAGCGAACGGACAAAAAATTGCGTAAACGCTTTGTTTGATGAAAATTCCGACGCGTTCCTGCAAAATTTTGAAGCCAAAGAAAATATTTTAATAAAATTGAACACAAAAGATTTGCCGGTATCTTCTTTAAAATACGAAAACGGCGGCGACATGCTGAAAATAATTTTAGAAAGCCCGAAAGCAAAATCTTTTGACCCTAAAACCGTATTGGTGGAAAAAGAAGCCGTTCCTATGGACTTGCTTCTTTTAATTGATCCCGCCGAAGCTGAAGTGGAAAGCATACTTTCCGAAACAGCGCACAAAAACGCGGTAAAGCTCTCAACCAAAGAAAAAAGCTTGGCTGTAAAATCCGCGGAAATTTTGGAAGCCTTTTTCGGCGAAATTCCGGATGAATTTAAAGAAGCGCTTTGGTTTTTGGCGGCGCACGAAGAAAAAATGAGCCACCATCCCAAAAAGGAAACATTAGCGCTTTTGGCGCGCCTCTTGGACCAAAATTTAGCGCATGAAAAAATTAAAAAAGCCAAAGAAGTTTTGCGCCCCTCGGATTTTTGGAAGCTTTTCGGGCGAGCCCTTGCCAGAAGTTCGTTTGAAAAAGAAACCGCGACCACCTGGGCATTTTTGCCAAAAGCTGATTTCGAAAAAACCAACGAGAGCGACGAGAGCTTGCTGGCTATTTTGGAGGAAATGCGGGGCTTGAGGCCGGAAAGCAATTTTTTTGCTTTGCTTTGGGAAAACTCTTTGGAGCCCGCTACAAAATCAATCAGCGCGCTTATGGCGGGAAACGACGCGGCAAAATTAAAAACGCTGGCAGAGCTTTTGGGCGCTTCTCCGGCGTCTTCATATTTTTTCGCGAAAGGATTCGCGACATTTTCCGAGGCCGAGCTGAAAATAAGGGGATTTATCCGCAGAGTTCTTTAATAATGTTATAATTAACCCATGCCTAAAAGCGACACTCTGGATGAATTACGGAAAAAAGAAGAGGAAGATTTGGCGCGGGTGCTTGCCCAAAAGCACGGCTTGGCTTATCTAGATATGTCGCGAATCACGGTTGATTTGGATTCGCTAAAAATAATTCCGGAGGCGGACGCCCGGGCGAATTCCATCGCCGTCTTCCAAAGCGTCGGGAAAAAATTGCAGGCGGCGGTTACCAACCCGGACCGTCCTGGCACCAAAGAAATAGTGGAGGGTTTGAAGAGAAAAAAATATGAAACCCAGCTTTTTATGGTTTCTCCCTCCGGCATGGAAAGAGTTTTTTCCAGATACAAAGAAATTCCGCGCTTTGAAGAAATGAAAGCCGGCGTTGTGGACGTTTCCGCGGAAAAATTATCGGCTTTTACCCAGACTGCCGGTTCTTTCGTGAAATTCAAAGAAATGCTTGCGACGATGGCGCGCGAAAAAGAAGCCAGAAAGGCCTCGGATGCTTTGGAACTTCTCTTGGCCGGCGCTTTGGGGGTTGAGGCCTCGGACATTCATATTGAGCCCGCGGAAAAAACATCCAAAATACGGTTGCGGATAGACGGAGTTTTACAGGACATCGCGGAAATTCCCACGGCTTTATTCCAGCTGATTCTTTCCCGCATAAAACTTATTTCAGAACTTAAATTAAACGTTCACGACAAGCCCCAGGACGGGCGGTTCACGATAAAAACCGCCAAAGAAGATATTGAAGTAAGAACTTCTGTTTTGCCGGGCCCTTTCGGCGAATCCGTGGTTATGAGATTGCTTTTGCCAAAAAGTATCTCCATTACTTTTGAGAGTTTGGGCATGCAGCCGCCGGTTTATAAAATGATGGAAGCGGAATTAAAAAAACCCAACGGCATGATTCTTAACACCGGCCCGACCGGTTCCGGAAAAACCACCACGCTTTATTCTTTTTTAAAAACAATTGCTTCTCCGGAAGTAAAAGTAATCACGATTGAAGACCCGATAGAATATCATCTTCAAAATATTACCCAGACGCAGATTGACCCTGCCAAAGGGTACGATTTCGGAAACGGCCTCCGCTCTATTTTGCGCCAGGACCCAGATATTATTTTGGTAGGAGAAATCAGGGATTTAGAAACCGCGGAAATCGCCATGCACGCGGCGCTCACGGGGCACTTGGTTTTTTCAACTTTGCACACCAACGATGCCGCGGGAACAATTCCCCGCCTGATAGACTTGGGAGTAAAAACAAATATTATTTCTCCGGCGGTAAATTTGGTTATGGCGCAAAGATTGGTGCGCGTGCTCTGCCCAAAATGCAAAAAAGAAATTCCGCCGACCGAAGAAGAAAAAAAAGTAATTTTAAAAGAAATCGCGGCATTGCCCACGGCTTATAATAAGGTCCGCCAGCCGGCGGATAAAAATAATTTTAAAATCTGGAAATCCGCCGGATGCGAGGCATGCAATATGACCGGATACAAAGGCCGCATCGGAATTTTTGAAGCGTTCTTAATTGACGACGAAATGGAACGCCTGATTATAAAAAATCCGCCCCAGGCGGATGTAGAAGAAGCCGCCAAAAAACATGGCATGGCAAAAATGTACCAGGACGGAATATTAAAAGTTTTAGCCGGCGTTACGTCCTTTGATGAATTAAATAGAGTTGTTTCCGAGGAATAGTCTCCAGGCGATTGCTCTTCCATGGGTAGAGAGAGCTTAGATTGCCTCCGAGGAATGGTCCAGCTGGTCCCGCCAAAGCAGAATGCCAGGCCATCCTATACTGAGAGAAAAACCCGCTTCCGTCCCGCGAAGCGGGACGAAAATCGCCTAGAGACTATTAACCGGAAACCTTTTAAAAGCTTTTATTAACCAGCCCCATTATAGCAAATAACAATACAAATGTCAAGTGATGAAATTAAGAGCCAATTGACCCCAAAAAAACGGAGCGATGACCTCTCGCTGGATTTGGCGTTGAGGCCGAAATCTTTTGACGAATATGTCGGACAGGAAAGCATCAAAAAGAACCTGAAAATTTTAATTGAGGCCGCCCAGAAAAGAAACGAGCCCTTGGAACATCTGCTTTTTTACGGCCCGGCCGGTTTGGGCAAAACCACGCTCGCCCATTTGGTGGCAAAAGAAACTTCCAGCCAGATAAAAATCACCTCCGGGCCGGCGATTGAGAAAGTCGGCGATTTGGCATCTATCCTCACCAATCTTTCTCCGGGTGATATTTTATTTATAGATGAAGCGCATCGCCTAAATAAATTGATTGAGGAAATTTTATATCCGGCGATGGAAAACCGGTCTTTGGACATTATTATAGGAAAGGGGCCTTCCGCCCGCACCATCCAGTTGGAGCTCCCCTCTTTCACATTGGTCGCGGCTACCACGCGCATCGCTTTGCTTTCTTCGCCTCTACGTTCGCGTTTTTCCGGCGGGTCTTTCAGATTAGATTTTTACACCGAAGAAAATATTGAGAAAATTATTAAAAGAAGCGCGGAAATTTTGGGCGTAAAAATTGAGAGCGGCGCCATTCCCCTAATCGCCTCGCGTTCCAGATTTACTCCGCGCATCGCCAACCGGCTTTTAAAGCGCGCCCGGGACTACGCCGAAGTGAAAGGCGACGGAATAATCACGGTTCCTTTGGCGGAAGAAGCTCTGAAACTTTTAGAAATTGATGAGTTGGGGCTGGAGTCCATTGACCGGAAAATCTTGGACACGGTTATCAAAAAATTCGGCGGCGGCCCTGTAGGCCTCTCCACTATCGCCGCCTCTATTATGGAAGAAGACGACACGATTGAAGAAGTCTACGAGCCATATTTAATGCAGTTGGGCTTTTTGGAGCGCACCCCCCGCGGCCGTTGCGCCACTCTTCGCGCTTACGAGCATCTAGGAATAACCGCCCCAAAACAAGACCAACAAAAGTTGATTTAATGGTTTTCCCGTGTTAAACGTGTTAAACTAGATGCATGAACACCATTACGACTCCCCGCACAATCAAAAAGGGGGAAGAATTTGTTATCATCCCCCGCAAGGAATATGAGGGGCTTTTGCGCCCACAGAAAACCAACGGAAAGGATATCGTTGTAAAACACTCTTTCAAAGTGCCGAAAAGACACGAGAAATTTTACAACGAGCTAGATAAAGAGCTGACTAGATCATTAAAATCTTATAAAGCTGGGAATTTTTACGGTCCATTCGCCACTGCAGAAGCATTAAAGAAATCGCTGGAAAGATGAAAGCGCATTATACCCCCGAATTTCGAGATGCGCTAGAAAAATTCCCTGAAGAAATCAGGAAAAAATTGTATCAAAAAGTAAAATATCTGCTTAACGATATTCGCCATCCGTCATTGCGCACAAAGAAATACGGAGGCGCAGAGAATATTTGGCAAGCTCGAGTAGATATAAATATTCGTTTTTACTTTAAAATTGAGGGTGAATATTATATTCTACTCAATATCACAAAACATCCGAAATAAAAAAATAGCCACTTAGACGTCTATGTGGCGGGGCTTACTATCGGAGTTGCTGGAGAAATAATTTACTTAACCTTTTCATCGCACTGACTGCATAGGCATTTTTTGCTTCTTGGGTAGAGCACAGCTCAAGCGCGCGTTCCCGGGAAACACCCTGATCCACAACCTCATACCATCCCTGCGTTTTCTTGTCGTACCACTTATCAAAATGTTCTTTGTCCCTGAACGACGTCCAAGTAATTACGCCCTTGGTACTACATTCAACTATGGTTACAAAAACGACATTGTACATTATTCACCTCCTAAGATTCATATTTCTATCCTTATTATATTCATCATTTAAAACTTGTCAAGGCTGATTTTGGAGGGCAAAAAATGTTAATATCAAGCCATGAGTTTCGTCGTTGCTTTGATTGTATACATTCTTTTTCTCGCGGTTTATTGGTTTGTCGCGCTTTCAATTTTATGGCACGTAAAGCAATATTCAATGCCGCAGGATTCTTATAAATGGATTCTTTGGATTTTTTTGGTGACAATCGCCGTACTCAATATTATTTCTTTGGCGTTATTTTTTAGCTTGAAACTATGATTCATTTACTGCCAAACGAACAAATCTTGATGGTTCTCCACCGCCACTGGATAGCATTCTTTTTAAAATTTGTAATTGGCGTGATTCTTTTAATTATCTTGCTTTTAGTCATCCCATATTTCCCTTTTTTGGAATCCGCCTTGGGTATTTCGCAGGTAGCGCTTTGGTTTTTCGCTTTGATTTATCTGATGGCGGTAGTTCTTGTGATTTTCGTTTTTTGGATTGATTATTATTTGGACATTTGGATTATAACCTCGGAGCGGATTATTGATATTGACCAAAAAGGGCTTTTTAACCGCGAGATTTCGGAATTCATGCTGGATAGGGTTCAGGACGTTACGGTTGAAATCCCAAATTTTACGGCTACTGTTTTAAAATACGGCAATATTATAATCCAAACTGCCGGAGAACAATCTTTCAGGATAGAGCAGGCGCCAAATGTCTACGGCGCGAAAAATTTAATTTTGGATTACGCCAAAAAACAAAATGTCCGGCCACTCTAAATGGGCGCAGATAAAATATAAAAAGGGCGCCACAGACGCCAAGCGCGGGAAAATTTTTTCAAAGCTCGCCCGCATGATTACAGTTGCGGCAAAAGAGGCCGGCCAAGACCCCAAAATCAATTTCAGGCTTTTGGCGGCTATAGACGAGGCGAGGCGAGAAAATATGCCTAATGACAATATTTCGCGCGCTATAAAAAGAGCGGCTGAAAAAGAAAGCGAGGAACTTAAAGAAGTTGTGTACGAAGCATATGGGCCGGGCGGATCGGCTTTGGTAATTATGGCCGTCACGGACAACTCCAACCGCACGACAAATGAAATAAAACACTTGCTTAGTGAGCACGGCGCAAAGCTGGGCGAACAAGGTTCGGCTATGTGGGCGTTTAATAAACAAGGAAAGGATTTTGTTGCAAAGTTTCCAACAACTCTTTCTGAAGACGATTCCAAAAAGTTTGAAAGCTTACTCTCCGCTCTAGACGACCACGACGATGTGCAGGAAGTTTATTCTAATGCCCAACT
>JAUYMO010000030.1 GCA_030699445.1 Candidatus Giovannonibacteria bacterium
GAGTGAAAGAATTTAAAACAAATAACCTCATTTCCAAAAAATTAAGAAAAAATATTTTTGCGTTGCTCATATAGTATTGCCGGGCGATTTTTTGAAAATCTTGGCGGGGAAATAATTTTCTAAAAATAAAAAACAAGGGAATATTGGGATATTCCCTTGTTTGGCTTAAGGAGAAGGCTGAACCCTCACCTCATGCGCTCAATTAGAACTACCGATATTCCGAAAGAGTAGTCCTCGGCGTAGACCACCAGCCTACTTTTCGGGATATTAGGGAATTCCTCCTCTGCCATCCGATTTAACTCGGATAATAGGAGCGGATGCATTCGCTTGGTTATTGGCCCAAAACGAACCTCTTTCCCTGTCTCAGTATGATGTGTTGACCATTCTGGTCCCATAGTCCCTCCTTTTGGGTTGGTTACTGAACCTGTTTTAGCCTATTGTTTAGGTAAGATCACCTAGCCCCATTATACACCCTTACATATTTTTTGTCAATAGGGTGGATTTTGGCTATTTGTTATAAAATATAATTATGCAATTTCGTTATAAAGCGAGGTCCGGGGAAGGGGAGCCGAACGAGGGGGTGATTGACGCCGCCAGTTTGGACTTGGCTGTTTCGTCGCTCCAACGGCGCAATTTTTTGGTTATCTCAATTGAGCCGATAGAAGGCGCCGCCTCGTTTGGCGCGGGGGCCGGCAAAATTGCCGAATGGCTGGGAGTTTTTGAAACCATTCCGATGGAGGACATCGTGATTTTGACACGCCAGCTTTCCACTCTTTTTGAAGCGAGAGTGCCGGTGGTGGAATCTTTAAAAATAATAATCGGCGAAACCGAAAACCGAAAATTGCGCCGACACATCTCGGACCTGCTGGACGACATCCAAGGGGGCATGCCGATGTCCGGGGCAATGGCGAGGCATCCCGAAGTTTTTTCCAGATTTTACGTGGCGATGATAAAATCCGGCGAGGAATCCGGAAAATTGGAAGATATTTTTAAATTTTTGGCGGATTATCTGGAGCGTTCATACGAGCTTTCCAGAAAAGCGCGAAACGCCCTGATTTATCCGGCGTTCGTTTTATCCACCTTCATCATCGTGATGGCGATGATGCTTGTTTTTGTGGTGCCCAATCTCGCCAACATTTTAACGGAATCCGGCCAGGCAATTCCGATTTACACCAGAATTATTATCGGTTTAAGCGATTTTTTGAGAAGTTTTGGAATAATTCTTATATTACTGCTCGCGGTCTTGACGGTGCTTTTGGCGAGATACGCAAAAACGGAGAACGGCCGGCTTTATTTTTCGCGCCTCGCGATATCCATGCCTATTATCGGCGGGCTTTATAAAAAAATATACCTTTCCAGAATTTCGGATAACCTGCACACGTTACTTTCGGGCGGCATCACCGTGGTTCGGGCATTGGAAATTACTTCGGAAGTTGTCGGCAACGAAGTTTATAGAAAAATTCTTCTTGACTCAATGGACTCCGTAAAAAGCGGCAGTATGATTTCGGAATCTTTATCAAAATACGCGGACATTCCGCCATTGCTTTCGCAGATGATAAGAATCGGCGAAGAGACCGGCAAACTGGATTATATTTTAAAAAGCGTTGCCGGATTTTACAGAAGAGACGTGGATAATTTTATAGACAATTTGGTGAGCTTGATTGAGCCGATTTTGATAGTGGGGCTCGGTTTGGGAGTGGGGGTGCTGGTAGCCGCGGTTTTGGTGCCCATTTATAACATCTCCACCACTTTTTAACTTTATCCCGACCGGAGCGTCGGGGTTATCCACAAGCCGGCTTATTTTAAGCCCGATTTCTGGTATACTCTATATAAGGTCGATTAGCCTTAATTTAATGGCCTTTTAAAGTTTTTATGTTTAAAAAACAAAGTAAACAAGGAGGTTTTACCCTGATTGAGCTTCTAGTGGTCATCGCCATCATCGGCATTTTGGCTTCAGTTGTCTTAGCCTCGCTAAACTCGGCTCGCAAGAAATCGCGCGACGCCAGGCGCATAGCGGATATTAGCCAGTTGCGAGTGGCTTTGGAGCTTTATTTTGACAGCAATTCCGGCAGCTATCCGACAACCTTAGCCGCGTTGGTTTCCAGTCCAGGTTGCGGAGGCGGGGCTTGTATACCGACAGTTCCCAATGATCCGGTCGGCGGAGCTAGTTATTTTTATGCTGCTGGCCCCTTTGGCTGTACCACGGCTTGTACTACTTATCATCTCGGCGCGGTTTTGGAAGAATCAACCAACCTGGCGCTTCCCGGCGCGAATAACGCTTTGGGGTTCAATGGCGCTACCGCGGATTGTGCTGCTGCTGCCGGAACGAATTGTTACGATATAGTGCCATAAACGTTTGATGTGTTAGCTTTCTATTTTATTTTCGGAACTATAATAGGGAGTTTCTTCAATGTAGTTATCTTAAGAAAAAACACCGGCGAGTCTATTATAAAAAATGGCTCCCGGTGTTTTTCGTGCGGAAAAAAGCTGGGGCCGTTGGAAATGATTCCGGTTTTTAGTTTTTTATGGCAGAAAGGAAAGTGCAAGCATTGCGGAAGCAAAATTTCTTGGCAGTATCCGGCCATTGAATTGCTTACTGGTTTTTTGGCTCTTATGGTTTATTTTAAAACAGGCATTTCTTTTTGGTGGCTGTTTTATTTTTCGGCTTTGGGCGCTTTGCTTTTAACGGCGCTTTACGACCTCCGCGCGAAAATTATTGACAGGCATTTTCTTTATATTTTTGGCGTTTTCGCTTTTATTGATTTTTTCTTCAGAAAAAATTTTTTCAGCGATTTAATTTCCTCGTTTTTCATCGCCCTGTTTTTTTATTTGATCTGGCGCTTTTCCGGCGGCCGCTGGATGGGGCGGGGAGACGCCGATTTGGCGTTTTTTTCGGCGCTGTTTTTGGGCTGGCCCCAGAATCTTTTTATGATTTTTCTGGCTTTTTGGCTTGGAGGAATTTTGGGCGCCTATCTTTTAATCTTTAAAAGCAAGCGCTTTGGCTTGAAAAGCGAAATTCCTTTCGGGCCGTTTTTGGCTCTGGCAGTTTTTCTGGTTTGGTATTTCAGCGATTTTTCAGCCGTGATTTATGGTATAATTTTCTAATGGACAGCCCAAAAGCAAAAGGGTTCACTTTAATAGAAGTTGTGGTGGTTATCGGGGTTATGGCAATCATATCTTCTTTGATGCTGGCCAATTTTCCAAGGTTCAGCAAGCAGGTCTCGGTGGAAAGGGAAGCCAGCAAGCTCGCGCTTTCTTTGCGGAAAGCCCAATCCTACGCGCTTGCGGTGCGGGAATTCAATCTAGCTTTCAACGACGACCCTTTTTGCGAAAACCCTCCGGTGAAATTTCCCGGCTACGGGCTTTTTTTCAAAATATCCGACCCGGCGCAATATTTTATTTACGGAGACGCCAATTGTTCAAAATATTACGAAAACACATTACTTGAGGAAGCCGTGGAAATAATAAATATAGAAGGCAGCATAAAAATTTTTTCAATCAAAGGTTACGACGCGGCGGTCTGCTCCGGAGGATGCGATTTGAGCGAGCTCTCAATTTTATACGTTAGGCCGGGCCCCACGATTTTAATCAGCGGTAGCGGCGCGGATTATAATTTTGTTGAAATTTATCTGCGTTCTTCCGACGGAGCGGTTTCAAAAAAAGTCGTGGCGCGGTCCACCGGGCAAGTATCTATTGAACAATAAATAAATGAAAAATCAAAAATCAAAAAATAAAAATTCAGGGTTTTCTCTCTTGGAAACCACCGTGGCCATCGCGATTTTGGTCGCCTCCGTGATCGGCCCCCTTTCTCTGGCTTCTTCCAGCATCAAAGCTTCCTCGCAGGCTAAAAATAATTTAGCGGCTGCGGGCCTGACCCAGGAAGGCGTTGAACTTATGCGGAACTTCCGGGCCAATAATGTTTTTAAAGGCTTCGGCTGGACGGCGGGCATGGAAAGCTGTTTTTCCGCCGCAGGCTGCCAAATTGACGCGGCCGTTCTTGAAATAGCAGCTTGCGGAACGTTTTGCTCCT
>JAUYMO010000036.1 GCA_030699445.1 Candidatus Giovannonibacteria bacterium
GGACCGACAATAACATCTGAAGTAAAAGAAAAACTTCTAACTATTCCAGCCAAGCACGGGTTTTCCATTAAAGAAAAGAAAACCAAGGATAATCTTGGCAAAACTATTCCGCATATGCTGGGAATGACAATAGTTAACGAAGAAATCCACATTAGACGCCGGAACAAAAAGGTCTATCGAAGAATTTTCTATATGGCCTGGAAATATGGCGCTTATTCTCCGGAGAAAGTTCGAGGAATGGTCGCGGCTATCAAACAAACTTATGGTAATGAAGAGAATTGGCCCAACTGGCTAAGAGAATATTGGAATTTATACCAAATAAAAATCACGGAAGGAGGAAAAAGGAATGAATGATAATCCAACACTATATAATTTGCCCCCTCAAGCCCTTGAGGCGGAAGAATCGGTTTTATGCAGTATCATATTAGATAATAGCGACCTGCAAACTATCAAAGAAATTCTTGAACCGGATGATTTTTACCGTACTAGCCATAGGGAAATATTTACGGCTATATTGGAATTAGCTGATAAAGGAGACCCGATTGACTTGGTCACCCTGACTAATCATTTGAGAAGTAAAGATTTATTAGAAAAAATTGGCGGCGCGCATTATCTTGCTCAACTCACAAGAGAAGCGCCGGCTACAAATCCTATCGCCCATGCCAAAATAGTTAAAGAAAAAGCCATTAGGAGGCAAGTGCTTCAAGAAGCAAATAATCTCGCTCGTATGGCTTTTGATGATATGGTAACCATAGATAAAATTTCCGCGAAAATTATGGAAATTTCATCAGGCGTTATCAAACAATCGGCAAAAGAAAGTGGGATAAAAAAACTGGAAATGACGGTTGAAAATCTTCAAAATTATTTTTCTTCTTTAAGAGAAACGCCGTTTGAGTGGCTTAATAACGCGATAGAAGGATTAATGTTCGGAGAACTGACAATTGTCGCCAGCCGGCCGGGTATGGGTAAAACCGCCTTTGTTCTTGAATTGGCAAGCCACACCGCTATTGATGAAAATGTTCCTGTTATTTATTGCGGGGCGCAAATGTCAAAAACAAGAATTTATGCCCGTCTGCTCGCCCAAAGATGCAGAATATCACTGCGAAAAATATTGGGCGGCAAAGTATCAGATACTGTTGCAATGGAAAAATTATCCCAGAGCCACCAGAAAATTAATTCCGCGCCGATTTATGACTTTATTATTCGAGACAGAATCAGCGTGCTGGAATTGAAAACGATGGTAATAGGCGCCCAAGATAGAATCGGACAATCCCCGGGATTGTTGATTGTGGAAAACTTACAGCAGCTTTTTTACCCGGGAAAACGAGAAAATGAGCAAATAAATTTTATCTGCGAAGTGCTCAAATCGTTCAGCTATGAAATCAAAGCTCCCATTGTTTTATCCAGCCAACTAAATCGGGATATAGAAGACCGGGAGGATAAGCGCCCGATGCCTTCCGACATCTTCGGCAAAAAGGCGGAAGAATTGGGAGACCTGATTATCTTTCCGTTCCGGCCTAATTATTATGAAAAAAAAGAAATTAAAGAAAAGGGCAGGCCTGAAAGAGACGCGGAACTTCTAATCAGCAAAGGAGGACCTCCGATTAGTATTCCATTTACTTTTTGGGGGGATTATCTCTCTTGGCAAGAAAAATAGAAACCCTTTAACCCGCCTGTTTATGAAACACGAACAGGCGGTTTTTTATAATAAAAATGTAACCGGTTGCGTTTTTTTCAAGTTGTAATAGTATGGGAGTATAAGATTATAATTTAAGCGAGCGAATTTATGAACTTCGCGGATAACAATTTAAAAGACGAAGAAATATTGGTTGCCTCGTTGGAGAAACCGGCGCTTTTCAAAATTCTGGTAGATCGCTATCAAGATGCCTTCATCAGAAAAGCACTGGGTATTTTAAGACAACAAGAAGAAGCCGAGGACATTGTCCAAGACACTTTCGTTAAAATTTATCTCAATGGTAAAAAATTCAAAAAAGTGGAAGGAATAGAATTTAAAAGCTGGGCTTATAAAGTGCTGATTAACACGGCTATCAGTCGCTATCGGAGAATAAGTAAAAAGTGGAAAACCGAATCCAATGATCCCTTGGATCTTGAGTTTGCCTCCGAAAATAATTTATCAACCGACGATTTAGTCGCGAAAAGCGAAACTAAGTCCATAACCAACGATTTAATCTCTCGACTCCCGAAACCTTTAGCGCGGTTAATATCGTTATACTACATTGAAGACAGATCATATAAGGAAATAGCTCATCAGGAGTCCATTACCGTTCCGGCTTTAAAAATGAAACTCTTTAGAGCCAAAAAACTTTTAAAAAATCTCACAAAAGATGATAAACATGAAAACTGACAACGCGCTCCAAGGCCGAATAATGAGGCGAGTTTACCTTATTTGGTTTACCAAAAAAGCAGCGCCCTATTTTTTGGCTGAACTGGCATTATTTTCCGGTTTTCTTTATCTTGTCGGCCATTATGTTTTCGTTTCCCAAGTTTTGCAATACGCAAGCCAGATTCTGGCTAATAGCTCAATCAACCCGGTGGTTTGGGGAAGTTTTACGATACATTTATTTTTAAAAACGAGATTTATAGTTCAATTATCCGTCTTGGGATCCTTGGCGATGATATTTTTATTGTTGAAAAATTTTACTTCTTCTTGGGCTCAACTGGTTTTGGTGAAACAGGAAACCAAATCCGCAAATCAATCGTTTCATAATTAGAAAAGGTCGCTTACAAACACTTAAACAAAACTGCCCCCGCTTAGCGGGGGCAGTTTTTATATTGAAAAATCCGAAAAACTTGCGTAGAATAATTACATTGCGGGTATCGTATAGTGGTAATACCCCAGTTTTCCAAACTGGCGCCAGGAGTTCGATTCTCCTTACCCGCTTAACAGTTTATCTCACCGCCTCTTTCAGGTTTTTGCCGGCGCGGAATTTAGGAACTTTGACGGTGGCAATTTGAATCTTTTCGCCGGTTCTGGGATTAACTCCGGCGCGCGCTTGTCTTGATGAGACCTCAAAAGTGCCAAATCCGGTCAAAGCCACTTCCTCCCCCAAAGAAAGCGCCTTGGTGATTTCATCAAGAACTGCGTTAATAACTCTTTCGGCCTCGGACTTGGTAGAACCGATTTTCGCCGACACCAAATCAACTAATTTATCTTTATTCATATTATATATAATTACTTATAATTATTATATCAGATTATTTCGCGTATTCAACGGCCCGGGTTTCTCTGATAACATTTACTTTGATTTCGCCCGGATATTTCAATTCGCTTTCTATTCTTTTCGCCACTTCTTTAGCTAGTTGAATGGCCTGCAAATCGTCAATTTTATTCGGCTGAACAAAAATCCTGATCTCCCGGCCGGCGGAAATAGCGTATGATTTCTCAACACCGCTGAAAGCGTCAACAATATTCTCAAGCTCGGTTAACCGTTTGATATAATTTTCAACCGTATCGCGTCGAGCGCCGGGTCGAGCTCCGGAAATTATATCCGCCGCCGCCACGATAAACGACTCCGGAGTTGAAAACGGATAATCCTCATGATGCGATTCCATTGCTTGAACTATCGCCGGATCAATTTTGTATTTTTGTAATATTCTTCTCCCGAGTTCCAAATGAGTACCCTCAATTTCATGATCCACGGCTTTACCGATATCGTGAAGTAAGGCGGCTTTTTTTGCCACTTCAGCGTTAATGCCCAATTCTCTAGCCAGCATATTCGCTATATGCGCCATTTCAATTGAATGCAAAAGAACATTTTGGCCGTAACTGGTACGAAACGCAAGGCGGCCTAAAAGCATTGTTACTTCTCTCGGCAAATCCAAAATGCCAACTTCATACAAAGCCGCTTCGCCGGCCTCAAAAACCTTTTTAGACATTTCTTTTTTCGCCTCTTCAACTTTTTCTTCGATTCTCGCCGGTTGAATTCGGCCATCGCTCATTAATTTCAAAAGCGCCATTTTGGCAATTTCTCTTCGCAAAGGATCGAATGAAGAAAGGGTTATCGCTTCCGGCGTTTCATCAACTATCACCTCAACCCCGGTGAGCCGTTCCAAAGCGCGAATATTTCGGCCTTCTTTTCCGATAATCCGGCCCTTTAGTTCGTCGGAGGGAAGATTCACCGTTGAAGTGGTAATTTCACTGATATGAGATCGGGCGTAGCGCTGAATCGCCGTTGTCATTATCGCCTGCGCCCTTTTTTCAAGTTCTTCAAGACGATATTTTTCCAGTTTTTGAATTGACACCACCAAATCACCTTTTGCCTCTTCCTCAACTTGGCTTAATAATTTCGCCTTTGCTTCCTCACGGCTAAGACCGGCAGTTTTTTCAACTATTTCCTCGCTTTTTTTCTTTAAATCATCGGCCTCTTGATGAATGATTTTAATCTGATCTGCCTGTTTCCCCAAATCCTTTTTAACATTTTCTAGATCGTCTTCTTTTTGTTCAATTTTCTTGAGTTGAATATTTAAACGGTCTTCTTGACGCGACAAAATAGCCAAACGGTCTCGTTCTTGGTTTTTTGCGTCTTCAAGAATTCTTACGGCCTTATCTTTGGCCTCTAGTAAAGCTTCTCTTGCTTGAGTTTTTGATTCTTCAAGTTGGTGCTTAATTTTCGCTTCCGCTGAGTGCGCGCTTCGAGTCGCGAATAGTTGGCGAATTAGATATCCCAAAAGCGCCCCTGCCGCCAAGATTAGGGCACCGATTATATAGAGAGTCATATTTGTGTGTTTCTAGAGAATTAGACATTTTACCAATGCTTAATCACTAAAAGAATTAATAAATTAATGTTTCTATGATAGCAAGGTAAAATTCTTTTGTCAAATTAAGCGGGTAAGGGGAGTCGATCACAACTCTCGCCTCGTCGTCACTCGACTCGGTCGCGACCCCGGCTCGCGATCCCGCAAGCTTGCGGGATATCGCTCCGCCTTTCTCCTCCCCACGCGAGCCAAGCAGTTGGCTCGCTTTACCCAAGCTAATAAAATAACCCCGCGATTGCGGGGTTATTTTATTTAAGTGTGTTTACAACACCGCTTGGACTTACTTTAGCAGAAAGTTTTGATTTTGAATAGAGCTTTTACCCCAGCACTTACCCCATCACTCGCTCTGCCTCCGACTGACGGGGTGGAAAGAACGATTAGTGCTTTTGAATACTGGCGTTTGTCTCTTTTTCCCATCGCCAATTTCTACCCCGACTACAATCACTTTGTGCCTTCGTTCGCGTCTGTGGTTCAACAGAGAAATGAGGTAGCCCCTCCGTCCCGCCTGCTGGCGGGACTCCGGGGCTTCAATCTATCCGCGTGTCTGGATGCGCAAGTTCCCCTTCGGTCTCCGCTATCTAACGCCTATGTCTAAAAAAATGAATGGTGGGGGGTGAGA
>JAUYMO010000037.1 GCA_030699445.1 Candidatus Giovannonibacteria bacterium
ATCAGAAAACTCGGCAGGATGTTTGAGGGGCTGAAAAACGTAAAATCTTTACCGCAGGCGCTGATTATTGTGGACCCGGGGGAGGAAAAAACGGCTTTGTCCGAAGCCCGCATAAAAAATATTCCGGTTGTCGCGATTTTAAACGTGGACTGCGACCCTCAAAACATAAAATACGCCATTCCGGCCAATGATAATTCTTCGGCCGTGATTTCGCTGATATTAAACAGGCTTGCTACGGCCTACGAAGCAGGCCTCGCGGAAAAACAAGCCGAAAAACAAATAGAAAAACCGGCATGAATATATCCAGCGATTTGGTAAAACGCTTGAGGCAGACAACCGGCGCCTCTATAATGCTTTGCAAAAAAGTTTTGGAGGATGCCGGAGGAGATTTGGAGAAAGCATTGGCGCTTATTTTAAAATCATCCGAAGGATTGGCCGCCAAAAAAAGCGAAAGAAAAACCGGCGCGGGTGTTGTGGAGTCGTACATTCACGCCGGAGGGAAAGTTGGCGTGATGCTTGAGCTCCGGTGCGAAACCGATTTTGTGGCGAGAAATCCCGAATTCAAATCTTTGGCGCATGAGCTGGCTTTGCATATCGCGGGAATGGATCCTGAGGATATTAAATTATTGCTCGCCCAGCCCTATGTTAAAGACCAGTCAATAATGGTTGAAGAATTAATAAAACGGGCAATCGCCAAGTTCGGCGAAAAAATAGAAGTAGCCAGATTTGTAAGATACGAAATATAAATATGATTTTTTATTCCATAATTTTGCTTTTGAGCGCGGGCGGAATTCTGGCGATTATCAGGAGAAACCGCGATGAATTTACCGCTTTTAATTTCGCCGAATTTATGGAAGGGCTTCAGGCGGACGCCGTCGCTTTGTGGCACGCGCGCATAAAAGACCAGTCGCTTTTGTTTATGGAAAAGCGCCTCCGCGGGACAAGAATTTGGGCGCTTAAGACGGAGCACGCGCTTTTCAAAGCCGCCAAAAAACTCCGCGGCATCCAAGAAAAAAACGGGAATGGTGCGAATGGTAATGACCACGGAGATAATACCGATCTAAATCGCTAAGCCGGAGAGAGGACTTGAACCTCCAACCTACGGTTTACAAAACCGTTGCTCTGCCATTGAGCTACTCCGGCAATTTTTTCATTTTACATCACATCTTGCGAAAAAGCAATAAACCGCGTATAATTAAGCTGATGAAAAAACTTTCTTTTGTTATTTCTTTTTTGCTTTTGACGGCTGTTTTTACGGCTCCTCTTTCCGTTTCGGCTGCCGAAAGCGCGGGCATTAAACCCGGCAGTTTTTTCTACGGCTTTGTCACGACTTTTGAAAAAGTAAACCTGTTTTTTACTTTTAACCCCGAGAAAAAAGCGGAGAAAGCGCTGAAGTACGCCGAAAAGCGGCTCGCCGAAGCCGAGGCGGTTGCCGGAGATAAAAATTCAGACGCTGTTAAAACGGCAATTTCCGGCTATGAAGCGAACGTCGCTATTGCGGCGGCGTCGTCAAAAAAAGTTAAAGACCAAACCAAAGCCGAAAACCTCCTCAATTTAATCGCGGAAAATACATTAAAGCATCAAGAAGTTTTGTCGGACGTTTTAGCCAAAGTCCCCGACGAGGCGAAAGAGGCGATAACGAAAGCTCTTGAAACAAGCCGAAGGGGATATGAGGAGGCAACACAGAAAATCGCCGAGCTTAAAAATGAGGTTGAACATTTAAAGCAAGAAGTGGTGGAATTGAAAACAAAAAACAATGCCAACCCAAAGGCGGTTGAGCAGACAAATAAACAGAAATCAGAAATTGCACCTACGCCCACCAGAGCACCTACTCCTCAAGTTTCGGAAGCTATACCGACACTAGCAACACCCACAATCCCTACTACGCCGCCCTCTGGTGGCGGTGGAGGGGCAGGAGCACCTTCGGGGCCACGTTTAGGTGTTCCACTCAAATGCTCGGATTACACAAGTTACTTTGCCTCTATCTCTAGCTGTGAATATATAAAGCAAAGTTCTTCTGCTAATAAAGACGGAGTAGAAATTGAACATCCTCTTTACACGCTCTGCAAGCAATGTCTTTCAGTAGGCAGTATCTCGCTGCCTTTGATTTCAAATATTAAGGCCGTAAATATAACAGAAAATTCAGCTACCATTACCTGGTCTACCAACGAGTTGGCTGATAGTGAAATAATCTATGCAACTAGCTCTCAACCCATAGTTACATTATCTCCCCCAGCAATGAAAGTTATTGATTCAGCTAATACAATCAATCATAGTTTAAATCTTAGCAATCTCACTAAAAACACCATTTATTATTATAAAGTTATTTCTGTGCGTGTGAGTGGATATCCAGCAGAAAGTATTAAACAATCGTTTACTACTTTTCCATAACTTTATTTTTTTTAGATTAACTTAAATCAATGGAACAATGGGAATATAAAATTATAGAGCTCACCACTCGCCAACGTATTGAACGTGTCGGTGATGGGGTTGCCGAAGTCATAACATTTGAAGCTGTCAGAACGGAGGAAATCAAGGGTCTATTCGGAGCGTCTAAAATAAAACAAAAAACCGTGCCAATGGCTGTTGAAGAACTGGAAATTAAATTTAATGCTCTTGGTGAGCGGGGCTGGAATCTTTGTGGAACGGTGCCATTGATTTTGGCTTCTTCAATCGGACCAGGAAGTAATACGGATAGGACGTATTTTATTTTCAAGCGGAAGAAAACATAAAGAATTTTCCTCAACCGTTTTCCGGCGGGCCACGTTAGAAGTCCGATGCGCTTGCGCATCGGCAGACACCTCTGGCGTCTTACTTCTAACGGGGCGGGCGGGGGATAATTAAAAGAATTTTAGTTACTTTTGCGATAGCAAAAGTAATGCAAATCAATGACAGGGGTGCTTATGAATGTTCAAAGCTCGGTTTTCAACATTTTCAACGGCGGGCGGGGGAAATGGGGTGTGGATAATGCCCTATTGACTTTTTTGGAGGGCTTGATAATATGTAATTACATTCGGCGATTTGCCACGGCCCTGCCCAAAAAGCAGGGAATATTTATTTGTAGAGCTTATCAAAGGCCTTTTTAACTGCCGTAAAGTCGCTTTCGTCTATTCGGCCAAGCTGTGAAGAAAATCTGCGGAAATCCACTGTTCTTATTTGGTGCAAGCATACAAAAGTATCTTTGCCTGCGTGTTTGATTTTAATGTACCACGATCCTTCATGCGATTGCGAAGTAGTAGGCGCAACAAGAAAAAATTCTCTAGAAAGTTTTTTTATGATAAGCGCTGGTCGGGAAAATAAACTATTTTTGCCGTTCATTTCCGAACCTATATTTTCGCCAAAACTTACCCACCACAAGTCACGCTCCTTTACAACTGGCGAGCCCGCCTCAATATGATGCAGTTTTTCTTTTAGTTTTATCCATTCCAAAAATCGTTTTACTATTGTATTCATTATTTAAAATAATAGCGCGCTATAACAATTTTGCAAATTTCCGACGAGCAGGGGAAAAAAATAAGGGAAAATTTTTCTCTGCCAACTTTCAGCGACCTGCCCGTCCGGCAGGCGGGTCGCTTCAGGATGACATAGTTGTAAAAAGCCGTTTGACGGATTTTGAAGAAAAAGGCGGATAGTCGCTTAGTAAAATCCAATAAAGGCTATTGCCTCTTAAAAGGCCTTGTATGAATTTTTTCTAGCAACTCTAATGTGGCAATTACAGAAGGGTTCGTTAAATTAATCAAAATCAATCTGTCTTGGAATTGTTTCAGTAACGGGCTTAGAAATTCATCTGCCCATGAGGGCGAAAAAATAATCACGCCTTCAAAATCCACCTCCAAATTTTCATTATTTTGGATTGTATTGATTTGAGATTGAAGTGCCGCAAAGGCTTCTCGACCAGCTTGTCTAGATATTAAAATATTTCCAAATTTGCTTAATTGTATTCTCATATATTTAAAAAGTTATCAAAGCAAAACATCCTCTCAAATTATCCGGGGAATGATTAATTTTTAAATCATCACCATCTTTAATTAATGTTAAAACCGCATCGCCGCTTTGAAATATAAGCCCCATTGGATTTTTGCTAACTACCTCGCGCACAAATTTCAGGCCATTTCCTCTGCTCTCCGGCGCCCTGCCAGAGACAATTTCAGAAAAGGCGACCTTCAGAGCTTTCTCGCTAGTATCTAATTCCTGTCTTACTCTCTTTAAAGTAACCAACACGCCCTGTCCTCTATCTGCTAAAACAATGACTCCTTTATCTATATCATAACCGAAAAAGATTCCTGGCACATCAGGCCAATTTCCAAGATTATGGTCAAAAGAATTAATCCCAATTTCTCCAGCAACGGCGCCTATCAATGAGGATATATGATCTAGTTTCTGCTTAGCGGTTAACGCATATTGCATTGTACTCAACCTTGCCTGAAATACGGAGCTGTTGGGACAATAAAATTTTGATGGAATCTCCTCCGAACCCTCAAGCGCCCATTCTTTGGCTAATTCTACAAGATTATTTAAGTAAAATTCTATCTGAGTTTTTGAGTACAAACGATGTCCGCCCAAAGATTTAATTGAACTGAGTTTACCGCTTTTATCCCATCGGCGCAACGTGTCTATTGATACGCCTAAAATTGATGCCGCTTCACCTATTGAAATTAGATATTCTTGTTCTAGCATTTATGTAATAATTGGATGTTAGCATACTAGTAAAATCTATGCAAATTTAGCATGAATTAGCTAAAAAAGCTTATAATAACGTCCAAAATCTATGCAAAGGCCAATATATGACTGCCTAATACACCGAGGTGAATAAACTGCTATGTTATAATTATTTATTATGGTCCACGAAATTGTAATTGTCGGCGGGGGATTTGGGGGGGCGAGAATCGCGAAAATTTTGTCAAAATGGTCCGGCGGAAGCAGGCACCATATTAATATTACTTTGATAGACAAAAGCCGCTATCATACTTTTTATCCAAATCTCTATGAAGTGGCCACGGCGCATATTCCGGAAATTTTCGGGCATCTGCCGCTTGATTTTTTTAATTTAAAATCTTCCGCGGTTTATCCTCTGGAGGATATTTTTCTGGACGATTTGAATGTTTCGGTTTTGGAAGGCGAAGTCGTCGGAGTGGATTTTAAAAAAAATAAAGTCAGGCTGAAAAATTCTCCAGCGCTTAGCTACGATATTTTGGTTTTAGCCGCGGGCAGCGAAACAAATTATTTCAATATCGCTGGCATGGGCCAAAACGCGCTTCCACTGAAAGTTTTTTTTGACGCTTTGGAAGTAAGGAACGCGATTGACGAGGCCTTTTTCAGAGTGCCGAAAAATCATATAGTGAAAATCGCAATCGGAGGAGGGGGATTTACCGGCTGCGAGCTGGCCGGCGAACTAATCGGTTACATGAAAAAGCTCGCGCGGGTTCATGGCCGCCCCGAATATTACGGGGAATGCATGATTATAGAAGCGGCTGAAAATCTTTTGGGGGGCGCCAGCCCATCGCTCCAAAAAAAAGCCAAAGCAAGATTGGAAAAACTTGGAGTCAAATTTAAATTTAAAAGCCCGATCCATGGTGTGGAAGGCCAAGAAGTTATTTTAGAAAACGGCTCAAAAATTCCATACGATGTGTTGGTTTGGACGGCGGGGGTAAAAGCCAACGACCTTACCAAATCTTTTTTTGGCGTAAAACTGGAAAAAAACTCCTGCGTTGCGGCGGACAAAACTCTCCGCGTTTTGCCTTATGAAAATGTTTTTGGGGTGGGGGATATTACTTATTGCGTTGACGAAGCCACCGGCAAAGTTTTACCGATGACGGCGTCGGTCGCGATTCGCGAAGCAAAATATGTTGCTGAAAATATAAAGAGGATAATTTTAAAAAAACCGCTCATAAATTACAAGCCGCACCAGGCGGGATTTATTATTCCGTTGGGCGGGAAATACGCGCTTCTGGAATCGCACGGCATCCGGCTTTCCGGATTTTTGCCCTGGATTGTCAAACAAATGATAACGCTTCATTATTGGGCCACGCTCGTTGGCTGGATTAAGGCTTTCAGGCTGTGGAAAAGCGGGCTTGAAACCTATTTGGAAAACGACTAAAATAATAATATTATATCCACGATTCGCGCGAATTGTAGACTAATAACAAGTAACATGTTAAATTAAAAATATGAATATGAAAACATGGGTTAAAATTTTTAAAGCGCTGGGTAACGAGGGAAGATTAAAGATTTTAAAACTGCTTTTTGACGGCCAGGAACGGACAGTTACAGAAATCAAGGACTCAATTGGTATTTCGCTCAAAGCTACTTCAAAACATTTGATAGCTTTAGATAATCTCGGCTTTCTTGAGAGCTCCGGCAAAAAAGGCGGTGTTTGGTATAAAATTGATTTAAGAAACTACCTAAAAGTAAAAGAAATCCTCCGAAAAATATTTTAGTTTTATTAAAATATTTTTATTTAAATTTGTATGACTCCACGATTCGCGCGAATCGTGGAGTAAAGCAAAAGAAGAAAAAAATAGGCGGTACTCCGTTTGGAATCTGCCGCCGAAATATTGGCTTTTAAAAAAATGAGCGAGTGAGTGATAGACCCATACCCCTCCTACTATTAGCAGTATCCATACTATAAGCCCTAGGAAGGATATCAATATGGCATGCTCAACCATCCAATCTCCAAATTCTTCAATGGCCATTGATTTAGTCCTCCAAATCTTATTCTAACATTAGAATATAGTTTTAATTAGCGTTTGTCAATATTGCGTGGTCTTTGGCGCAGGTTATAATCGGATTATAATTGTCCGATTATGAAAAAGAGCTTTGATTACGGCATTATTTTAGTTGAACGCCTTAGAAAAGCGGACGGCGTTTTTTTGGATGCCAAAAGCGTTGCCAAAGCGCACACTCTTTCGCCTGCTTTCATGGAAAAAATCGCGCAAAATTTAAAACGCGCCGGGTGGCTAGAATCCAAAAGAGGCTTGGGCGGTGGTTACAAACTCAAAGAGCCGAATATTATAACGACTCAAAATGTTTTTGAACTTTTTAATAAATCTTTCGCGATTTGCCCGATAAACCGCTTAACTAAAAAATAATGAAAAGAATTTATCTTGACCACGCGGCGACGACTCCCTTGGACCCTCGCGTTAAAAAAGCGATGGAGCTTTTTGAAAATGAAAACTTTGGGAATGCTGGAGGGCTCTATCGCGAGGGAAGAACCGCGAAAGACGCGATGGAGGGCGCGCGGACAACTATTTCTAAAATTATTGGCGCGCGCCCGGAAGAAATTATTTTTACTTCCGGCGGAACCGAATCGGATAACTTGGCGATTTTCGGAGTAGCTCGCGCTGCTGGACACGGTCATGTCATAACCACGAAATTTGAACATCACGCCGTTCTTGAACCATGCCAGCAATTAGCGAAAGAAAACTTTGAAGTAACATTTTTAGACGTCGGCGAGGATGGCATTATAAATCCGGAAGATGTTAAAAAAGCGCTCCGGCCGGAAACTATTTTGGTTTCCATAATGTACGCCAATAACGAAATCGGCACGATTCAGCCAATCGCGGAGATTGGGAAAATTATAAGAGAATTTAAAAAAGAAAATAAATCTGGTTATCCATATTTTCATACCGACGCCTGCCAAGTGGCTGGCTATTTGGATTTGAACGTGAATAATCTCGGCGCTGACTTGATGACAATAAACGGCCCCAAAATTTACGGGCCCAAGGGAATCGGATTTTTATACAAACGCGCGGGAGTAAAAATAAAACCGCAAATAATTGGCGGAGGGCAAGAGGCGCGGATGCGCTCCGGAACGGAACCGATTGGTTTGATTGTCGGTTTGGCAAAAGCGCTTGAAATTACCCAAGCCGAAAAAAAATCAGAATCCAACCGGCTTATGCCGCTTCGCGATTATTTTATTTCCGAAATACAAAAGCGCGTTCCGAAAGTTGTTTTAAACGGGCATCCGACAAAGCGGCTACCAAACAATATAAATGTTTCTATTTTGGATATTGAAGGGGAGGCGCTAGTGCTTTACCTGGACGCGAAGGGGATTTCTTTTTCAACCGGTTCGGCGTGCACATCGGAATCGTTGGAGCCGTCGCATGTGATTTTGGCGCTAGGCAAACCCTACGAATTCGCGCACGCGTCTATGCGTTTTACAATGGGAAGAGGCACGACGAAAGAAGAATTAGATTATGTTTTGGGCGAGCTTCCGAACGCGGTAAAATGGCTCCGCAAAGTTTCACCGTTAAATCTTGAACTCGGTGCGAAATCAATGAGCCACCCCGAGGCCTTTGCCGGCGAGAATTTACGAGTTAAAGTAAAAAGTAAAAGTTATAAATAAAAGTATGAACGAAAAACAAGATATAGATGTTATCAACCAATACACGGGAGAAAAGTGGTATTACACGGATATTGTGAAAGACCATTTCTTTAATCCCAGAAATTTGCTTTGGGAGCGGCCGAAAAATGAAACCGAATACGACGCGCATGGAATGGTGGGCTCGCCGGCTTGCGGGGATATGATGGAGATGTGGCTCAAGGTTGGTAAAGAAACAGAGCAAGTGAAAGATTTAAAATGGAAAACTTTCGGCTGCGCTTCGGCAATCGCCGCAACCTCAATGTTTTCGGTTATGGTTACTGAAAATGGCGGAATGGCTTTGGCTGAAGCGCTTAAAATCCGCCCGCAGGACGTGATGAAAAGATTGGGGGGATTGCCTAATCGCAAAATCCACTGTTCTGTTTTGGCGGACAAGGCATTCCAGAAAACTGCCAATGATTATTTCAGAAAAACCGGCCAGTATGATAAAATTATTGTGGAAGGCGCGCAAGTGATAGATTCAAAATTAAACATCACGGACAAGGATATAGAGGAAGCAGTTTTAGAAGGGGCGATGAATTTGGAGGACGTTCAGAAAAAACTGAAAGTCGGCATCGGCTCTCCCGAAATCATCACCGAAGTTGAGCAGTTAGTCAGATTTTATAAAGATAAATATTATGGATAAAAAAATCGCGAAAATTTACGTGGATAGGGAGCTTTGCATCGGGGCGGCGAGTTGCGTGGCGATAGCGCCGGGAGTTTTCGCTTTGGACGAAGAAAACAAGGCGTATGTTGTAAATCCGGATGGAGCCGACCAGGAAACGATTTTACTCGCGGCGCAATCCTGCCCTACTCGTGCTATAATTTTATATGATGAAGACGGCAACCAAATTTATCCTTAATTTTTAAAAAATATGCGTGAAATAAAAAAATTAAAATACACGGAATTAGACGGGCTTTCGGAAAAGCAATTGCGTGAGCACCACGATGTGCTTTACGCTGGATACGTCAAAAAAATAGGCGAGATTGAAGAAAAATTAAAAAATGTTGATGTGTCTTCCGCCAACGCAACCTATTCCGATTTGCGTGAATTAAAAATGGAGGAAACTTTCGCGCTAAACGGCGTTAAGTTACACGAGGGGTATTTTGATAATATGGGGCCGCCGCTCTCCTCAACACTCGGTGTTGAATCCCCAAAAACACCGAGTGTTTTCCCGAGCGGCGCCATTTTAGAAATGATCGCGAAAGATTTCAGCTCATACGAAAATTGGGAAAAGGAATTCAAAGCGATGGGGCTTTGCGCCAGAGGATGGGTTGTTTTGGGATACGATTTAGACGAGAAAAAATTAAAAAATATTCTTTGCGATTCGCATAACCAAGGCGCTCCCTGGAACATGCTCGCGCTTCTTATAATGGATGTCTACGAGCACGCGTATTTTATTGACTACGCCACGGCGCGAAAAGCGTATATTGAGGCTTTCTTTAAAAATATTAATTGGAAATATGTGGACATGCGCATTTCTGAATATAGCTTATTGTTTTTGAAAAAATAAGGTAAGATAAAGATATGACACTTAAAACTCAACAATTTATAGAGAAAATGCTCATGCGCGCAGAATACGAATTCGATGACAGCGTAAAGGAGTGGAGTGGCTGGATACGCGGCTTTCCCGGTATTTACGCTCAAGACAAAGATATTGAGGGGGTAAGGCAGGGGCTTGCCGAGACGCTTGAAGAATATCTGTTTTTAAGTTTCCAAAAGAAAAAATCCGTTAAGGGATTTGATATCAAAATTCCATCGTATGCTAAAGCCAATTAGCCGCCGCGAGCTTATGAGAAGGCTTAGGCGACTAGGTTTTATTGGCCCTTTTTCTGGAGGCAAACATCAGTTTATGGAAAAAGGCAATTTTAAAATTTCTATTCCAAATCCGCACGGCAATGACATCGGTAAAAATTTGCTTTCCAGAATTATCAAAGATGTGAGCATTTCGGAAGAAGATTTTGAGAAACTTAAATAAGGAAAAGTTATTGAAAAAATAAAAGTAAAATGGAAACAGAAATTAAAAATATTTTAGAGGAAGAAATAAAGCCGATGCTGAAGATGCATTTGGGGTCTTTGGATTTTGTGGATTTTAAGGATGGCGTGGTCAGCGTGCGTTTTCAGGGAACATGCAAAGGATGCCCGCTTTCTAATTTAACTTTAAAAGCCGGCATAGAAAGTATTCTTAAAGAAAAAGTGAAAGGGGTTGAAAGAGTTGAGGCGGTGGAGTAAAATTAAATTGATATGAATGATATGACAAAACATCAGCTGGTCCTTTTGATTCTTTTAGTGAGCTTTGTTACGGCTTTAGTTACGGGTATTGTTACGGTTACTTTAATTAACCAGGCACCGGCGCCTATCACTCAAACAATCCAAAGGGTTGTTGAAAAAACAATCGGCGCGTTGCCGGAGCCATTGAAAAAAAACGAGAAACAGGAATTGGAATTAAGCGCTCTCTCTCGCGATATTTTGATTGAAGATATCGCGCGAAGGGTTTCTCCGGCCGTGGTCAGCGTTGTTGCCACGAAAGATATTCCGGTCATTGAACGCTACTTCGTAAGCCCATTTTCAAACGGCGACCCTTTGCAGCAATTTTTCCCTGATTTGCAGATACCGCAATATCGCCAGAAAGGCACGGAAAAAACACAGGTTTCTTCAGGAAGCGGATTTTTTGTTTCATCCGACGGCTTTTTATTGACTAATAGGCATGTGGTTGAAGATTCCGAGGCGGAATATTCCGTGATTACCAACGACAATAAAAAATTGAAAGCGAAAGTTGTGGCCAGAGACACGATTAACGATATGGCTGTGCTGAAAATTGATGGCGGAGATTTTGCGTCAATTCCGTTGGGGGATTCCGAGAGCGTTTCAATCGGGCAGACGGCTATCGCCATTGGCAACGCTTTAGGGGAATTTCAAAATACCGTCTCCATCGGAGTGGTTTCGGGGCTACGGCGCACCATCATGGCTTCCGGGTCTGCTTCCGGCCCCGAGGAGCTTTCGCAGGTGATACAGACGGACGCAGCCATTAATTTGGGCAATTCCGGTGGTCCGCTTTTGAATTTAAGAGGCGAAGCCATCGGCTTAAACGCCGCCAAGGCTCAAGGAGCCGAAAACATAGGATTTTCCATTCCTATAAATCAATTAAAACGCGCGTTGAATGATGCCAGAACCAAGGGACGGATTATAAATCCCTACATCGGCGTGAGATATATTTTGGCGGATAATGGCGCTTTAGTGCAGGCCGGCGCGAACGGAGAAGACGCGATTCAATTAAATTCACCGGCTTCCAGAGCGGGAATTAAAGAAGGCGATGTTATTTTGGAATTTGGCGGAGTGAAAATCACGCGCGAAAATCCTTTGAATAAATTAATCCAGCAGAGGAGCGTCGGCGACAAAGTGACTCTAAAAATCCTGCGCGATGGCAAAGAAATAAAAATTGACCTGGTTTTGGAAGAAAGAAAGAACATATAAATAAAAAACCGCCGGCTTGGATAAGCGCGACGGCAGTAAGACGACCGCTAGATTCAATCCATTTTCTATGCCTCATCTGCTTTATAAGTTTTTGGAAAAATTGTTTCATAAACCCGGCGCAAGGCGAGGGTACAACCAACCCCACCAACCATCCAAAGCAGAAAGCCAATGAGCATAGCTTTTTCTGGAGTTATAACTACCATGTCCAATAAATACAGAAATGTGAGAGTTGTGGGCGTCGCTAACAAGAACAGAGCTATTAGACAAAGCACAACCACACAAATAGTTTTTGCTTTTTCCATTTCTTCCTCCTTTTTCACTTGATTTCTTCTGATTTTTATGCTAGCATAGAGTTAATAAAAAACAATGCCTCCATACGGACAATTTACGATTAAAGCCCAAGAGGCCTTAAAACGCGCCCATGAGCTGGCGATAGAGCGCGGCGGGAGCCAGATAGACGCCATGCATCTTCTGGCGGCTTTGATGTTGCAGGAGGACGGCGTGATTCCTTCCCTGCTGGATAAATTGGAAACCGACCAGGCCAATCTGGTTGATTTAGTTATGGGCGAACTGGATAACACACTCCGCACCAATATTCTTTCGCCTTCGCACCAGATTTATCTGACGCCGGAACTTGCCAGAGTTTTGGAGGAAGCGCACAAATCCGCGTCTTTTTTGAAAGACGAATTTATTTCAACCGAACATTTATTTTTGGGAATTTTGGAGGCGCCCTCCCGCGCCCGCGAAATTTTGGGGCGTTTTTCACTAAACCGCGAGATGATTTTGCGGGCGCTCGCGGATATTCGCGGTTCGCAAAGAGTGACGGACGTTGAACCGGAAAATAAATATCGCGCGCTGGAAAAATACGCCAGAAATTTAACGCGCCTCGCCCGCGAAGACAAACTTGACCCAGTAATCGGCAGAGACGAAGAAATCCGCAGGGTTATGCAGGTGCTTTCGCGGAGGACAAAAAATAACCCCGTGCTCATCGGTGAAGCCGGAGTGGGGAAAACCGCCATTGTTGAGGGC
>JAUYMO010000041.1 GCA_030699445.1 Candidatus Giovannonibacteria bacterium
CCCCGTTTCCCCCCGTGTTTTTTTCCCCCCCCCTACATTATGGGGGGTGGCCGGGGTAAACGGGGGGTTGGGGGGCAACGGGGGGCGGCGGGGGTTAGGTTCTATAAAAGCGGGGGAAATTCTTTAGCAGCTCGAAATTGCCAGATAACAAAATTTTTCCTTTTTAAAAGCCCGTTCGCGCCTTCAAGCGCGAAAGGCAAGGGCTTTAAAAAAAGGAAAAATTTTAATCCTTAAACGACCGCTATTTATTTTCGGCATTTTCGTTTCGTTTCCGACGTTCGTGTCCACCGTTTCAGTAAAGACATTGAGTTTCCGAGAACGTGGAAACGGTGGTTAATGTATTTGCATTTAAAATCTTGTTATATTAATTGGCGGTGGCTTAAGAATTTAAAAATTAAAAGATAACCTCCGCTAACGAGCGTTGATAAAAAACGAATATGCCTTTACCGGTAATCCGCGCAAAGTGCTATTCGTTTTTTTTAGCGCTCGTAAGTCAATTTTAATTTTTAAATTCTAAGCGGCCGCCATTCTTTTGTTGCATTTATCCGATGTTGCATTATCCGATGTTGCATTATCCGATGTTGATGTGGTATTTGCATTTAAACCTTGCCATACCAATAGGCAGTCTTTAAAAATCAAAAAGCAAAAAGATATTCCAACGAAAAAGAGGGCAAGCGAAATCTGTCGCATTTTTACTAAAAGGCGAAGCGTAGCGGCAGAGTTCGCTTTGCCTCTTTTTCGCCCAGTTAAATTTTTTGCTTTTTGATTTTCTAAAGTCTGCCGTAGCTATCGAGTTTTTGATAACGTGTAAGTCGGGTTAATGTATTTGCATTTAAAACCTTGCTATATTAATTGGCGGTTGCTTAAGAATTTAAAAATTAAAAGATAACCTCCGCTAACGAGCCGAGCTGTCCGCGGAATAATAAACGCCTCGCCGGTTTCAGGCGGTTGTTATTCAAGGACTGTTCGGCTCGTAAGTCAATTTTTAATTTTTAAATTCTAAGCGTCCGCCATTCTCGCGGTTTCTTTTCGTTCACTCTTTCCCGGCGACTTTTAATTTCACTCTCTAAGCGTTCGTTCGTGTCCACCGCTTCAGTAAAGACATTGAGTTTCCGAGAACGTGGAAGCGGTGGAAACTCTTGAGGTAAATAAAATTATATTTAAAAAGAGGCCAAAAGAGCAGCAGCGGTTCCTGTTTAAAATCAATTCCTTGCGATTTGGTGCCTTTATCTACAATGGAAAAATTAGATTGCCACCTCTGAATGTCAACTTATGCCCCGAGAGGAACTGCCATAATTTAAACCCTACGGCTACAATACAATTTTCCAATAAACTAAATATGCCTAAAAATCACCAGCAAAATCTTTACTTTTCGTGATTTTTAATCTACTATTAAATTAACAATTTGCTTGACCTAAACTTTATAGATTTTCTATAAAGCATGATCAAAAATCTGCACAAACACAAAGACGGCTTTCCGTCTGGCATTGTTTGTGCAGTCGTCGCTCGAAAGGGCGATGGGCGTCCGCAAGGGCGTCGCCAGTACGGGAAGCCCTTTTTGTATCCAAAAATATGTACTCAAAAAAAGTTTTAAGATTAATTATTATTACGCCATTGCTTTCAGTTTTAATAACCGGCTGCGCGGCCAGCCAGGTCTCAGAGGCGACGGAGCAAATAATAGCAGAGCCAAAAATAAATTCGGTTTGTTCTTGCCGGGCCGATCGGTATGATTGCCATGATTTTGAAACGCGCCAAGAGGCGCGAGAGGTATACGAATGTTGTATGAAAAAAGTCGGTTATGATGTTCATAGATTGGACGGCGATTCGGACGGAATCGCCTGCGAACTTTAAGCATGCATATTTAAGTTAATGCAGTTGACGGCTTTTTGTAAAAGATATATATTTAAATAGTTACATATTAATAAATTAGAACTTACATAAATTTATGGATAAAGCTGGTTCCAATACAAAAATTGCCGGCAACTTGAAAAAGCTAAGGCAAAAAAAAGATATTTCTCAAGATCGCCTTTCAAAACTGGCCGACTTATCTATTAACACGATAATAAATGTGGAATTGGGAATAAACCCCAATCCGACAATTGAAACCTTGTTAAAAATCGCCAAAGCTTTGGATGTTGGCGTTGATGATTTAATAAAATAAACTTATGCAAAAAGAAGCTAAGGCCAGAATAAAAATTAATGAATTATTGCAAAACGCCGGTTGGAGATTTTTTGATGACAAAGAAGGCAACGCGAATATTGTTTTAGAAAATAATGTAAAGCTCACCAAACAAACCATTGACGAATATGGCAATGATTTTGAAAAAACTAAAAAAGGTTTTATTGATTTTTTACTGCTTGACGAGAAGGGTTTCCCGTTTGTCGTTTTAGAAGCAAAATCGGAAGACAAAAACCCTCTTGACGGCAAAGGACAGGCGCGCCGTTATGCCCAATCACAAAACGCTCGCTTTATTATTCTTTCAAACGGCAATCTCCATTATTTATGGGATGTAGAGCGTGGCAACCCGACAGTCATTATCACTTTACCGACTTATGAATCTTTGAAACATTTTGAATCTTTCAAGCCAAGCTTTACTACTCTTTCGGAGGAAAAAGTTGAAAGCGATTATATTGTCCAAACCCAAAATTCAAATTATCAAAAAGACCCGCGCTGGATTGATAAAGCGCAAAGGCCGGATTTTATCAAAGACCAAAATTTAAAATTTTTACGGCCTTATCAGCTTTCAGCCATTCACTCCTTGCAGAAATCGGCGAAAATAGGCAACGACCGCTATCTTTTTGAAATGG
>JAUYMO010000003.1 GCA_030699445.1 Candidatus Giovannonibacteria bacterium
TCCCGAAAGGATTCGGGATTTTCTCAAAAAGATTGGTTCGAACTTCCGCATTGCCGACCGCACGCTGGCGTGCGATTTCAAAAATGCCTTCAAAATTGCGGAAAAATACCATGCCGAGGCGCTTTGCGCCGAGGCTTCCAACCTTGATTTTTCGAAATGTGATTCTTGGCTGGGGGGGAAGGATTCGAACCTTCGTACCAAGCTCCAAAGGCTTGTGTCCTACCACTAGACGACCCCCCATCGTAATGTTCATATGTTAAACTAAATTTATGGAAAAATCCATAATCGGAATTGATATCGGCGGAACAAAAATTCGCTCGGTGCTTTGGGACGGCAAACGCGCGATAAACGCCCGCGAGTTTAAAACGCCTAAAAATTTAACCGCTTTCAAAAAGCTTTTGGGGAAATTGGTTAGGACTAACTCCGCCCGCGTTACGAGAATTGGCATCGGAGTTCCCGGGGTAGTTTTAGGAAATAAAATTCTGTTTTGTCCGAATATAAAATATTTAAAAAATTTTGATATTTTTCAACTTAGACGTCCAACGTCTAAGTTGAAATTAGACAACGATGCCAGATGCTTCGCGAGGGCTGAATGCGGGAAAAAGCCGTGCCTTGCTATAACTTTAGGCACCGGCATCGGCAGAGCTTTTGCTAAAAATGGCAAAGTTTTAAAAATAAAAAAATTTGAGTATCCGGAGAGCTGGGAAAAAGAATATCAGAAACTGCGCGACTTAAAAAATAACCGCGCCCTCGCAATTTTTTTAGCTAAAAATTTGAAAGGGCGCTTTAAGGAATATAATCCTGCAATTATAATAGCCGGCGGGGGAGTAACTGAAAGGCGGGATTTTTTAGCTAAATTTCAAAAAGCTGTAAAGTTGCCCGTGAGAAAATCCAAATTTGGCAAAAACTCCGCGGCTATCGGAGCGGCGATGTTATTTCAATAGCGTCTTTGTGTCCCCTTAAAAACGCTTCCCAAGGCATATCTTGTTTGCCTTCGGGCTGAACAATGAGAATTTTTAAAATTCCGTTTATAACTTCTGTCTTTTTTATCTTTAAAATTTTGCCATTCTTCATTTTTGTGAATGTCCCGGGCCACGGAGCATATGCTCGGACCCGTCTTTCTATATAATCAGCCGGTTTTGACCAGTCAATTTCCCCGTCTTTTTTCTTAAGCAGTCCGGTGTAAGTAGCTTTAGAATCGTCTTGTTTTTTCGGGGTAATTTCGCCGGAAAGCCATTTTTTAATCGTCGGAATTAAAAGCTCTGCGCCTTCTCTGGCAAGTTTTCCGGTTAAGCTTAAACAGGTGTCCGTTATGTCCATTAGGATTTCTTTTTGGGCCAAAATCGGCCCGGCATCAGGTTCTTCTGTGGCTATATGTATGGTCACGCCGGTAATTTTATCTCCCGCTAAAATAGCCGCTTGCACCGGTGATGGCCCCCTCCAGCTGGGTAGAAGCGATGGATGGGCGTTCAAAAATCCGTGTTTAGGGAGCTCTAAAATATTTTTTGGGATAATTTTGCCGTAATAAGCGATAACTCCCAAGTCCGCGCCTTTAGCTTCGGAAACAATTTCAAAACCGGCTTTTTTAAGAGCATCAAGATATATATCGGAAAATCCTTCAAAGCCGCCGAAGAAAACTATTTTAATCATCGTTTTTTAAAGTCTGCGGAAAATGTTTAATATTTTTCGCTTTATCAATAAATAAAATGCCGTCCAAATGGTCCAGCTCGTGCTGGATTACCCGCGCGAAAAGGCCGGAAGCGCCTCGGGTGTGTTTTTTTCCTAATTCATCAAAATATTCCACGGTAATTTTTTCCGGCCTCAACACATCGCCGTAGTAACCCCTAACCGAAAGGCATCCCTCCATATCTTTTATTTTTTTACTGGAAGTGTTTTTCAAAACAGGATTTATAAAAACTAAATACTCCTTTTTTCTTTCTTTTAATTCTTCGTTTATTTTTTGATGCAGCTCTTCCGCGTTTTTCACAGCCGCGTCTTTCGCAACTAAAAAAATCCGCAAACTTTTTCCGATTTGTGGCGCGGCTATACCAATGCCATCGGGCTCCGCGAACATCGCTTCCGCCATTTTTTTTATCAGCGTTTTGATTTCAGCGGATTTTAGGTCGGTGACTTTTTCAGCGGTATCGCGCAGTATTTTATTTTCTTCCTGCCCGTCCGGCAGGCGGGCCTGCAGAATCTCCATAGTTTATTTTTAGCTCATCCAACCACATTTGTCTAGGATAATATTTTGTAAAAATTTCGTCCAGATCTTTCCAAAAAACAGGTTTTCTGATTTTTTCATCAAGCTCCTCCGTCATTTTTTTGGAAAGCATGGCGCCTATTTTTGGCTGGAGCTTGGGTTTTTTGGCTAAAAACCAAACCGCGAGCATTTCAAGATGCTGGCGTGAAAATTTTTTCAAAGCCAGTTTTACCAGATTGCCATCCTTACCGCGCGCGAAAATAGGCCTTTCTTTGCGGATTTTCAAACAGGCATCATTAAAAAAATCTATAAAGGCCTTAATGTCATTTTTTTGCTTTCTTGGGTTCATTATTATTAAAGTTTATTAATGTTTATTAAATTATTTTTTACCGCGCTTCTCCCTAACATCCGATGTTTTTTAGGATTTAACATCGGATGTTTTCCCGAAGCGCAGTTTATCCACAGAAAAATTTTATACTATTTAATTATAACGATACACTTTAATTATATCATGACAAATTTTTCCGACCAGCCTGCCGGACTGGCAGGGATATACTCGGATGGCGAGAAATACATCTCGTCTAAACGAGCTTCCGCCTTAACCGGTTATGCCAAAGATTATATTGGCCAGCTTTGCCGCCTCGGAAAAATAAAATGCCAGAGATCCGGACGTGATTGGCTGGTATCAGAACAATCAATTTTCAATTATAAAGAGGGAATTGCGCTAAATAATAATTTAAATAGGAATATTCCAAGTTATGACGCTCAAACAATAGAGCCATCTCGCCAAATTCATGCCATATCTCGGGAATCTCGGTTAAACGAGCTGGGCATAAAAAATTTAACTATTATTTTTGAAGCTATTTTAGTTTTTGGTTTAGTAATATTGAATCCTGCAGGAGCTTTAACTGCCTTTCATAAAGCTAGTGATATCGCAGAAAATATTTTAAATTCCACTCATGTTTTAAATTCTTCCGCTTTCGCGGCCTTACCTTCTCTCCCATTCACTTGGGAAGACAGCCGGCTCGCGGTTTTGGATATCAAAAACAGATTTCTGGAAAATTTATTTTTATGGAAAGATTATCTGGCTTCTTTTGGCGGAGACCTTAAAATTATAGCTTTGGATTTTTTGTCTATAAAACCAGAAATTGTGGACTTGCCCGCCGGACAGGCGGGGGCTCCATCTCCCCAGCCACAAGAAGGAAGCAAGATAATAACTTTCGCGTCTTCAACTCCGCTCTCTTCCTCCCTCCCCCTTACGAAGGGGGAGGGGCAAGGGGTAGGGGTTAAAGAAATCAGAACCGTTGTTGAACGCGTCCTCTCCGGCCTGCCTGCCGGCAAGGCAGGCATCACCCAAGCTGATTTAGACCAAAAACTTTCCCAGTTCAACCAAATCATTCTCTCCCAAGTCCAGCTTTCGCTTTCGGCTTTAGAAAAACGGCTTCCTTCCAATCAAGTTCAGAATCCGGTTATGTTCCTGACAACTTCCATTCCCGGTTCATATTCTTCATCTCCTCCCCAAACCGGTTCCGGAGTATCGGCATCTTTCGGAGATTTTTCAAACGGAATCTCAACCGGAGGCAATCTTACCGCTTCCGGAAATATTACTTTAGGCAAAGACAATAAATCCGCGGAAATTACTTCTTCAACTTGGAAAATAACTTCGGCGGGAGCGGCTTCCGGGCTCACTTCTCTTTCCACCGATTCTCTTAGCGTTACTTCACTTAACGCAAGCTCTCTCTCCGCCGGAACAATCACGGGCGACCCGACTTTTTCCGGCAACCTTATTTTTTCCGGCAATTCAACCACCACAATTTTTTCTTCGGCTATTAACGCTTTTTCTTTTGCTACCTCAACCACAGCCGTGCCTTTTCTTTCTTTTGACACGGCGAACTACAGAATCGGAATTGGCACGACAACCCCATCAGAAACTTTTTCCGTGAACGGCAACGGCATATTTTCGGGCTCTTTGAATGTCGGCGGATTTTTGATAGCCAATTCCAACGGCATCACCGTAAACGGCACAACCACTTCTTCCAACCAATTGGTGGCAACTTTCTCTCCGGTCATCGCCCACACATTTGGGGCTTGGGCAATAGGCGCTTCCGGCTCGGCAGTCACTAATGCTTCCATGGTAATCAATCCTTCCTCGGCAGTTGCCGATTCAGACCTTTTCGGCGCCGCCGTAAACGATTCCGTGAAATTTCTTATTGACGCGGAGGGTGATGTTTTCGCCAATTCAATTACCTTAACCGGCGGCTCTTCTTTGGCAACCACTTCCATAAATACTCTGACGATTGAAAACAACGCCACATTCGGAGACGCGATTACCGACCAGGTTGTATTTGTTTCGGGCCTTCTTTCATTTAACAACTTCGCCACAACGACAATCGCTTCCTCAACTCCTTCGGGAGCGGGAATCAACGCTTTTTCTTTCGCCACTTCAACAACAGCCGTGCCTATGCTTTCGTTTGATACAACCAATTCCAGAATCGGCATTCTTACAACCGCGCCCACCAACAGATTTGATATCGGGAGCGGGCAATTCGTAATCAATCAAGGTGGCAACGTCGGCATCGGGACGACGACGCCGTGGGGCCTCCTTTCTATAAATCCCAACGGCATCGCGGGGCCGGCATTCGTGGTCGGCTCGTCAACGCAGTGCGTTACCGGGGACACGAAATTGAAACGGCGTCGCCGCAGGCGCAAGAAAAACTCCAAAGGCGAGTGGGAGGAGGAAGACGAGTTTGAGGATACGCGGATTGATGAAATCAAAGAAGGAGACGAAATTTTGACGCTGGATGACAAAACAGGCAAGCTTAAAGTTTCCCGCGTCAGAAAACTTATGCATATGGGCCGAAAGCCGATTATTGAACTTGAAACCGCACTCGGCAGGAAAATCAGAACCACGGCCAACCATCCGTATTTTGTTCGAGCCAAATCAGCGCTCACGGACCGCAAGCCGAAACTCGGAATCTTTTACGATAATTCAAATATGTTCTACGCCCAGAAAGAGGCTGGCTGGAAAATTGACTTCAAAAAGCTGAAAAGAGAATTATCCGGTTCTTTTGACATCAGATTTATTAACTTGTACTCCGCCGTCCCGGGAAAAGGCGACCCCGCAAGAGAAAGCACCCTTCGTTACCTTGATTTGGTAAAGCAAGACGTCGTCTTAAAAACCAAACCCTTGAAATACATTAGAACCGTCTTGGAAATTGACGGCGAAATTAAAGAAGAAATAAAAAAGAAAGGCGATGTTGATGTTGAAATAACGCTTGATGTGGTCCGAAACATTGCCGATCTCGACGCGATAATGATCGTCAGCGGCGACAGCGATTATCTGCCTCTGCGGGATTATATTGTAAAAGAAAATAACAAGAAAGCGGTTTTTGGCGGGTTTAGAGACAATATGGCTTGGGAGCTGACTACCGGCAGTAAGTATCTTTTCTTTGATAATTTTAAAAATTTGCTCGTATTCGGGGGAGAAAAAACAACCCCCGAGCCGAAGCTCGGGGTAGTGTTATTGTCTTTATTGTATTCCCGTCCTCCTTCCTTGTCAAGCGGAGGGGTGTGGACAAAAGTAAGCGGGCTGAAAACAGGTCAGGGGATAGCGGTTTTGGGCAAAAACGGAAAACCAGTCTGGGATAAAATTGAAAGCATGCGCGAGCTTCCGGAAGAGGACGTTTACGACATAGAGGTTGAGGGCACACACAATTTCATCGGCAACGACATCGTGGCGCACAACACTTATCTCACCGTCACCAACGGCGGAAGAGTCGGAATAGGCACCACTTCTCCTGCTACGCAACTCTCAATTAAATCAAGCTCAGCGGCAACGCCTGCCCTTTCACTTGAATCCGCGGCAAGCCCGTCAAGCGATTATTTTCAAATCAGAAGCTCGGGAGCATCGGGAGGCGATATTCTAACCGTAGATTCAAGTGGTAGG
>JAUYMO010000006.1 GCA_030699445.1 Candidatus Giovannonibacteria bacterium
GCGCCTCTTCCACATTAACAGTGAATGGACTTTCAACATTAGCTGGCGGATATGTATCGCAAGCCACGTCTACGGTGGTAGGGGATTTCCGTGCGTCTAATCTACTGACAGCAGGAACAGCAAGCTCTACTTCTCTTTTGGTTGGTTCGGAACCAAACAATACCGTTTCCGGCATTATGTTTGGGTTCTGCACAATTGCCGACATTTCGGTCGTAGTGGCCTCCAGCACCGTGCAAACTACCTGCGCTGGAGCAACTAGCATGACAGCGAGTTATAGAGTATTTGTGCAAGCAACCAGCTCTATGCCAAGGCAAATCGTGATACAATCAGCAACTTCATCTGTGGGTGCCGTTGAGATTCGTTTGTACAATTCCACAGGTGGCATTGGCACGCCGGCTGCTGAACCGGTGTCTCTTAACTACTGGGCCATCAAATAGCAAGTTGAAAAGTTAATCACGAAATTACTTATGAAATTTTATTTAAAAGTTTTCGCCGTGCTTCTGTCAGTGCCTTTAGCCTTCGCTAGCGCTACCGGTGAAGTCACTTTAACCACTGAAGCCATTGTTTATGTGAATGGCCATAATTGGACCGTTACCGGAAGTAATGCTGTTGTAGATTCTATAACAGTAAACGGCTCCAGTTTTAGTTTGACTATGTCGGCTGGACAGTCTCTAAAATTGACTTCTACGGATAGGGTAACTTTAAGCGTCCCACAGTCCGCTTCCATTCAGACAGGAGCAACTTGCAATTCATCCGAAAGCACTTACACGATAACCAATCCTTCCGGAGGAGCTACCGCGACCTTTACTGTTGATGCTAATACCACAACTTGCGTTATTAGCGGCGGCGGCGGCGGCGGCGGCGGCGGTGGTGGTGGAGGCGGAGGTGGATACGCACCTGCTGTTCCTCCTCAAACTGGGATACCGGTGCCTGTTCCAGCTACGACTGTTGCCCAGCCTTCAGCTATTGCTCAAGCTGTTAGCCCGGTTTTCAACAGCGATTTAGCCGTTGGTTCAAGAGGAGATGACGTAAAAAGACTCCAGCAATTATTGGCTCAAGACGCAGAGGTTTATCCGGAAGGAATCGCCAGCGGTTTTTTCGGAAATCTGACGGCGCAAGCGGTTAAGCGTTTTCAAACTAAATATAAGATTTCTTCAATCGGACGCGTCGGCCCCGTGACTCGCGCTAAACTAGCTGAAATATTCGGAGGAACCCCAATGCCAGTGGTAGCTCCGGCACCAGCTCCCGAAGCTCTTTCATCGGCTACCGGTCTTACAAAAGAACTTAGCCAGGGCGCGAAAGGCGATGACGTAAAAGCTCTGCAGGAATTCTTAGCTAAAGACAAAGATGTTTATCCGGAAGGAACTGCCACGGGTTATTATGGAGTCCTGACTACCGCGGCAGTCAAGCGTTTCCAGGCAAAATACGGCATTTCGCAAGTCGGAAGAGTGGGCCCGCAAACTTTACAAAAACTTCAAGAACTTATGAGCGGAGTAATGCCGGCGCCAGCTCTCCCGACGACTGCTCCGAGCAGTGTCGGGACCCCGACCCCTAGCGTCGGGGCTGCCCCCGCGCCAACTCCCGCGCCCGCTCCAACCCCGTCCTCAAATGAAGTCCCATGGTTCTTGCAGCTGCAGTCCGCTCCGGCTCCCCGCTAAATTTTCTGAAATCAAAACCACTCCCGCTAAGCGGGAGTGGTTTTTGCTGATACTAAAAAACGCATGCTTATTTAGCAACGATCGTCGGAAAACACGATAGTTTGTTTTAACTATCTTTTAAAGCTTTTATTTAAGATTAAAATATTCTTTAAGATGAAGTTCGTTGTCAATATGGTGAGCTACGATAAAGCGGACGTAAGGACGGAGCTCAAAAAATTCTATGGCGAAATCTGCTTCATCGCGACATTCAAATGGACTTATTAGTACGCTTTTTTGAAGAGGGTAGCACCCCATATTTTTTAAAGCCTGGCACAACGCATTTCGCGCCTTTCTATGTTTTTCCGGTATATCAAATATAATGATCCGCCAATTTTTGTCCCATTTTTTCATGGGCTCTATTTTCATTTTGCCGATATGATAAGTAAGCGCTTTTTTCTGTCCATCCTGGGTTAGGATTATTGTTATTGAGCCGTCTTTATTATTTTTAGAATCAATAAGTTTAGAGCGATAGAGGTTCTTTATGGCTTGATAAAGAGAACGTTTGTTAATGAGCTTCCATTCTTTTGGAATATCATCCAGAATACGCAATTGCCGTTTGAGAGAATATGAGAGGCCTAAAGCGAGGCCAGCAAACAACAGCAAAAGCACTTTTTGCCCGACCGGTCCGACCTTGCGTCGTATTAAAGTATCTATATCCCTTGCCATTGCTATAAGTTTAACGGTTATTTCTTATTCTGCAAGTTTAACAACGATCGTCGGAAAACATGATAGTTTATGAGCTAGATTAATTTCTGGTATAAAGCTACGGTTTCTTTCAGCATTTTTTCAAACGAGAATTTTTGGGAGATTAGCTCGCGATTTTTTTTGCCCATGCGTTTTCTAAGGCCATCGTCATCTAAAAGTTTTTTTAACGCCTCGGCAATCGCCTCCGGATTTTTCGTCGGGACTAAAATTCCGGACTCCCCGTCTTTAATTATCCAGGGAATTCCGCCGGTTTTTGTCGCGGCTACCGGAAGGCCGGCGTGCCCCGCCTCAATCAACACGTACCCGAGCGCTTCCGTGACGGAAGGCAAAACAAAAATATCAAAAGCTTTCAAATACTTAGCCGCGTCAGGCACAAATCCAAAAAGAAAAACTTTATCTTGTAGTTGTAGGTCGGAAATTTGAAGCAGGAGTTTTTCTTGGTCCTCGCCAGAGCCAAGTATTAAAAGTCGGAAATCTCTGCCGGCCAGTTTGCTTGCGGCTTCAATTAAATAAGCGACTCCTTTATTTTTGGTGAGCTCCGCGACGCACCCGACCCATAAACCAGGAAACTCTTTATGGCCCGGATTTGTTTTATTAAAAGCGCTGGTCAGCTCTTTTTTTGCTTCTTTTTTCGGCATTAATTCCGCTGGTCGCAAACCCTGTTCCGTGAAGAAAATTTTATTTCTGGAGAATGGAAAATACATCGCTTGGCTGTACATAGCTCTGGAGAGCACAATGATTTTGTGGCAGAAAATAACCGTGACCCACTGCGCTAAGAAAATAATAAGCCGCGCGATATAGGGCCTGTCTTCATTAAAGCCCCAGCCGTGCGCCGTGAAAATTATTTTCGGCCGGAGTTTATAGGCGCGGAGACTAAAAGCCGCTACCGCTCCCAGTCCGCCGATTTTACTGCTGTTTAAATGTATAATATCTGGGCGTTCGCTTTTAAAAATTTTAAAGATCTCGTAAAGCGATAAAAATTCTTTTATAGCGCCGATATTGCGCTGTAAAAAGGGAATTGGCATAGTTCGTATTCCGGCGCTGTTCAATTTCTCAATTAAAATGCCGCCGCCGCCCGCGGCAACGGCGATGTCAAACATTTCTTTATCCAGCGAAGTTGCGATATCATAAACGTATCTTTGGGCTCCGCCCCAGTTTGATTTGGTAATTACATATAAAATTTTTATTTTTTTATTTGATTCAAGCATGTATAACTGGAACATTAAATCTCGATTGGTTGTAATTATTCTGCTTTTGGGAGACCTCATGTCGTTTTCTCTGGCTCTTTGGGTATCCTTGACTATCCGCTATTTTTTCGTGCCTTACGGCAGCTACATCAGGTCTTACCAGCTTCTTTTGGGAAATAATTTTCTTCCTTTTATTTTGGTTTTTTTGCTTTGGGTATTGGTTTTTTATTTAGCGGATTTTTACAGCACCTTGATAATCGGCTATCGTTTGTCTTTGGCCCAAAGCTTGCTCAAAATTCATTTTATAAACAGCGTCATCGCAATTATTTTCTTTTATATTTTTCTGCCATACTTTTATATAGCTCCAAAAGTAAATCTGGTTTTGTACCTTATTTTGTCTTATATTTTTATATTTTTATGGCGCGGCTGGGGGCTTACGCACCTTAAAGCTGCGTTCGGCGGAGGAGTTTTTTATTTTATCGGCCCCGAGACGGAATTAAAAGAACTTTTGGCCGCTTTTACTTATAATCCTTATTATAACAATTTAAAAGTTTTGGGCGCCAAGGTATCCCAAGATATAAAATCGGAAGCCGATATTGACCTTTCACAAATTGAAGCGGAGGCCGCCAGAGGATTTTTCGCGGCCATAGTCGCGCCCACGGCTTTCGGTTCCTCTTACCAAGATAACGAACGGCTCGTTAGAAAGTTTTACGAGCCCGTTTTCAAAGGAGTGCAATTTTTCAGTTTCCAGAAATTTTACGAATCAGTTTTTCATAAAATTCCAATATCGCTGGTGGACGAAACCTGGCTTTTGGAAAATATCTCGTCTCCCTCCCGGGCTTTGTACGATTTTACCAAAAGAATAGTTGATATTTTGATTTCGCTTTCGGCGGGGCTGGTCTCTTTGATTTTTTACCCCTTTATTATTTTGGCGATTAAATTGGACGATGGAGGGCCGATTTTTTACGTGCCCGAACGCATCGGGCAAAACGGCAAAAATTTCCGGCCTTTTAAATTCCGCACAATGAAAGTTGGAGCGCCCGTCAGCTGGTTCGGGAAAAACGACCCGCGGGTAACGCGCGTCGGCAGATTCTTGCGGAAAACTTCTCTGGACGAACTGCCACAGCTTTGGAATGTTTTTTTGGGCGACATCAGCATGGTTGGGCCGCGGCCGGATGTGGCGGATTTTGCCAGGGAGCTTGAACAGAAAATTCCTTACTACAAAGTGCGCACGCTGATAAAACCCGGGCTTGCCGGTTGGGCGCTGGTTTCTCAAAAAGTTAAAGGGGAAAATCCCAGTTCCGTTGAAGAAACCCGTGAGCGCCTGGCCTATGATCTTTATTATATTAAAAACAGGTCGTTTATTCTTGACATGGCAATTATTTTAAAAACCATAAATATGGTGTTTAAACGGCTGGGGATTATAAAGAAAGTGGCCTAAAGCGTATGAAAATTTTTATAACAGGGACATCGGGATATATCGGAGGGATGCTGGCGGACAGATTTTCTGAAAATCCGGAAGTAACGGATATTGTGGCCTTAGATATGAAAGCTCCGCCGAAACCAGCCAGCTCCAAAATAATTTATATCCAGCAAAATTTAGCCGACCCGGGCTGGGAAGAAAAAGTTTTAGCGGCAGGCGCGCCGGACGTGGTTATCCATTGCGCCTGGCAGATACGCGAACTCTACAGAGAGAGAGAGCGCCAATGGAAATGGAATATCGGGGGTTCAGATAAAGTATTTGATTTTGCTTTTTCCAACCCGTCCGTCAAAAAACTTATTTATTTTTCAACGGTTGCTTCCTATGGAGCGTATCCGGACAACACTCTTGAGCACAGATTCGCGGAAAATGAGCCGTTTAGGAAAAGCAATTACTCCTACGCCGAAGAGAAACGGATTGCGGAAGAGCGTTTGCGAAAAAAATATGAAGAAAAAAAAATAAAGGGCGCGGTACCCCAAATATTTATCGTCCGCCCTGCCGCTATCAGCGGCCCGCGCGGGCGTTATCAATACATCCGCTTTGGGCTACAGTCGGCGCTCTCGGGAACTTTAAAAAAACAAAAATCGTTTCTGTATAAAATTATTTCTTTGTGGGTTTCGTGGGTTCCGGTTACGCCAAAGTGGCTCCGCCAATATATCCATGAAGACGATGTGGCCGATATTGTCAAAATGTTTTCGCTGGCAAATCTCAACGGAGGATATGAAGCGTTTAATATCGCCCCGCCCGGAGAAGCGGTATTCGGCAAAGATATGGCGGAAGCGGTCGGCAAAAAAATGCTCCCAATTTACCCATGGATGGCGCGTGTGGCGTTCTTTTTTACTTGGCATTTAACGCAAGGGCGCATTCCAACATCTCCAGGCAGCTGGAAAGGATATTCGTATCCGATTGCCGTGGACGGTTCAAAAATCACGCGCCTCTTGGGGTTTCAATATAAATATTCTTCCAAAGAAGCGTTTAAAACTAAAAATGGCTACTACGGCCGCTTTGTGGACAACGGGGCTTGACTTTTAAAATAGGAGGTGCTAGGATGTGATTATGTGAGTGTTTCCCGCATTGCGGGGATACATATCTATGTCTGCACAAAGCCCGCGATTTATCACGGGTTTTGTGTTTTTTATGCCATTTTTCCGCGCTTGAGGGGGCTACGGAGGGTTATACTCCATCTATGTCATTTAGGTGAGTGCCGGCTCCGTAACCCCCTGAAACGCGAAAGCTGATTAAAATATTATATCAAAACCCAAGATATTGCACCTCTTCTTCCAGCCGGATTCCATATTCGCGGTAGACTTTTTTCTTTAAAATGTCTATCAATTTTTTGGCGTCCGCGGCTTTGCCGCGGCCATTGTTAATTATGAGATTGGCGTGCTGGTGGGGCACATAAACCCCGCCGATTCTCATGCCTTTCGCGCCAATGGATTCTAGCAGAGACCCAGCCGGAATTTTGCCTCCTTCAACAAGTACGTTTTTAAAAATACTTCCGGCGCAGCGCAAATTTGGTTTATATTTTTTCTCCCTGATTTTTATAATTTCTCGCGATTTTTTTATGAGTTTTTTGGCATCGCCTTTTATTAATTTAAACGAGGCAGATAGAATAACCCACGGCTTTTTTTTCCCGCCAGAGGCGGGTCCGCCTTTGGCGGAAAAAACGCTTTCTCTATATTTAAAACCGCATGATGTTTGTGGAAGCCAGCGCGAATTTTTTCCGTCAAATATTTTTACTTTTTTTAAAAATTCAGAAATTTTCCGCCCGTAGGCGCCGGCGTTTCCGTAAATCGCCCCGCCCACGGTTCCGGGGATTCCGGCAAGAGTTTCCAGCCCCGAAAGTCCGGCTGAATTTGCTGCGCTGACCAGCTTTCCCAATGGCAGGCCGGCCTCGCAGATTATTTTTTTGCCGCTGATTTTTAAATTTCCGGTGGCGATTTTTACGATAACGCCGTCATATCCTTTGTCGTTGGCGATAATATTCGTGCCGCCGCCTAAAATATAATATTTCGTTTTTTTAAATTTTAAATCTGCGAGGGCTCCGATAAGCTCCGCTTCACTTTTGGCCGTGATAATTTTTTTAGCAGGCCCGCCAAATTTAAAATTCGTATGATGTTTTAATAAGTTATCCACACTTTGATATTAGCACCATGTCGCTTAATATTAAATTAAGAATGGTTCCAAAGAAAATATTTTTTACGAAAGGCGTCGGAGTGCACAAAGAAAAATTGGCGTCTTTTGAGCTGGCTTTGCGCAGCGCCGGCATCGCCCACTGCAATTTGATTTTGGTTTCCAGCATCTACCCTCCGGGGGTCAAAAAAATTTCCAAAGAAGACGGAGTAAAATTAATCAGGCCCGGAGAGATAGTTTTTTGCGTTTACGACCGCGAGTCCACCAACGAGCCCAACCGGCTCATTGCCGCTTCGGTGGGCTTGGCTATTCCGGCGGACTCCGAACAGCACGGCTATCTTTCGGAGCATCACGCTTACGGCGAGACGGAAGAAAAAGCCGGAGAATACGCCGAGGATTTAGCGGCGAGCATGTTGGCAACAACCTTAGGCATTGAGTTTGACTCCGAGACGGCTTGGGATGAAAGAGAACAATTGTTTAAAATGTCCGGTAAAATCGTAAGAACTTCCAACACTACGCAATCGGCCATCGGCAATAAAGATGGCCTTTGGACTACGGTTTTCGCCGCGGCCGTGTTTGTTGAGGACAACGATATTGTAACGGAACAAAAAATAGCATGAGGGTTTCATTAAAAGGCACCAATATCGCGCTTTTGGAATCCACCAGAGAATATGTGGACAAAAAAATTGTGCTGGCAGCGGAGAAATTATTTGTTCGCGAGAGCGAGGTGGTCGCGCTGGATATTGAGGTTGGCAAAACGACTAAACATCACCGCGCTGGCAAGATTTTTCGCGCGGAGGCAAATTTGTCCGTTGGCAGAACACTGCTCCGCGCCGAAGCTTTAGGTGAGACCTTAAACGAAGCAATTGATTTGGTTGAAGAAGAACTTACGCGCGAGATAAAAAAATTCAAAGAGCGCAGGCACTCTCTGATGCTCAAGGGAGCTAGAAGTTTGAAAAAGAGATAAAAAAGCGTATAATACGCATCATGTCTATTTTTGGAAAAATTTTTGGTGGCTCCAACGAAAGAGCCGTAGACGAGCTTCGGCCGATTGTTGAAGAAATAAATAATCTGGAAAAAAGCTTTGAAAAGCTGTCGGACGAAGAATTAAAGAAAAAAACGGGGGAGTTTAAAGCGCGGCTTCAGGGTAGCTCCGACACAAGGTTGGAGCGGGAAGAATTGGAAGCAATTCTTCCCGAGGCATTTGCCGCCGTAAGAGAAGCCGCCAAAAGGACTTTGGGCCAGCGGCATTTTGACGCGCAGCTTTTGGGCGGGATTGTGCTTCACAAAGGAGGCATCGCCGAAATGAAAACCGGAGAAGGAAAAACTTTGGTCGCGACTTTGCCGGCGTATTTAAACGCGCTTAGTAGTGAAGGCACGCATATTGTGACGGTAAACGATTATCTTTCCCGAAGAGATGCCGCTTGGATGGGGCAAATTTATAGCGCGCTCGGGCTTTCGGTGGGAGTTTTAAACCACGAGGCGAGTTATTTATATGACCCGGAACATAAAGAATTGGACAAAGCCCGCGACACACTCGGCGCTTTCAAAATTGTCCATGAATTTTTGCGCCCGTGCTCGCGGCGCGAGGCCTACTCCGCCGACATTACTTACGGGACGAACAATGAATACGGCTTTGACTATCTAAGAGATAATATGGTTTACGCGCCGAGTCAGATGGCGCAAAGGGGGCACAACTTCGCGATTGTTGACGAGGTTGACTCAATTTTAATTGACGAAGCGCGGACGCCGCTTATAATTTCCGCTCCCGACACGGAGTCGGGAGAACTTTATAAAACGTTCGCTAAAATTGTTCCGCGACTTAAAGAAAATGATGATTATAATATTGATGAAAAAATGAAAACCGCGCTGATAACGGAATCCGGCATTGAAAAAATTGAACAGATGCTCGGGATAAAAGATATTTACAGCGAGCGCGGGATGAAATTTGTGCATCACTTGGAGCAGGCGCTCCGCGCGGAAGCCCTTTTCCAGCGCGACAAAGATTATGTCGTAAAATCAGGGGAAGTAATAATTGTTGACGAATTTACCGGCCGCCTTATGCCCGGGCGCAGATGGTCCGACGGGCTTCACCAGGCGATTGAAGCGAAGGAAAATGTAAAGGTCCAGCAGGAATCGCGGACGCTCGCCACGATTACTTTCCAAAATTATTTTAGGATGTATAAAAAATTGGCGGGGATGACTGGCACCGCCCAGACCTCCGCCGAAGAATTTCATAAAGTTTACAATCTGGAAGTCACAAGCGTTCCGACTAATAAGCTCATGATAAGAAAGGATTTGCCGGACAAAGTTTTCCAGACGGAAAAAGGGAAATGGACCGCGCTTGCCCGCGAAATAAAAATCAGAAGCGAAAAAGGCCAGCCCGTGCTCATCGGAACGGTTTCAATTGAAAAAAATGAAAAACTTTCGGCGATGCTTTCCAGAGAAGGCGTGGCGCATAAATTGTTAAACGCCAAAAACCACGAAGAGGAAGGAGCTATTATCGCCCAAGCCGGGCGGTTCAGCGCGGTGACTGTTGCCACCAATATGGCAGGCCGAGGAGTGGACATAATTTTTGGAGGCAATCCGCCAGACGCCGCGGAAGCGGAAAAAGTGCGCGAAGCAGGAGGGCTTTTGGTTATCGGCACGGAGCGGCATGAAGCGCGGAGGATTGACGACCAGCTCCGCGGACGCTCTGGCAGGCAGGGAGATCCGGGCGAGTCGCAATTTTACGTTTCTTTGGAAGACGACCTGATGCGGATTTTCGCTTCTGATAAAATAAAAAATTTAATGGGCCGTTTTGGCATTCCGGAGGAGGAGCCGATTGAAAACAAAATGGTCTCAAACGCCATTGAATCGGCGCAGGGAAAAATTGAGGGGTTCAATTTTGACACCAGAAAGCATGTTTTGGAATACGACGACGTAATGAATAAGCAGCGCACAGCGATTTATAACCGGAGGCGAAAAACTCTTTTCGCCTCTTCTGATGAGTTGGAAGAAGAAGCAAGCGGTTTGGTGAGAGAAGTCACGGGGAAAATTATCGCCGCGCATACTCTCGGCTCGCCGGATGAATGGAATAAAAAAGAGATTGGGGAGAATTTGGCGAGCATTTTGGGCGGATTAGATTCTTCTAATATTCGCGAGCGAGTTGAGAAAACGGAAAGCAGGGAAGAACTTGCCCTACTCGCGGAAAAAGAAATTGAAATCACTTTCGCCAAGAAAAAAGCAGAGGTTCAAGCCCGCCTGCC
>JAUYMO010000015.1 GCA_030699445.1 Candidatus Giovannonibacteria bacterium
AGGCGGAAAGGTTACTTGGGTCAATAAAAGCCAGAGCCAGATTTGGCCGGCTTCCAATCCGCATCCTATTCACACGGACTATCCCGGCTTTGACGCTTCGCGTGGCTTGGCCAACGGAGAATCTTATTCTTTCACTTTTGATAAAGTTGGCTCGTGGAATTATCACAACCATCTGAATCCGGGCATGAAAGGAGAAGTGAAAGTGGTTGAGTAAATAAGCATTTTTGATGAATAAACAATTTTTAGCTCTCCTGTTATTTTTGGTTTTGGGGGCTTACTTGATTTACGGCATTTTTTTCGGGAATGCCCTGCAGGCGGTGCCGGTTTACGCGCCGAATAAAATAGCGGAGCCGGCTAAAAGTCCGCTAAAAAAAGAAATTGCGGCACCGCCTCCGCTGAAAGCCCAAAAAGAAGCGCCGACCGCCGAGATAATTTTGACCGCCGACGGCGTTCTTTCCCGGACCAACAAAGAAAGGGAAAAAGCCGGTTTGCCGGAGCTGGCGCCGGATCAAAAACTTACCGCTTCGGCCTTGGCCAAAGTCCGCGATATGTTTAAAAATCAATATTTCGCGCATGAATCGCTCGCTGGCAAGGGAGCTGGCGACTTGGCGGAAAAAGAAGGCTACGAATTTATTATAATCGGCGAAAATCTCGCTTTAGGAAATTTTGAAGGAGATAAGGCGCTGGTTGACGCTTGGATGGCGAGCCCCGGGCACTGCGCCAATATTTTGGGCGCGCGTTACAAAGAAATCGGCATCGCCGCGGGGCGGGGGATGTTTGAGGGGCGGGAGACATGGCTCGCGGTTCAGCACTTCGCGCTTCCTTTGTCGGCTTGCCCCGGGCCGGATGAAAATTTAAAAATCGGCATAGAATCTTTTGAGGCGCAAATTAATAATTTAAGTATTCAGGCATCCGCTCTTAAAGCCGAGCTTGAATCAGAAAAGCCGCAAAACAGAAATGAATACGAGGCCTACAACGCGAAAGTTGACGATTACAACGCCATGGCCCAACAGATGAATTCTTTGATTGACCAGGTAAAAAACATTATTCCGGTTTACAATCAGCAAGTAAAAATATTTAACCAATGCGCCGGAGCAAATTAATTTCCCAAAAGTTTTTTAATAGGGCGGCGGAGAAAGTGGCGCGGGAGCTTTTGGGTAAATTCCTCTGCAGGCAACAACTTGGGAACCGAGTTCCCAAGTGCCTTATGATTACAGAAGTTGAGGCCTATGATGGGTTTAAAGATAAGGCGTCGCACGCGCATCGCGGAAAAACCACGCGGAATTTCCCGATGTTCGGCCCAGCCGGCCGGTGGTATGTTTATTTTACTTACGGAATGCATTGGATGTTAAATATTGTGACAGGGCCGCAAAATTATCCGGCGGCGGTTTTAATCAGAGGGGTTGAAAATATCAATGGTCCGGGGCGGATTACCAAATTTTTAAAAATTAATAAGCGTTTTAACGCCAAAAAAGCAGATAAGAAAACTGGTTTATGGATTGCCGCCCCTTCGGGGCGAGCCTCGCCCCGTAAATACGGGGCGGGAAAATTTAAAATCAAGCGCGCCTCGCGCGTGGGTGTGGATTACGCCGGAAAATGGGCTAAAAAACTACTTCGCTTTACTTTTTAGTTGTCTCCCGTCTATAATAGATATATGAAAAAAGTTTCAATTTACTCAACTCCCTGGTGCGTCTACTGCAAAATGGCCAAAAAGTTTTTTGAAGCCAATAAAATTGCTTTTGAAGAGCACGATGTGGCAACGGACGTTAAAAGCAGGGACGAGATGATAAAAAAAACCGGCCAGATGGGCGTTCCGGTGATAGACATAGGCGGGAAAATCGTCATCGGCTTTGACCAGCAAAAACTAAAAGAACTTTTGGAGTTAAAATAAAAAAATTAGCTGAATTTCGCGCGGTCTTCTAATTTGACGCTGAAAGACATGTTTTTTCCGTGCCGCAAAACTCCCAGTTTCAGCTCGTCTCCGATAGAGCAGGTGTCCAAAATGTCTTCCAAAGTTTCTTTTTCCGTAATTTCTTTATTATTCGCGGTTAAAATTATATCGTGCTCTTTCAAACCCGCCTCAAAAGCCGCGCTCCCGGGCAAAACGGCGTGGTCTCCGGGAAGCTCTTCGCGCACGATGAGGGCGCCCTGCTCCACGGGAATTTTAAAATGCCTGCCAATATTTTTATTCAATAAAACATATCTTATTCCCAAAAATGGCGCCCGGACGTGCCCGTATTTTTTTATTTCTTCCAGATCTTTTTTGGCGCGGTCAATTGGTATGGCGAATCCGATGTTTTGCGCGCCGTAAACCACGGCCGCGTTGATGCCGATGGCGTTTCCCTCCAAATTTATCAAAGGCCCGCCGGAGTTTCCCGGATTTATCGCAGCGTCGGTCTGGATTAAACCGCGCAATCTTTGCTGGTGGCCTTCAATGTCGGTAATGGCTGAAAGAAGCCGCGAAAGGCCGGAGACGATGCCGGTTGAAACCGTGTTTTGAAATTCTCCTAAGGCGTTGCCGATGGCAATGACGGTTCTCCCGAGTTTTATATTTTTGGAAGTTCCCAAAGAAATTACGGTTAGCTCTTTGGGCGGATTTATTATTTTTAATATGGCGATATCCGCTAATGGGTCTGCCCCCACAATTTCCACATCGTATTTATCTTCTCCGATGACGGCTTTATAGCGGGCCTCTTTATCTTGGATGACATGTTTATTGGTAAGGACGATTCCGGACGAATCCACGATAAACCCCGAACCGCCCGATACCGAAACATTACCTTTTTTGTCGGCTTCGCCGAAGAGCTTTTCTTCAAACATTTTCGGGTCCATGCCCATTTTCATTAAATCTTTTTCAACCAGCTCAACATTTTTGGAGGCGGCAATGCTTACCACGCCGGGAAGAACGCGCTCTATAATTTTTATAATTTTTTCCTCGTGTTCGGTCATCTTATTTAATATAACAAAAAAATATGCTATAAGGAAACCATGCCGGAGGCATGCAGGCATGCTTCCCCTCGTAGCTCAATGGACAGAGCAGATCCGTCCTAAGGATAAGATGGGGGTTCGATTCCCTTCGAGGGGACAATTGGAAGTTTTGGCCGATTAATGCTACTATAAAAATATGAATAATTGGTTTTATGGTTCATACGGCCATTGGGCCAGCCCCTTTTGGGGAGGTTTCGGCGTGGGTTTTTTGGCGCCGATTTTATTGATTTTGATTGTCTGGAGCTTATACTGGAAAGCGCGAGCCTTGTGGCGCGCCGCCAGAAACGGGGACAAAGCTTGGTTCATCGTTTTGATTTTGGCGCAAACTCTCGGCATTCTGGACATTCTCTATCTCTATGTTTTCAGCAAAAAATCCGGGGAGCAGAAATAAACTTAAACATAAGGGGGCCTATAGTAAAATGGTATTACGCGTCCATGGCATGGACGAGGCCGGGGTTCGATTCCCCGTAGGTCCAAAACAATAAATTATTATTTTGTCAAGATAGCGGAGCGGAGGAAGTTATGGTATTTTGGTTTTATGCCGGATGATGAAATTTTAAAGAAGTCGCTGGACAATCCTTCGCTTTTTTCGGTTTTGATTGATAAATATCAACTGCCTTTTGTAAGGAAGGCGCAAGGCATTGTGCGCTCAAAAGAGGAAGCCGAGGATATTGTGCAGGAAACTTTCACCAAAATTTATTTAAACGCGGGAAAATTCAAAAAACAGCCGGGCGTGGAATTTAAAAGCTGGGCCTGGCGGATTTTGGTTAACACTTCGCTGACCCATTACCGGAAGTTGAAAAAAAGCTTCGGAGACGTGGGTTATCTGGACGAAATTTTAGCGGACGACGAAAAAGCCGAATCGCTTTTTTCCATGGAAGATAATTTGGACAGGAACGAAAATATCGGCGAGGTGCGGGATGCTATTGAGAAAATGCCTTCCGAGGCGGCCGAGCTTTTGCGGGCGCATTACGTGGAGGACCGCCCTTACGCCGAAATTGCCAGAAAACATGGGATTTCCATAGGCGCTTTGAAGATGAAACTTTTCCGCGCGCGCAAAGTTTTAAAGGATATCATGAAGCAGGCTTAAACTTATGGCTAACGATCTAAAAAAACGAATAATGAGGCGAGTTTATGGGATTTGGTTCGTCAAACGGGTCATCCCGACGGCCGGAGGCAGTGCTCTTTTTATGGGTATCGCCTTGAAAGAGACGGCCAGCAGGTTCTTTGTGGCCCAAATTGCCTCCAATTTTATGGAGGTAGCCGGTTCAAACATTTGGGCGATTCCCAACTTTATCGCCTCGGCTATGAATAAACTTGAGCCATCGGTACTGGTTCTTACTGCGGGAGCGGGATTGGTTGGTTTTGCCTTAGCGGTAAAATTATTGCGAAGCATCAGAATAATGTCGCAGAATCCCGGAATGGTCCGCGCCGCGTACGCCAAGAAGTAACTTAATTTGAAAAGGTCGTTTTTAATAAGTTAGAAAACCTCCCCCGCGGCGCGGGAGAGGTTTTCTTTTTTTACGGAGGCTTTCTTTATTTTAGATAGCACCATACTTTTGCTATCGCCGAAGTATGGTCATAAGAAGCAAGGTCACATCATTTTAATTTCGGTGTCTGTTTGAAAATATCCGAACGGAACTGGCTGGGCTCGGCGGGCGGAATTCCCCCCACACCCCCCTTCCGCCCGCCTCGCCTTGAACCGGAGCGGAAAGGACGATTTCAAGTTTTTCTTTGGCGTCAATAACTAGGGATTCAAAGACAAATCAAACAACTGACGATTTTTCCCACCACTTGGGACATCCTCTCCCAGTCCAACCGCGATTGCTACTTTGCCTAACATTAAATCTGAAAATCTTGTATAAATGATTGCCCTTTGTCCCTGTTTATCGCTTAACACTCTCGGTTCAATAATTTTGCCGACCTTGTCGTAATAAATATAACCCTTATTTTCCGCATAAGTGTAATCGTATTGTGTTCCACCTCTCAAATTTTCTTCTCGCTTTGCATAACCTTCTACAAAATAAACTCCGTTGCAATTCGAGAAATCAAGTGATCTATAAGACGGATTGGGTTCTATCTGTGCCGGATCACAGTTAAGTATTAAGTCATGCTTGTCAAAGAAAGTCATAAGTATCGGCTCCGCAGTAACACCCTCTTTACTATTGCCAAAACTTTCTCTTAAAACATAAAGTTTTTGTTCTGTTCTGCTGCTTGTATTGATTGCAAAAAGAGTGCGGAAACCGACTGAGGCCATGCCACCTGTATCTTCTAAAATTTCAATAAGAACCACATCTCCGTTTTTAAACAGAGAAATTTCCGGCTCCAGCGATGGTTGTTCATAATCTTTGATAATTTCTCGGATGTAATCCCCTGTCGATTTAAGTTCAATTTTGGTTTCTCCATTTTGTGTATGTTGGATTAAGAAAACCTTTTGACTATCAAAAACAAGATTTAGAGTTTCAAGTGGAGAAACGCTTGTGACCGCCGAACTCAAGACATAGGCATTATTCCCCGTCTGTAAAGTCTGCGATCCTACATCAGAAGTATTTTGAGTAGGCGGAGTCGTCGTAGTGGTTAATTTGGGTAAGAAAAAATACATACCAAATCCGACTATAATGGCAGTTACTAAAACACTACTACCAATAACTAAAACAGGGTTATGATTTTTGATACTTACCTGTTGAGGCTCAAGATTCTGTTCCATAAAATTGATAGTTAGTTATTAATATTATTTTACTAAATCTTCCATTGGAACGCCCAATGCTTTGGCAATTTTATTATATCATTTTTTGATTTCGGTTTTGGTGGCGATTCTCGCAAAAAGAAAAAAAACTAGAGCAACCATTTCGATTGCCCTAAAACTACAAGAACTTGTGAGGCTGGTTTACCGAATCTTCCCGTCTGCCGCGTCTTTCAGTAGCTGTTTGTATCCATCCAGCGGGAGTTGAATCCACGACTGCTCGTGGCACGTAGCACATTCAGAAAAAACCTCCCGCGTCTCATCTTTGGTCTGCAGCGGCAGAACAAATCGCCGAGAATGATCCAATTTCCCGCATATGTATGCCCCGCTCTGTTCATTCAGAAGTTGCTGTAATTCACTCATTGCTTACCTCCTTGTCGCTTTTTGTACTGATAGAACATTATCACACATTCATAAGCATTGCAATCTCAATCAAACAAAAAACAGCGCGACGCTGTTTTTTTAAATCAGTATATTTTTTTTACTCTTACAAAAAATAATTTCGGAGGTGGGAGGATTCGAACCTCCGATGCCGTTTCCAGCATACCGCTTTTCGAGAGCGGCGCCTTCAACCACTCAGCCACACCTCCATTAAATTTTGCCTGTCCGCCCAGTAGGAGTTGAACCTACAACCTTGTCCTTAAGAGGGACCTGCTCTGCCAATTGAGCTATGGGCGGTTTAATTTTTAGATTATACATTTTTTGCCATAAAAATCAAAACATGCTAAGCTTTTTATATTCAAATGAACCAGCTGATAAACTTATTCGCTAAATACGGTTTTTATTTTTTTCTGGGGCTTTTGGCGCTGGACGCGGCTATTTTGATTTGGATATTTTTCTTGCGCAAGAATTTCAGAAAAATTTTCGGCGGCTCTCCGGCAGATGGAGTGAATCTGGAAAAAGTTCTTTTGGAACTGCGGGACAACCAGAATATTTCTGCCGAAAATTTTGAGGAGCTGAAAAAAAGAGTAGAAGTTTTGGAAGAAGCTCTGCCGAAAAATTTAAGAAAAATCGGGCTCGTGAGATACAATCCTTTTTCCGATGCCGGCGGCGACCAAAGTTTCGCTCTGGCTTTGCTTAATGAAAAAAATGACGGCCTGATAATTTCATCGCTTTACGGCCGGGAAATGAACCGCGTTTACGCCAAGCCGATCGCGAACGGCGTTTCGCAATATCAATTAACGGACGAGGAAAAACAGGCGATACAAAATGCAAAGTAGACCGCCAATCGTGGTAATAATGGGTCATATTGACCATGGCAAGACCACACTTTTGGATTTTATCAGAAAATCCAGCGTCGCGGCTTCGGAAGCCGGAGGCATCACACAGCATATCGGCGCCTACGAAGTGGACCACGCCGGTAAAAAGATAACTTTTTTGGACACGCCCGGGCATGAAGCTTTTTCTAAAATGCGCTCTAGGGGCGCCAAAGTCGCCGACATTGCTATTTTGGTTGTGGCAGCGGACGACGGAGTGAAACCCCAAACCAAAGAAGCTTTAGAAACAATAAAAAATGCCGCGATTCCGTTCATGGTGGCGATTAATAAAATAGACAAGCCCGCGGCGGATTTGGAAAAAGTAAAAAATGAACTGGCGGAACTCCAGGTTTTTTTGGAAGGAAGAGGAGGCAATGTTCCTTACGCGGAAATTTCCGCCAAACAGGGAACGGGGGTGGACCATCTTTTGGAAGTAATTTTACTTTTGGCAGAGATGGAAGAGATCACGGCCGACCCGAAAAGTTTCGCTTCCGGCTTGGTAATAGAATCGCATAGGGACCCTAAAAGAGGCGTTACCTCAACCTTGCTTGTCATAAACGGCACGCTTAAAAAAGGGGAATACGTCGCGGCTGGGGAAGCCGTGGCTAAAGTAAAAATTTTGGAAAATTTCAAAGGCGAGGCGATGGATTCGGCGGGGCCGTCCCAGCCGGCGGTGGTTGTCGGCTTTGATAAAACTCCGCAGGTTGGAGCGGAATTTAAAACTTTCTTTTCGCAAAAAGACGCTTTGCTGGCTTCTTCAGCAGCGGTCGCGAAAAATGCGCTCTTGCCCGACTCCTCGAAACCTGGTTTTGAGGCTTCAAAAAAACCAGGTTTCTTCCCGTCGGGCGATTCCTTGGGCTTGGTTATAAAAACAGATGTTTTGGGCTCGGCAGAAGCGATTTCGCATGAAATAGAAAAATTGAAAAACGAAAAACTTAACCTTAAAATTTTGCGCTCCGGCGCCGGAGATTTGTCCGAAGACGATATTAAAATGGCGGCTTCATCCGCCCTGCCTTTAGCCATCGCTTTTAAAGTTGGGATTTCGGACTCCGCCCGGGAGCTGGCCCGGCGCATGGGGGTGGAGATTGCCGAGTTTGAAATTATTTATGACGTCGCCGATTTTTTAAAAAAGAAAATTGAAGCAGTTTTGCCCAAGGAAGAAAATAAAATTCTTTTGGGGCGCGCTAAAATTTTGAGGATTTTCCCAGCGAAAGCCGCCCCTGCAATGCGGGGGCAGATTATCGGCGGGAAAGTGTCGGAAGGAGTTTTGAAAAAAAGTGCCACTTTTGATATTTTACGCCGCGATAAAAAAATCGGCGAAGGGAAAATTGAAAATCTGCAACAGGGGAAAATAAATGTTCCGGAGGTTCCGGCGGGCGGTGAATTCGGTGCGCTGGCGGGCGGAAAAATTTCAATAGCCGAAGGGGACGAATTGGAAATTTTTGAGTGATGGCGCATCAAATGCCCCACCAGCAAGAAAGATTCGCTTCGTTTTTAAGAAGAGAAATCGCCGGATTTCTCCAGCAAAACGCCTCGCGCGATGAAAACGTATTTATATCCGTAACCAGGGTTATTACAAAAGAGCGGTCGGACAAAGCCGAGGTTTTAATTTCCATTTTTCCGGATAAAAACGCGGACGCGATTTTTCACAACATAAAACGGCTGGAAAAAAGCGCCCGCAAATACATCGCTTCCCGTTCGCGCCGGCAGTTTATCCCGCTGATTAAATTTGTTTTATACGGCGGAGACAAATCGGCGAACCTTGAAAATTTGCTGGAAAAAGTTAAAAATGAATAAAGTGGTAAGTAAAATTTTTGAGGCCTGGGGGGGAATTGAACCCCCGTATAAGGGATTTGCAGTCCCTTGCCTTACCACTTGGCTACCAGGCCATATTCAAAATTTTACGTCGAAATGCGATTAAAATCAATGCCTCCGTGGCGGAAATGGCATACGCGCGGCGCTTAGGACGCCGTCCCGAAAGGGTTAGAGGTTCAAATCCTCTCGGAGGCAAAAATCGCGGCCATGGTTTAGTGGTAGAACATGTCCTTGCCAAGGACAGGATGGGGGTTCGATTCCCCCTGGCCGCATAAAAATTAGGAAAATTTTTTTAAACGTTTATATTTTATGCTTTTAGTAAAAACAAAAATCGGACCGAGTAAGATAAATGGCATCGGGCTTTTCACAGATCAATTTATTCCAAAAGAAACTCTTGTGCAAAAATTTATGCCAGGATTTGATTTGGAGATTTCTGAGAATGATATACCAAACTTGTCCGAACCGGCGCGCGAACAATTTCTTAAATACGCTTATAAAAACAAGGGCGGATATTATATTCTTTGTTTTGATGATACTAGATTTCTTAATCATGCGGATAATCCAAATTTAATAAGCAATGATTCCGATGAAGAAATTGATATTGCGGCTAGAGATATTCAAAAGGGAGAGGAACTCACGGTAAATTACAAAGAATTTGACACAGATTTTGATTACAAAATGGGCATTCATTGATTTGTGACTATGCCCGCTTTTGGTTGTTATTATAAAATATGCCTCAAAAAAGAATAACCGTCCGTGTTATGGGACGGGTGCAGATGGTGATGTTCCGGGATTTCGCCAAGAGAAAAGCGCGCGGTCTGGGGCTTATGGGATTTGTAAAAAATGACACCGACGGAAGCGTAAGAGTTGTTGCGGAAGGCGACGAGGAAGTTCTTAAGCGATTCATTGAATTATTGCGCGAAGGGCCTATTTTTGGTAAAGTAGAAAACATTATGGTTGATTGGGAAGAGCCGACTTTTGAATTTACTTCGTTTGAAATTATTTACCCGCCTGCCGGTCGGGCAGGTTAAAAACAAATTTTCGCGGTTATGAATTGCATCGGCATTATTATGGACGGCAACCGGCGGTGGGCGAAAGAAAAAAACCTTCCGCAGTTCGCGGGGCACGAAGCAGGTTACCAAAAATTTTTGGAAGTTATGGGATGGGCGCGCGACGCGAGCATCCGCAATTTAATTGTCTACGCGTTTTCCACAGAAAACTGGAACCGCCCCGAGGAAGAAGTTTCATATCTAATGAAGCTGATTGAGAGAATTATTGAAGAGCGCGCCCAAAAAATCGCGGAAGAAAAGGCGCGGGTTAAATTTATTGGAGAGCTGGATAAATTCCCGGAACGCGTCAGAAAAAGCATGAAAGAGCTTGAAGAAAAAACGGCGATGTTTAAAGATTACACATTGGGCATCGCGGTTAATTACGGAGGAAGAGCGGAAATCCTATCCGCTATAAAGCGCCTCCCGCAAAATATTACGCAAAATTTAACCGAAGAAGAATTTTCAAAATATTTATGGACAGGCGACTTTCCGGAACCGGAACTGATTATTCGCACGGGCGGGCAAAAACGGCTTTCTAATTTTCTTTTATGGAAAGCCGCCTATTCCGAACTTTATTTTACCGATACCTATTGGCCGGCTTTTTCCAAAGAGGAATTTTTGTCAGCGATAAATTTTTTCGCAGAAACCAAGCGCAATTTCGGAAAATAAAAATTTACTATATGCCGCCGGTGGGAGTTGAACCCACACCCCTTGCGGGACACGATCTTAAGTCGTGCGCGTATGCCAGTTTCGCCACGGCGGCGTAGTAAAATTTTACACCTTTTTATATTATTAGGAAAGCCCACCAAGGGGTTTTTTCGCTGATGACCTCGCCGGTTTCGGCGTTAATAAAAAGTTCAACTTCCATTTTGGCCGGTATTAAAAACAAAATTCTTGCGCGCTTCTCTACTTTTACTTCATAAAAATGATTGTTAAAAGCAGGCTTAATATCTGTGATTGAAACAAAGTTTTTATTTTCCAGAAGTTTTTGCGAAATTTCAGATTCAGTTTTAATCACAAGAGGTTTTATTTTAACATCTTCTGTTTTTGGCAGCTCGGTTTGGATTTTTTGAATTGGCGAGATTGGGAGTGGCGCCGGAGGCGAAGGAATTATGGTTTTAGCTGAAGGCGTTGGGGAGGTTTGTTTTGCGGCTGGCGCCGGCAGCGTTGTCGGCATTGGCGCAGGAGGGGCAACGGGTGGAATGACTGGCGGAGTGATGGGAGCCGTGGCAGCCGCAGCCGGAGGCTTTATCACAATGGTTATGCTTTTCCCGCGCGTTGCGTCATAAGTCCCGGCAGTTTTTGAAGGAAACAGGGAGATATTCACCGCCTGATTGGTTTGGCTTTTATTTTGAAAATAGAGTTTTAAATTGCCGTTCGCTGTTAAAGAATCGCTAAAAGCCAGTTTGTCGCAAGGCAAAATAGAGCTCGGATTTTTTGATGATGTTGCCGAAACAGATTCAACGCAGAATATGCTGATATTAGCCCCCTTAGCATTAGTTGTTGCCCAATTCAAAGTTACGGGCTCGCCGTAATTTGCCAATGTTGTTGAAGCTGCAAAATAAGTTACCTCCGGATCCGGCAATATATCGGAAGCAATGGTTACGGTAATATTCGCGGCGTGCGTCGCGTCGTAACTTTTTGGAGAGATAGCCGGCAGCAAGGTAAATTGCAGAGGAACGGCTTCGGTTAAGGAATTATAAAAATTTAAAGCCAAAGTTCCCGAAGGCGCGAGGTCGCTTGTAAAAACCGGTTTTCCGCAGGGCATGGTTCCGGTAAATGAAGCGGAAGTAACACGGATTCCTTCTTTGCATTCAATTTGCAGATTAACTCCGTCAACGCCCGCGGCGGATTGCCATGATAAAACCGCCGGTTTTTCAGGCAGTGTGGTTTCTGGAGAAGCGGAAAATTTTATAATCGGCTGGGCGAGAGCCGCTACTGCCAATGTCGCGTCTTTGCTTCCGGCGCCATAATCTTGGCCCGATGCGTTTTTCGGCGTAAGCGTAGCGGTTATAACGCGGGAAAACCCCGATGTATTATAAACATAAAAAGTGAGCAGGTCGTTGACTTTAGCGGTAGTTGAAATTTTATTGCCGCAGCTGAACGCGCTTCCGCTGAAATATTTAAATTTAATGCCTGTGTAGCATGGAATTATAAATGAATATCCTCCGGCTTCCTGCAATTGCCAGGCGAAGCTCGCGACATCTCCGGAAGCAATGGAGGCGGGAGAGACAACAAAAGTGGTAACGGAAGGATTTTGAGCGAAAGCGAAAAACGGCAGCGCGAATAATGTAAAAAGCGCGATTTTTAGCGCGAGCTTCATGCCGGCGCTAGGACGGAGTTAAAATCGGAGTCAAATTTTGGCTTGGGCAAGACGAGGTAAAAGGAAGAAGAGACGGACTGGTTCCGAAAACAGTCCTGTAAATCGCGAACACAAGTCCCCACATCGCCAGCATCACAAAAAGCCCGAAAAGTCCGTAGGTAATGTATTTTCTTCCTTGCCCGACTTTCTTTTCGTCCTCGCCGGCAATGACGTATTGTATCACTCCCCATAAAAAAACAAGAGTGGCAACAATAAACAAAAGACTGGTCAATTGTTTTATCACGACTACGATATTGCAGATTATTGTTGAGACAGTCATATTTATTTAAAGAAATTTTTTAATATTGTGATGATTGCTTCAACGGAAATCATAATTAAAAGCCCCAGCAACCCCCAAATCATATGGCTTTTTCCTTTTGTCCGCGCGTCTTCATTTGCGGCTCCGGCGATAAACTCCACCACGCCGTAAAGAAATACCACCGCGCCCAAAACCAAAAGCAAATAAGTAATCGGGTCTAAAATGGATTGCTGAATGGTTTTGATTAAATCGTCAACTGTTCTGGCGTATGCTACGGCAATCATCACTTTGTTTTAGAATTAAGGCGATGGCGGCACATCTCCAGGGCCAGGCGGTATAACTCCTCCCCCTACTCCGAATTGGGAAACCAGCGCGCGGACCACTCCCCAGATGGCTACCATAAGGAAAAGGCCTATCAGCCCGAAAATTATAAAGCTCTTGCCCTCTTTCAATTTGTCTTCGTCACCGCCCGCGGTAATGTATCTGATAACGCCCCAAAGAAAGACAATGGTGGCGATAATCATCAATATGGGAATAATCCGGTTCAAAATGATTTGCGTTTGGTAAAGGATTGAAATCACATCCGCGGCGTAGGCGAAAAGTGGCGCCAGCAATGCCGCGGAAACAGAAATTTTAACCAGTGTTTTTATGTTCATAGATATATAATACTATTAATTTTAATTTTATACGACCTTTTATAATTTTTTAACCTATATTTATAATATCACAGCTTGCCCGCGAAATCTATAACGGCGGTGGCGAGGGCGGACGCTCCCACCAAAATAGCCGTGCCTAAAATCGTCCAGTAAAATGTGTCTTTGGCTGTTGTTAATTGCTTTTCATCGCCTCTCGCGGTCACAAAAAGCAGCCCCGCGTAAATCAGAAAAACCGTCGCTATCGGAAGGCCTATTTTGGTAACCAAATCCGCGAATTTCTGGACCACCTGTTGGAAGCTGGATGTGCTCCCGAGCGGATTTGGAAAAGTTTCGGCTGAAGCCAAAAACGGCAGAAATATTAAGGCCGGAAGCAAAGAAAAAATGAAGGTTTTTATTTTGTTTATCCGCATGGATTTATTATAACTTATTTTAATGGAAAAGAAACATGGATATGATTAGTAGGCGACTTGCAATTGTTTACCGGGGCTCCTCCTTGCGACTCGCAACGCGCGACCCCGCCGAATGAAGAAGAAGAAACTTTTGCCAGAAGGACGAGAAAAGCGCCCTGTGATTTATTGTTTTGTGCCGGCACAATATCCACTACCGGTTGCCCCGGACCATGAGTTTGGTGGCCGGCTTCCGTTCCGCCTGTAACCACAAACGGACAAACATTCCAGCACTCCGTTTGTAATTGGATAAGTTTTGTTGCAACATATTTTGGCAATCCTTTTAGGCTTGTGCAGGTAGTAGCTTGCTGGGTGGGGCAATCGCCTTTATTGATTGGAACTCCATTGTTGAGCAAAAGCTGTCTGGCTTCTTCGTCCGTCTGAAAAACATCTCCGGCTGGTGGTTTTTCTGTGATGGGCGGAATAATTGGCGTAATCGGAGTGTCAATCGGCTTCTTGCAGTCTTGTATTTTTTGCCAGGCGAAAGTGGGCGAGCCCGAAACCAAAGTGTTTATGATGGTATCCACTATCAGCCAGCCGCCGAAAGCAATGAAAATTCCGACGATTGAAGATGTGATAACTTTTTTGCCAGTTTCAATGCGATTTGGATTTCCGGCGCTGGTTGCCCAGACAATTCCGCCGATGAGAAGCGCGAGTACCAAAACCGGAAACGCCAGACCGGTCAGCGGTTTTACTAAAAAATCCACGATGTTTTTTGCCAAAGTCCAAAGGTCGCATGGCGTGCAATATTCCCCTTTGCCCAAACCGCAAGTTACAAGGCCGTCCGCCGCGAACGCCGGAAAGGCAAGAAATAAAAGATTAAAAATTAAAAATTTTTTCATATTGCTTGGAGCCTGGCTTTGGCTTTTTCCAATGAATCCCGCAGGGTGAACCTCCCCACGGCCATGTCTTCTATTAAAGTCCTGAAAATTTGGTCGGTAAGCGCGGGGTCGGGATTTGGCCAAAGTTTAAGCGCCAAAACCGAATTCGCGAAAACCGAGCGCGTAGATTCTTTTTGATAAACCGGCAGGACATCGCGCCGAAGGGAAACATTTCCGGTTTTATCCGCGTAACTTGCCGAATTTTCCGCGCTTGATAAAAATTGTATGAATTGCCAGGCCTGCGTTTGGTTGCGCGACGCTTTTGGCACGGCCAGGGCGAAAATTTCCCCGCCGGTTACGGGGCGCGCGGCGCCGGCTAATTGCGGTAAAAGCGCTGCGGAAAAAGACAGGTGCGCGTTTTTATTTTTTATTTCATTGTATTCCGAAATTTTACCGAAATACATGGCAAGTTTGCCATTTGTAAAAGCGTCTTGTGCTTCGGGCAACGCGCTAGACCAGCTTTGTGAATTTTTTTTGGGATTCGCGAAATCGGTTATGAATTGCAGGGAAGATTCAGCGGGGTGCAAAGTAACCTCGCCGATGTTTATTGGTTCGTTCAGCGCGACTTCTCCCGAATCGTTTATAATTTTTTCTCCGGATTGCAAAAAAAGCGTTGTTAAAATAAGCGGTGCGTTTTCTATATTTCCCGCCCGGCCCAGAGCCGCGCCGGATATGACGATATTTCCTGAAGAATCTTTTTTTGTGAGCTTCGCGGCGACGTTTAAAAATTCATCCCAGGTTTTGGGAGGCGAAGCGATGAAATCTTTTGTGAAAAGGTCGTTATTTATAAAAAGCGCCAAGGGGTCGGCATAAAACGGAACACCGATAACTTCTTTTTTCGCGCCTAGAAACGCCGAGGCCGCTTCAACATATTGCTGGCTGATTTCCCGTTCGGTAAATAAAATCGCGGGAGCAGTTGAGAGCTTGTCTTTGTGTTTTTTAAGAAAATCGGAAGGGAAAACGACAATGTCCGGTGCTTCGCCGCGGGCGATGGCGTTTAAAAAATCGCTTTCAAAATTCGCGATATCTTTTTTTGAATATTTCACGTCAAAATTTTGATGGGCCTCGGCGTATTTTAAAACCAAATCTCTTACGGCGCCCTCGTCGCCAAACCCCCACATAGTAATGCTCGCTCCGCCCTCTCCGCCGGTTTTTAATCCGGGCACGATTCCGGTAACGATTAAAACGGCTATGACCACTATAACGATTGCCCCTCCTATTATTATGATTTGCAGTTTGTTCATGCTGATTTTATTTATTAAAAATTAATCCGTAATGATGGCTTCCGGCGGAAAATTCTTTATAAAAAGAAAAGCCTGCGCTTGTTAAAATTGTTTTGGCTTCATCTTTTCCGACGCGGTGGTCCATGGAAGGCCCGCCTAAGGATGAATCTTCGCTCCATTCCACCGCCATCAAGCTTCCGCCTTTCCGCAAAATCCGATAGGCCTCCTGGGCGACGGCGTTTTTATTTTGTGCTTGGAAAAGGATATTTGAAATTAAAACCTTATCAATGCTTTCGTCACGGATGCCGGAACCCCTAGGCATCTCAAGGTCCGCCCGCTGGGGCTCAATATTAAAAAGATGGAATAATTTTATTTTGGCGCGTGTCGCCTCCAAAGCTTCAGGACGGATATCCAAAGCGTAAATTTTGCCGTTGGGCCCGACGCGCTGGCCCAAAGGCACGGAAAAAAAACCCGCCCCGCACCCAAAATCGGCGATTTTCTCGCCCGGCCTCACGTCCCAGACATCAATCGCTTCTTCAGGATTTAAAAACAAATCTGCCATGAGTTGATTATAACACTATTTCCTCTGCCTTCGTATGAAAGCGGGGATAGAGTCCCATTCGCTCTCGTCGGAATTATTTTTGTTTTGAACTTGCACGCCGGAAGATTTTCCCGCCGGATTTGCGGAAACCGGATTATTTTTTTGCGCGATTGCCGGACTGAATAAAGTCGCCGATTTGCCTATGTGATCGTCCGGAAAGCCGGAGGCGATGACGGTTATTTTAATGTCTCCCTTTTTCAAACGTTCGTCCTGAATCGCGCCGAAAATAATTTTAGC
>JAUYMO010000023.1 GCA_030699445.1 Candidatus Giovannonibacteria bacterium
TTCCATCTTCTACATAATTGGTATTTCAATAGCTATCAATGTTATTGTTGGCATTATCAATTGGTATTTTTATAATAGGAAATTAGCAATAATGCTTGGTCTTTCTTTATTTCACCCTTTTGTGACAGCCTTGGTCGGGATTGGCGTGGCAATTTATCTTTTTATCAATGGCGCATTATTACTAGCAACGATTTCCGCTTTTGTAGGGATATTCAGTTTTTTATTTTTGGAATTACATATAATCTTATATTCGTTTTTTGCTCAAAAATACAAAATGCATCCGAAATACGCTTTTGCTAAGAGAGAATTCGGACACGTTTTTTCTTTTGAGGTCTCAAAAGAATAGATATTCTTATAGCATCCAAAGAATGTTAAAACGATAAACTAAAATCATAAAAACCGTCGTTATCACTGGGGCGAATCGGGGGATTTGACACACTCTCTTGTCTTTGCTAGGATTGAATAAGTCCATCATTTACGATGGATTTTTTTACTAAAAATCATATGTTAGACATAAAAAATTTCAACGCGGCGCTGGACCAGTTGGCCGCCGAAAAAGGCATCTCCAAGGAAAAAATTCTGGAGACAATTGATATGGCCCTGGCCGCCGCTTATAAAAGAGATTACGGCAAAAAGACGCAGTTAATCCGCGCGAAGTTTGATATCGCTACCGGCAAAGCCGAATTTTGGCAGGTAAAGCTTGTCGTGGACGAATCCATGATTAAATCCGAAGAAGAAATCGCTGAAGAGGAAGCCGCGAAAATTGAAGGGCAGGAAATAAAAAGCGAGCGCCAGGAAACCAGAGAAGCTGCGCGGGAGGCCTTGGGCACAGATGGTGAAATTGGAATAGAAGGCGAAATCAGAAAAGTCCGCTTCAACGCCGACCGGCACATTATGCTCGCCGACGCGAAAAAAACCAAAAAAGACGCCAAAATCGGCGACGAACTTACTTTTCCGCTGGAATCAAAAGAAGATTATGGAAGAATCGCGGCGCAAACCGCCAAGCAGGTTATTTTGCAACGCGTCCGCGAAGCCGAAAGGGATTCCGTTTTTGACGAGTTCAAAGAAAAAGAAGGCGAGGTTTTGAGCGGCATTGTGCAAAGAGTGGAGGGACGGCTGGTTTTTATGGATTTAGGAAGAACAATCGGCGTGCTCCCGCCGGACGAACAAGTGCGCGGCGAAAGATACAGAATCGGCGAAAGAATCAAAGTTTTGCTTTTGAAAGCCGAAAAAATGCCGCGGGGCCCGGGCGTTTATCTTTCAAGAAGCCATCCGAAATTAGTCGCGAAACTTTTTGAAATTGAAGTTCCGGAAATCGCCTCGGGCGCGGTTGAAATAAAAAATGTCGCGCGGGAAGCCGGCAGCCGCACCAAAATCGCCGTTTCATCCAAAGAAGAAAATATTGACCCGGTCGGCTCATGCGTCGGGCAGAGAGGTGTGCGCGTGACCACGGTTATTGCCGAATTGGGCGGCGAAAAAATAGACATCATCCCCTGGTCGGAAGATAAAGAAAAATATATTGCGTCCGCGATTTCTCCGGCAAAAACGCTGGAGGTGGAAATTGACGAAGATATAAAACACGCAAAAGTTACCGTGGCTGAAGACCAGCTTTCTTTGGCAATCGGCAAGGGCGGGCAAAATGTGCGGCTTGCCGCAAAACTCACGGGTTATAAAATAGATATCCGTTCGCGCACCGGCGAAACCGTCGCCGAAGCGACCTCCGAAGGCGAAGTTTCCGGGGAAGGGATTGCGGGGGAGTAATTCTTAATTTTCTAATTTTTGAATTCTAAGTTTCAGCGCTATAGCGTTCAGATTTAGAATTTAAAAAAGGTTGGAAATTTTCAGCTACATCTATTATACTAATAACCATTATGACCATAGAATATTTTGACCTAGGCACGGGACTGTTCTCAAGACGTTTCGCGCTGGATTTGAGAGCGCAGGTGAAAAGAGCGCCCGAGGGTGATGAAAAAATGAAAGAAATCGCCGAGGCCATCCGCGTTGGGTCAAGCGCGTTTTTGAAAAGGCAATTTAAATCCGTATTTATAGTAGGCGCGCTCGTCGCCCTGCTTTTGTGGTTTTTTCTTGGCAAAAATATCGCAATCGGTTTTATAATCGGCGCTTTGGCATCTTCGCTCGCAGCTTACTTGGGAATGAAAACGGCTGTGATGGCAAATTCTAGAGTTGCCGAAGGCGCGAAATCCGGTTTAAAAAAAGCTTTTTCTCTGGCGTTCAAAGGCGGCGCGGTTACCGGATTTTTAGTTGTGGGTTTGGGCCTTTTGGTTGTCGCCGGATTTTGGAATTGGATAAATGATTTGGCCGCCTTGGTCGGCGTCGGTTTCGGCGGCTCTTTGATTTCCGTTTTTTCCAGATTGGGCGGAGGAATTTACACCAAAGCGGCGGATGTCGGCGCGGACTTAGTCGGAAAAACCGAAGCCGAAATTCCGGAGGACGACCCGCGGAACCCCGCGGTGATTGCCGATTTGGTCGGCGACAACGTGGGAGACTGCGCCGGAATGGCGGCTGACCTTTTTGAGACATACGCCGTGACATTAATCGCCGCGATGCTTTTGGGCGGCGCGGTTTTTGCGGGAGCTGACGCCGCGATTTTGCTTCCTTTATTTTTGGGCGGAGCCGCGATTTGGGCTTCTATAATAGGATTCTTTTTTGTTAAGGCGGCGGATGCTTCAAAAATAATGCTCGGGCTCTATAAAGGTTTAGTGGCAGCGGGAATTCTTTCGGCAATAGGTTTTTATTTCGCGATAAAAGAATTTGTAATCGCTCCGGGAACGGCCGAGAACGGATTATTTAAAAACTTGGTAAAAATCCCCGGCAGTTCGTTTGATTATTTTTTGGCGTCTCTCTTGGGACTCATTGTTGTTTTAGGAATTGTTTTAATCACGGAATATTACACGTCTAAAAAATTCCGCCCGGTAAAAGACATCGCCAAAAGCTCGCAATCGGGCCACGGCACGAATATAATAATTGGCTTGGCTTATTCTTTGGAATCAACCGCGCTTCCCGCTTTACTCATCGCTTTTTCCGCCTGGGGCGCGTATTATTTCGCGGGCCTTTACGGCGTGGCGCTTTCCGCGGTTTCTATGCTTTCCATGACCGGAATAATTGTGGCGATTGATTCGTTCGGCCCGATTACCGACAACGCCGGAGGAATTGCCGAAATGGCGGGCATGCCAAAAAGCGTCCGCGAAATTACCGATCCATTGGATGCCGTGGGTAACACAACCAAAGCCATCACCAAGGGCTACGCCATTGCTTCGGCGGGGCTCGCCGCGATGGTTTTATTTTCCGCTTACGCTTCGGAGTTAATTTCAAAAGGCGCCGGCGCGGTTTTCCAGCTTTCGGACCCTTTGGTCATAACCGGTTTATTTATCGGCGGAATGCTTCCCTATATTTTCGGATCTCTTGCCATGCGCGCCGTGGGCAGCGCGGCCGGAGCGGTTGTTTTGGAAGTGCGGAGGCAATTTAAAGAATTGCCGGGCATCATGGCGGGAACCCAAAAACCAGATTACGCCAAAACAGTGGACATTGTGACCGGCGCGGCTTTGAAAGAAATGATTTTGCCGGCGTTGCTTCCGATTTTAGTCACAATTTTGGTCGGATTTTTGCTCGGGCCGAAGGCCTTAGGCGGGCTTTTAATCGGCGTGATTCTTACCGGATTTTTTATGGCGATTTCAATGACTTCGGGAGGCGCCGCCTGGGACAACGCCAAAAAATTTATTGAAGAAGGAAATTACGGAGGCAAGGGCTCGGAAGCGCACAAAGCCGCCGTCACTGGGGACACAGTCGGCGACCCATACAAAGATACCGCCGGTCCGGCGATAAATCCGATGATAAAAGTGGTCAACATCGTCGCCCTCCTCATAATTCCGTTTATAATTTAGCTATTGACTTTGTAATTTAACGGTGCTATACTAAAAACAGAATAAAACACAATAAACAAGAAAGGAGGAAAAGATGACGTATGACAAGCTTGTCGCGAAAACGCTTAAAGAAATCAAAGAAAAAGTGATGCGGATGCCGGAAAATGCTGACGTTGACACGTTGCTCAAAATCTCCAAGCACGATGATGGGCACATTGAGTCGGTGGCAAGTTTTTTGAGCCTCTGGCTTTGGATCTGGGAACGCAAAGCAGTCTGTAAGGAGCGGGATCTTTTTTTTCTCCTCGGCATTCTCCAGTGCGACGCTTGCTGTGCGGCCTTGAGGGCTAGCCCCAGTAGCGTGGAAGCCTTTACCCGTGAAGACACAGGTGTTCAAAACCTGCTTAGCGACCGGATAAATAAGCTGACCGGCGCGCTTGCCTTGGCGGAAGATGCGCACGATGAGCTCAAGGTTAACATAATTAAAATACTACTAAGCAAGCTCGAAAAACAGCAGAAAGGAGAGATAAGATAGCCAAAGGGGCCCGGTAAAAACTGGGCTCTTTAAATTTTACAAATTATTATTTAGTGCTAACGGGATTTGGGATTGTAAAAAAGCACGATCGCAAACATTATCGCGAAAGCGATTGCGGCGATAATGTATAAAGTTAAATCATTCATTTTATTTATTTTTACCGCGCATCGCAACAACAAAAATTTCGGAAAGATAGCGAGAGAGACTACCCAACTGTTTTTCGTTAAAACCCATAGTTTTATAATACTAAGCTTGCAATAAAACGCACTATTGACTTTGTAATTTAACGGTGCTATACTAGAACCAGAGCAAGACTGGGTTTAAATTATTGTTGTTTTTCAAAACCGAAAGGTGGAAAGGAGAGAAAGATGGAGAACATCGTAGGGAAAAAAGTTGTTTCCGCTGAGGTTCATCAGTCAGTATGCGATATAAACAAGATTATTGGCATTGGCAACGATGGAATTAATCACGTGTTGGGACTTTTTGCCAAATCTTGTGATGATGGCTACCTTGTCCTTAAGCTGGCTGATGGTGCTCCAGATATAATGTTCAGGCGCCACAGCGGGAATATCTCTATAACTGTTGGATGAAAAACATCTCGTCTTTTTCGGGAGCTCACAAAATCGAGCTCCTTTCTTTTTTATATTAATTTCTTATGTTAATCTCTATAAATGGTCGGGAAACAAAAAATAACCGGACCGGCGTTTTTTATCGGAAAAGAAGGCGACGGATTAATTTCTTTCGGCTCGGGACAGCCCGACCTCCCGCCGCCCAAAGAAATTTTCAAGGGCTTGGAAAATCCCCGCCTTTTTAAATACGGGCTGATTCAAGGCGACAAAAAATTAAGAGAAGCTCTCGCTGGAGAATATCCAAAAGCTAAAGCAGGAAATTTTGTGATTACCAACGGCGCCTCGGAAGCTTTGGATTTGGCCATGCGTGTTTTGGCAAAAATGCCCGGCCAAAACAAAATCCTACTTTGCCGACCTTATTACTATTCTTATCCGCCAATCGTAGAATTCGCCGGGCTCCAGCCAATTTACACCCAATTAAAAAACGGCCTGATTGATTTGGATGATTTCAAGAAAAAAATCAAAAAAGTAAAAGCTGTTTTAATCAACTCCCCATCCAATCCCACCGGCCGTGTGGAAACAATGGAAACTCTAAAAGCCATTGAGCGAATCACGAAAAAACTCGGCGTTTGGGTTATTTCCGACGAAGTTTACAAAGATTTAATTTACGGGCGCGAAAATTATCTGATAAAAGGCCGGCATGTGATCACCATAAATTCTTTTTCAAAAACCTACGCAATGTGCGGGTTGAGAGTCGGCTACCTTTATTCTCCGGACAGGGAATTTGTCCAAAAAATCACGGATATGAAAGTGCATACTTCAATGAACACCAATTCCATGGGTCAGGCAATGGCGCTTTCCGCGATGCGCGCCCCGCGGAGTTATGTTAAAAATCAAGTCGCGATTTGGGAAAAAAGGCGCGACCTTATTTACGGCGGGCTTATAAAGCTCGGGTTTGATTTGTGGAAACCGGAAGGCGCTTTTTATGTGCTTCCAAAAATAAAAAATACCGAGAGCGCCTTGGGCGAGCTTTATTACAAATATAAAGTGATTGTTTACAACGGCGCCTGGTTCGGCGCGCCCGGAAGAATCCGGCTTTCCTACGCGCTGGATGAAAAGAAAATAGAAGAAGGCCTCCGGCGCATCAAAAAATTTTTAAAAGGAAAAGAGAGCTGGCTCAAATAAATCCACAGCGCGACTTGCTTTTTTAAAGTGGCGGCAGTAAAGTAAAAAAAGACGGCAAATTTTAACTTCTTTCAAGAAAGGAGAAAAGCATGAAGAAAAAGCTTGCAGATTTTCTCTTAGATGGGGTTATATTTTCAATTGGTTTAATAGTACTGGCGTTTATGTCCGTCTCGCGGACGATTATCAGGCTTTGCGGAGATGAAGCTAACGTGAGACTTCTGCATTAACAACGATGGAGAAAGGAGAGGAGGGAAAAAGAAAATGGGAGATGTGTTAAGATTTGATATTTCAAAAAAGAAATGGCGCCCTCGCGAAGCCTGTAGATTTTTTAGGCTAGTTGCGCACCCGCGCGCAGGAGCTCAAGAAATATATTATCGTTTCTGTGAAAAACAAAAGTTTATAAAAAAACCTGACCGCCGAGGTATTATGAGGCCGTGGAATCAAAAAGGGAAATATTTTGTCAGCACAGAAGATGAGATATTGGCTTTCAAGCGTTGCGAAAAAATCCACCCCTGCAGCCATTGCTCCAGATTCAGGCCAAAATTCCCTTTCCGCTTTAACAATATCGCGGTGCGCAAAGAGCAATCATCCCAACCTTAACCGCCCCATGTGGCGGTCTTTTTTTACTTGTTGAAACATTAAAATAACCCTGCTAGTATGAATTTTATGGATATGGAAGAAGACGATATGTATAATACCTATTTAATCCCGACGGTTATTGAAAAAGAGCAGTTCGGCGAGCGCGCCTACGATATTTATTCGCGGCTTCTTAAAGACCGCATTGTTTTTTTGGGCGGACCGATTATGGACCATGTGGCTAACACCATAATCGCCCAGTTTCTTTTTTTGGAATTGCAGGACCCTAAAAAAGACATATTTCTTTATATAAATTCTCCCGGCGGTTCGGTTTCGGCCACTTTGGCAGTTTACGACACGATGCAGCATATCAAGCCGGATGTTGCGACGCTTTGCGTCGGGTTCGCGGCTTCAGGTGCGGCGATACTTTTGGCGGGAGGCGCAAACGGCAAAAGATACGCCCTGCCCAATTCAGAAATTATGATTCACCAAGTTTTAGGGGCATCCGAAGGGCAGGCCTCGGACATCGCGATTGACGCCAAGCACATTGTGCATGTTAAAGAAAAAATAAATAAAATCTTGGCGCATCACACCAAGCAATCTCTTTCTAAAATAGAAAACGACGCCGACAGGAATTTTTATATGGATCCGGAGGAGGCCAAAAAATACGGCATCATTGACGAAATCGTGAAATCCAAAAATGTTCTCGGAAGAAATTCCAGAAACAATTCTAAAAAATAATTTTGCGCCCATAGGGCCGACGTTACAGTCGGCCTCCCGACCCCCGACGCAAGGTCGGGGCGTCGGGACTCAGTGATTAAACAATTTTATGGCATTTGTTTATATATTAAAAAGTTTGCGAGATGCCAGGTTCTATATCGGCAGTACTACAAATTTGCAAGAAAGATTGAAACATCATTTTGGGGGATTCACTCCCAGTACAAAGAGTTTTGGAAAAATAGAACTTGTTTTTTCTCAAAAATATCCTAATTTGAAAGATGCCCGTTCTATAGAAAGAAAACTTAAAGCTTTGAAAAGAAAGGATTATCTTGAGAAAATAATAAAAGACGGGAAAATCAACACGCGCCCATAGCTCAGTGGTAGAGCGTTTGCATGACACGCAAAAGGCCTGAGGTTCGATCCCTCATGGGCGCATAATGAAACCGAAAAATAAAGAAACTAGCGGTCTGCGAACTTGGCTGGAGATTGACACCAAAAAAGTTGCGCGTAATTACCGACTTTTTCGCTCTTTGCTCCGGCAGAAAACCGCGCTGATGGCGGTTGTAAAATCCAACGCCTACGGCCACGACCTTTTTCAATTTTCCAAATTGATGGCCGGGCTCGGCGCCGATTGGCTTGGGGTGGACTCCATCGTGGAAGGCGAGGCGCTAAGAAAAACTGGGATTAAAATTCCGATTCTCGCGCTCGGTTACACTTTGCCGGAAAAATTCGCCGAAGCGGCGAAACAGAAAATCAGCCTGACAATTTCCACTTTCGCCGGCGTTAAAGAATTAAAAAAACATCGGGTGAAATTTCATTTGAAAATAGATACCGGCATGCATCGCCAAGGTTTTTCGCCCAAAGAAATGCCGCGGGCGCTGAAAATTTTGAAACAAAATAAAATCGCGCCGGAAAATTTTGAAGGCATTTATACCCATTTCGCCGCCGCCAAAAATCCCGCTTTCCCGGCCGATACCCAAAAACAGCTGGCACTCTTTAACGGCGCGGTTGAGCTGGCAAAGCGCGCGGGCTTCGCACCGCTCGCGCACTCCGCCGCCACTTCCGGCGCAATTTTATTTCCCGAAGCCCATCTTGATATGGCGCGGATCGGCATCGGCCTTTACGGCCTCTGGCCTTCGCGCGAAACAGCGGCGGGTTTCGCAGAGAAATTAAATTTACAGCCGGTGTTGTCCTGGAAAACTATTATCAGCGAAATAAAAAATCTGCCGATGGGAAGCAAAATCGGCTACGATTTTACAGAAACATTGGCGCAACAGAGCCGAATCGCGGTTTGCCCGATCGGCTATTGGCACGGCTACCCCCGCGCGCTTTCCGCTGTCGGCCACGCGCTGGTGCGCGGGCAAAGAGCAAAAATATTGGGGCGCGTTTCAATGGACATGATTATTATTGACGTATCTAAAATAAAAAATGCCGCCGTGGGTGACACAGCGACACTGCTTGGCAAATCGGGCAAAGACGAAATAACGGCGGACGAACTGGCGGATTTATCCGGCACAACAAATTACGAAGCCGTTACCAGATTAAATCCCCTGATTCGCAGGATTTACAGCTAAAACAAACGTGGGCGAGATTTTTCACGGCGTAAAAAGCGCCTCAATTTTATTTTTGCCCTTTCTTCCAACTGCCTGACCCGCTCGCGCGTTATGCCAAAACATTTTCCAATTTCTTCTAAAGTATAATCGCGGGCATATCCGATTCCGGAGCGCATTTTTAAAATAATCGCGTCGCGCAAAGGCTTCAGCCCATCCAACCCGCGATTCATCAATTCCCGCACCTGATTTTCTTCCGCTAAAAATCCCGGCGAAGGCACCGTTTCGTCCGCAATAAAATCGCCGACTTCAGAGGCTTCATCGTCTCCAACTTGGGTATTTAAGCTGATCGGGTCTCTCACAGTGGCCAACGTATCAACAACCGTTTCCACCGGCAGTTGGAGTTTTTCAGCAAGCTCTTCCATTGTCGGCTTGCGCCCATATTGTTGGGCCAATGCGCCGAAAGCGCGATAAATTCTCTTAATTTTTTCAGTTTGGCCCACAGGAACTCTAATGGCGCACCCTTGGCCAATCAAAGCCCGCGCAATCCATGCTCTTATCCACGGACCGGCGTAGGTACTAAGCTTAATATCCAGCTTGTAATTGAATTTATCAACGGCTCTCATCAGCCCAAAATTGCCTTCAGATATTAAATCGGAAAAATCCATTGAAGGCTTTCTCGGATAATGTTTAGCGATGTTAACCACCAAGCGCAGATTGGCTTTTATTATACTGCCGCGGATTTTAGCGGCTAGAGCAGAATTATCTTTCGCTTTTTTCAGCTCTGCAAACGCGGCTGCCTCTTCTTCTCTGCTTAAAAGAGGCGTCTGCCCGATTTCACGCAAATAAATATCAAGTGGGTCAATTTTTCGCTTTTTCATTTTTACAGCGCCTCCTTTCATATAAAGATCGCTAAAAATAGTCTAGCCTTTTTGCCAAAATTGGTCAATTCTGCTAACATATTTTTACGCTTGGATTTTTAACAATTTTAAATTACCTGCCTGGGTAGCTCAGTGGTAGAGCGCTTGCCTGAAGAGCAAGGCGTCGGCAGTTCGATTCTGCCCCCAGGCAAAAAAAGTCGGCTGGCTTGACCACCATAATTTAAAGAGATAAGCTTAAAATATGCCCAAAGAAATAACTATTGATGATTTGGCGCGAATGGTGCAAGGAGGATTCAAGGAGGTTAACGGTAAATTTAATGATGCGAATAAGCACCTCGTTCATATAGATGGAAGGCTGGATCATCTAGATGCCCGCATGGGTAGAATGGAAACAGATTTAGCAGAGATAAAGGGTGAAATAGTTTATAAGTATGAATTTGAAGATTTATCAAGCCGGGTTAAATACCTTGAAACCAAGCTTGGCGTTGAAAGCGGAAAATAAAAGCATCGGCTCGCCTGCCCGCCTCCGGAGGGAACCATATTTTAGGAAAAGAAAATTTTTTAATCATGAAATTAAGAAACGAGAAACACCAGAGATGGTAATTTTTTGTCGCGCTTGACTTTCAACGCCAGACATGCTATTTTTACAACAGTACAAAAATTGAGTCACGGTGGCTCAATAATATGTTTTCAAACCAAAGAAAAGGGGGTGGTTAGATGTATTACAAACTTGGAGACCAACGTGAGAAGGTACGTGAAGCATTTCCGCGAAAAATGCCTGAGTCGAGAAGTGGCAAAATAAATGTTGCCGCTGAGATTGTCTCGGAGTTCGCGCGACCCTGTGGTTCCTCGGATATCCATGTTTTCTATGTTGCGGCAGGGGTCATCATCTGCGAATCTAAAAACGCAGATGATTTCATCAGGAAGTTCGACAAATTTACTCAATCACTTTGATTTTCTGCAACTCGAACCCAAGCCCTTTGCGAAGTATATTTTCGCTTAGGGCTCTTTTTTATAAAATCATTGTTATATTTCTAAAAATCAATTATTCTTTAGATATTTACTCCGTAAGTTCTGAATTTATGCCACTAAATCCGCATGCCGGTAGGATCGCCGCTGAAGGCCGCGAAATGGGTTAGAACTATTTTTAAAATAGTGCACAAAAAAATAAAATATACGCGCGCTTAGCTCAGTGGTAGAGCGACCCGTTTACACCGGGTAGGTCCGGGGTTCGATCCCTCGAGCGCGCATAAAACTTGCTTTTTACGCCGGTTCGCGCTAGGATTAAAATATGAGAAGCAAAAAAGACCGCGAACTGGAGCTCAACCAAAACACGATAACTCTCGCGAATTTTATGGAATCTTACAACAAGAGCGTTCCTTTGGATTTTCCGAAAGTGTCGGCGAAAATATTGAAAGAATTTCAGGTATTGCATCCGGCGCTTTTTAAGCGCGGCGACGAATGGTCAATAGACAAGCACAGAAAAAAGCTGATGGATTGGCTCCCCTCCTACGCCGATTCCAAAATTTCTTAAATTTAATTTTTACAAAATCTTCGGCAGTAAATTGACGCCGGTCATTTCTGCGGGCTGGCGGAGCGCCATTAAAGATAAAACCGTGGGCGCGATGTCGGTAAGCACGCCTTTGACCTCCATATAGCGCGAAAAAATTTCGCCGTCGGGACGCGGTGTTTGGTTTTTTAAATCCGCATCCACGACAAAAAACGGCACAGGGTTTGCCGTGTGCTTGGTGCGCTTCTCGCCCGAAGCCGAATAAACTTTTTCTTCGGCATTGCCGTGATCGGAGGTAATAATCGTAGCACCCCCCGCTTCTAAAATTTTTGAAATAATTTTTCCGACTGAAAAATCCAGCGCTTCAACGGCTTTCACCGTGGCGTCAAAATTCCCGGTGTGCCCCACCATGTCGCCGTTGGAAAAATTCACCAGAATAAAATCATATTTGCTCCAGTTTTCCAAAACCGTATCCGTGATTTTGGCAGCCGACATCTCTGGAGTCTGGTCAAAGCGGGCGGCTTTTGGAGAAGGAATCAAAATGCGCTCCTCGCCCGGATAAGGCGTTTCTTTTCCGCCGTTGAAAAAATATGTGACGTGCGCGTATTTTTCTGTCTCGGCGATGTGCAGCTGTTTCAATCCCGCTTCGGAAATTATCCGCGCCAAGGGCCAAGAAACATCCATCGGCGGGAAAGCCACCTCCGCGGGAAAGCGCTTGTCGTACTCCGTCATTGTCACAAAAAAAAGATTATTTATTTTTTCCCGAGAAAATCCGGAAAAATTATTTAAAACAAAAGCGGAGGTCAGCTCACGCTCCGAGTCCTCCCTGTAATTGTAAAAAATCACCGCGTCCCCCGCTTCAATCCGGCCTTCTTTGTGGCCCAAAGACGCCGGCGGAATCAGCTCGTCCGTGATATTTTTTCCGTAAGACGCCTCAACATAATCAGGGGCGTTTTTAAAAATTTCGCCTTCGCCTAAAGTCAGGCATTTGTAAAATTTTTCAATCCTGTCCCAATTTTCGTCCCTGTCTAAAGCAAAATATCTGCCGGTTACGGTCGCGATTTTTGCAAACGGATATCTGGCCGCGAGCCGTTCCTCCAGTTGTTTTAAAAATAAACCGGCTTCTTTTGTCGGGGCGTCTTTGCCGTCTGTAAAAAGATGGAGAAAAACCCGTTCCAATTTTTGCTGCGAGCAAAAATCCAAAAGCGCGTAAAGGTGGTCAATATAAGCGTGCACCGAACCAGAAGAAAGAAGGCCCATGATATGGAATTTGCCTCCGCCTTTTTTCGCGAAATCGGAAGCGTCCAAAAAAGCCCGGTTTTGAAAAAATGAGCCGTTGTGAATTGAGGTAATGATTCTCGGCAGATGATGATAAAGCGGTTTGCCCGCGCCGATGGTAAGATGCCCCACTTCGGAGTTGCCCTCTTCGCCCCACGGCAAACCAACGGCGACTCCGGATGCTTGGAGAGTCGTGAACGGAAAAAATTTTTCCAAATCGCGGAAAGCCGGCATCTGGGCGTGCTTCCAGGTAGATTCCGGATTTCCAATATTTACCCCGAACCCGTCCAGCACCGCCAAAACAACTGGCTTATATTTCTTGGCCATAATATCCTCATTGTACCACTAAACCCAAAATGTCAGAAGTTCAAGTTTTGACAAAATATGGCGTTATAAGCTATTTTTAAAACATGCCTAGAGTTAAATTTGGTGAGGGCGAATATTATCATATTTTTAATAGAGGCGTAGACAAGCGCCAAATTTTTTCAAACGACGCTGATAGATGGCGTTTTCTTACGCTGTTATGTGTTTTGCAGGGAGAAAATTCTTTTCCGCAAATCGGCCGCATAGTGCCTTTTGTCAGAAGTTCAAGTTTTGACAATGAGATGTTCGACGGGACTATAAAGACAAAATATGTGGAATTGGTAAGTTTTTGCCTAATGCCAAACCATTTTCATTTGAAAATACGTGAACTTAAAGAAGGTGGCGTCTCTAAATTTATGCAGCGTTTGCTGGGCGCTTATACCAAATACTTTAATATGCGCCATGGCCGCACAGGGCATTTATTCGGCAGCAGATTCCACGCGGTTCATATAGACAGCAATAAATATTTAAATTATCTTTCTGCTTACATTCACTTAAATCCCCGCGAATTAAAAGAGTGGCGCGGCAAAGAAATAAAATATCCATGGTCCAGTTTTCAGGATTTTACTTTTAAGAATCGTTGGAACGCTTTTTTAAATACCTCAATTATTCTAGATCAGTTTGCCACAAGATCAGAATACAAAAAATTCGTAGAAGATACCCCCATTAAGGAGTTGCGCGAAAATTTACCGGAAGAATATCAGAAGTTCGAGTTTTGACAGATTTGTGGAAACCGCCATTTGTGCTTGCACATTACCCCGCTAACTTGACACGTATTTTTAATTATGCTACATTAATAGCGGGTTCAGAATGAGTCAAAAACCGAATCGGGAGAAAAATTTAAAAGCATTTCTTCCGTGTTCTTTTAAAAGAAAGGTGGGAGCAATGATTCAATATGGACAAGCGCACACCAGTAAGGATAGGAGGACAAAAAAGACCTATGCCTCACATTCTGATTGGTTAGTGAGGGTTCTGGATGAAAGAGAGTTTTCACACCATACTAGCGGGTACAAAATAGCCACAGTAGAAGGAAAAGTGGCTGTCATTTACCTAGACGGCCAAGTGGTGCGTCTCTTCCTAGACGAATTTCGTAATAAGAAAGAGTTCCGCGCCCACATCCGCCTAATATTAAGTGCATGATTTAAAGTCGTGCCCTGCCGAATCAATCGAGCTTAGCTCGGTCAATCGCGCGGGGCTTTTTTATTTATGTAAATATGCCCAATTCTCTTTACGCGGTTGACTTCTGAAACCGGGTTTGCTAGAATTGGATTATAATTTTATTAACAATGCTTTTTAAGACAGAACAAAAACAGATATATGGATATACTTACGCTTGTAAAAGCGGCTATTGCGCTTGTCGCGGGAGCGGCAGCCGGTTACTTTCTGCGTCAAATCATCGCCCAGCAAAGGAAGGACACGCTGGAGCTTAAGGCCAAGCAAATATTACTAGACGCGAAAGAATCCGCCCAAAAAACACTGGACGAAGCCAAGTCGCGCGCCGAAAAAATCTTGGAAGAGGCCAAGCGCGAACAAAAAGAACAGGAAAAAGAACTCCGAAAAATTGAGGAAAGATTGGCGCACAAAGACGAGGTTTTGGAAAAAAAATCCGCGGAGCTGGATAAAGAAACGCAAAACCTCCAGGAAAAAGTTGAAAAAGTGAAAGTAATGAAAGAACAGCTGGAAGCGATTGAAACCCAGAAGCGCGAGGAGCTGGCAAAAGTTGCCGGGCTTACAGAAGAAGAGGCCAAAACGAAAATCATAGAAGAAGTTGAGAAAAAACACTCCAACGATATTTTGGCGCGCATCCAAAAAATAGAGCAGTTCGGTTTGGAAACTTTGGAAAGGAAAGCTCGGGATATTCTGGCTTCGGTAATCCAGCGCGTCGCCTCATCCACCGCTTCCGAAGTCACGGTCACTTCTCTTACCATCCCTTCGGACGATATTAAAGGAAAAATAATCGGAAAAGAAGGCAGAAACATCCGGGCATTTGAAAGAGCGGCGGGGGTTGAGTTGATTGTTGACGATACTCCCGGCGTAATTATTATTTCAAGTTTTGACCCGGTCAGGCGCCAGATCGCCAGAGTCGCTTTGGAAAATTTGATTTTGGACGGGCGGATACAGCCCGCGCGGATTGAGGAGATGGTTGAAAAAGCCAAAGTTGAAATTGAAAAAATCATCAAAGACGCCGGCGAAAAAGCGGCTTATGAAGTCGGGATTTTGGATGTTGACCCGAGGCTTTTGATGCTTGTCGGCAGGTTAAGGTTCAGGACTTCCTACGGCCAAAATGTTTTACAGCATTCGGTTGAAATGGCGCATATTTCCGGAATGTTGGCTTCGGAATTGAAAGCCGACGTCGGCATCGCCAAAAAAGGCGCGCTTTTGCACGACATCGGAAAAGCCGTTGACCACGAAATTCAGGGAACGCACGTTGAAATCGGCAGGAGAATTTTGCAGAAATTCAACGTGGACATCCGCGTAATCCAAGCAATGCAGTCGCACCATGAAGAATACCCTTACGACACTTTGGAATCAATTATTGTGCAGACGGCGGACGCGATTTCGGCATCCCGCCCGGGCGCACGCCGTGATAGCGTGGAAAATTATCTAAAACGATTGGAAGATTTGGAAAGAATCGCAAATACTTTTCCGGGCGTGGAAAAAACTTACGCAATCCAAGCGGGCAGAGAAATAAGAGTTTTCATAACGCCGGATAAAATTACGGATTTGGAAGCCAAAAAAATGGCGAGAGACATCGCCGACCGCATTGAGTCCGAATTAAAATATCCCGGAGAAATAAAAGTGAACGTAATCCGCGAACTCCGCGCGATTGAATACGCCAGGTAAACGTTTCACAGCATGAAACTCTTAATCTTCGGGGACGTGTTCGGGAAACTGGGAAGGGCGGGAGTAAAAATTATGCTACCGAAATGGCGGGAGAAATTTTCGCCGGATGTTGTTATCGCGAACATTGAAAATATCGCGCACGGAAAAGGAATCGGCATAAAACAAATCAACGAGCTAAAAGAAGCTGGCGTAAATATTTTTACCGGAGGCAATCATTCGCTTGAAGGAAAAGATTTTGAAAAAGTTTTAAACGATGAAACTGTTCCGGTTTTGCGCCCCGCGAATATTCCTGCCTCACCGGCAGGCGGGCCCAACGCGCCGGGCAGGGGAGCTTTGGTTTACGAAGTGAAAACAACCGGCAAGAAACTTCTTGTAATAAATCTAATCGGCCAAGTTTTCATGAGGTCTGAATATGAAAATCCGTTTCTGGCGGCGGATAAAATTTTAGAAGAATACGGCAATGAAACTCCTTACAAAATTCTGGATTGGCACGCGGACGCCACTTCCGAAAAAACCGTGATGGGCTGGTATCTGGACGGAAAAGTTTCGGCGGTTTTCGGCACGCATTCGCATGTGCCAACGGCCGACGCAAAAATTTTGCCCAAAGGCACGGCGTATATTTCGGACATCGGCATGGTGGGACCGTTAAATTCAGTAATCGGCGTGGAAATTGAGCCGTCTATTAAAAGATTCAAAGATAAAATAAAAACCAAAATGGACCCGATTGAAAATGGCCCGATTGAGGTAAACGCGATTTTTGTTGAGTTGGAAGATGATACTGCTCGCAGTGAGCTTTGTCGAACTGTGGATATCAGGCATTTGCGCGAAATCATTCCGGCGGGTAAGATATGACAATGAATAAAGCACAATTAGCGGAAAAATTGCATGACATGCATGCAAAACAAGGCATGGACACCACTAAGAAACACTCCGACGAAGTGGTGGATTTTGTTTTTGACAGCATTACCGAGGCGTTAAAGAAAGGCGAAGAGGTTTCCATCGCCGGATTCGGCGTCTTTGCCACCAAGCAAAGAAAAGCCCGCACCGCAAGAAACCCCAGAACGGGAGCAACGGTGCAGGTGCCGGCCACAACCGTCCCCCGCTTCCGCGCCGGAAAAGGTTTGAAAGAGGCCGTAAAATAAAAAGAAATCTTTTTAATTAAAAAGCTCCGCGATTGCGGAGCTTTTTAATTTTTTGCGGGATACCGGAATCGAACCGGTGCCAAGAGTTTGGAAAACTCCTATTCTGCCATTAAACTAATCCCGCCTACGCCGGGCTTCGGCGGGCAAGCCCGCCAACTTTTTTGATTCTATATTATTTTCCCAAAAAGTAAATAAGGATATCTATAACAATCAGAACAATTATAATTACTTCCAAAAAGTTCGCGCGCTGGCTTTGAAGCGCGGTGAGCGCGAATTCCGAATTGCTCCGAGCGAATCCGATTTTATATTCAATATTGCGAAAGCGCGGGCGCAAATCAAAAATATCCGCGAGCTGCGAAAAAAGTGTCTCCAGCCGCTCATTCCCCCAGGTAACGTCTGGCTTGTCCAAAAGCGAAAGCTTGGTTATGACAAATTGGATAATGTTGTTGTTCTGCGCGACAAGCTGAAGTATTTCTTTTGTGTTTTTTGAAAATCTCCCCTTTTCCAAACCAACATTCATTGACTCAAGATTTGCCAAAATGCCATCCGTGATGTCTTCAATATATTCCAACGCGACGGACTGCGCCAAAATTCTTGCGGCGATTTCAACCTCGCCGATTCCCACCACCGGCAAATCAGCGGACTCTTCCATCACATTGAATTTGTGTTCGGTTTCGCGCAAAACATAATTGTCGTCGTATCCCGGCTTGGCGGGGCTCGTTAAAAATTTATTCAAAGATTTTTTAATGGAGAACTGCGTGTCCTTGGCGATATTGGCGAAAACAACCGCGCCGAAAGAAAAAATAAACAAAAATTCGCGCGGGCCCAAAAGATACGTCAAAAATTCGCGCCGGCGCCCGATTAAATTTTTGTCCAATTTATCCGCGGCTTTCGCCAAATTTATTTCTTTCGCCAGATAAATCGCCTCCAGATTGTATTCTTTATAATCCTGCATAGCCCTATTATACCACCTAAAAATAAACCCCCCGCATGCGGGGGTTTTTTGTTCGGCTTTTTCCTTTTTTTCTTTTTTCTCTTTTTTTCTTTTTTCTTGCTTTTAAGTTTGCAATTCGTATAGTTATTCATAAAAGCCTCCCTCCTGTTAAAGAGATAGCATGACAATATATAAAAAACAACTTGTCGGGCTGCTGGGAATCGAACCCAGTCTCTCTGCTCCCAAAGCAGATGTACTGCCACCATACTCCAGCCCGCCTTCGGCGGGTAAACCCACTTCTACAAATTCACGTTCTCAAGCATCCTAATCCTAGCTTTTTTGCGCGGAAAATCAAGGTAAATTATTTATCGAGCGAATTCCACATAAGTTCAAAGGCCGCTCGTTGCATTTGATTAATCTCTTTGCTTTCAATAATTACGCCCATAAAATTTTCGCGATAAGATATAATTGCGATTTTATTCGCATAGATTTCCATATCTGCATTAAATTGAAATGGCGAATCTTTCACAATACGAATTTCTCGCAAATCTTGAACGGCTGTATTTTTCCAAGATCGAGCGGCTGGAGAATTGGAGGCAATGATGCGAATGCGAATTTTTCTTCTAACTCTTTCTTGTATGTAATAATCGGCATATTCTTGAGGCACCAGTTTTGAAAAATCAGAAAGTCCCGTATAACTAAAAATGATGTCGCCTTCTTTACAACTTTCAAGCGTATCCTCATAAAGATTTTTCATGCCCCCTACGCCCTCATAAAATGTAATGCGAGGCTTTAATGGAATAATATTTTGAATCGCGAGAAGCTCCGGCATCAACTTATCAATAACATTTTCTTTTTCCTTTATACCGTTCTTCAGTGAGCGTGGGTCTTCCACAAAATAAACTTTTCGCTTTTTCTTGACGGTAGAAGTAACGATGCCGCGGTTAATAAAATCCGGAAGGATATTATATACCGTCGTCCGTTTAATGCCGGCCTTTTTGGCAAGTTGCACAACAGACGCCTCGCCGAGCTCTAAAAGAGCTAAGTAAATCCGGGCCTCTTTCGGCTTTAGTCCAACATATTCAAGAGATTTTTCTATATTTGCCATACTATGTCTACTATTTTAGACATACTTTTATTATATCAAAAACCTTTAATATAAAGCAAATTTTAGATATATAGCTTAAAATGGCACTTTATTGTCTACATATATTGACATCATTTCAATATTAGGATATAATGTGAGTAGAAAGTAAAGATAGCTCATTAAGATTAACGTAGGCCTAAAAAGCCGAATAACAACAAGGAGGAGAATAATGCCTAGATATTTTGTTTCTGGGATATATGGCTGGGATTCTGTTTCCATGAGAGACTCATCTTTCGTAGAGGACGTCGAAATCGAGAAATCGATAAGCCGTAGAGAAGATCTGAAAAAAGTTGAAGAGTTTCTTAGAGATCTGTTTGAATCAAGGGATGGCAAGTCCGCTGGGTTTATCGAAATTCGTTCATTTAGTCTTTATATAACCTGACATCAAAAGAAAGTGCCAGCCACACTTTCATTAATAAGGCAGGACGAGACCGCAGCGCAAAAACAAAAGCCCCGCGATGGAAACATCAACGGGCTTTTTTCTTTTTCACAAATTCACATTTTCCAGCATCCTAATCCTAGCTTTTTTACGCGTAAAATCAAGGAAAATTGCTACCACATCAATTTCAAAATCTTTGTCGTCCGCGATTTTTCGTTCCGCGAGATAAGTTCTTATCGCTCGGGATAACCGCTGTTTTTTCCACGCCCGCACCGCATCCTCCGGCCGAAAGTTCGGATTGGAAATCGCTTTCACCTCCACAAAATGTAAAATCCCCTCTTTTTCTGCAATAATATCCAACTCGCCCCATTTTTTGCGGTAATTTCTTTCAACAATCTTAAATCCCCTCTTTTCCAAAAATCTGCACGCCAAGCCCTCCCCGATATTCCCGACTTTTTGCTTTTGCGTAATTTTCTTTGCCATTTTGACAATTTTATAACAATTAGGTAGCGTATGCCATAGAAAGGACAGACAAAATGCTTAATAAACTTGAAAAAATGACGCGAAAATTGTTTTGTCTTTGCTTCGCCAGCACTTTTGTATCCTTTGCTTTGGGTTTTATTTTAATAGACCAAATAGCATCCCTATATTTTGCCGAGTTGAACCCGTTACCGCGTTTTTTGCTTAATTTTTCCCTAACATCCGCCTTAAGCGTTGGTATTATGGAAGTAATTTTTGGGCGCATCATAGACCCAATAGCCACGGAAATAGTGGAGATGGAAGAACTGTTGGAAAAAGAAAGCAAAACTTAAAAACCAGCACCCCCGCTGGTCTTTTTTTATAAAATATCCAAAATCTTTTCACGGAGACCATCAAATCCGCGACAGGACATTATGACGATGACATCGCCAGATCTCGCCTCCCGTTTCACATGAAACAGAAACCGTATGTTTCCCGTGAAACACTTCGTCTTACCTAAGCGAGCCGGTTTTATACGGCTTATAAAGATAAACAATGTCGGCATGCCGAAACGCCTTGATGTATTGTTTCTCAAAGATACGGTGCTTGGACGAGGCAGAACCCGGCTCAAACATAAGAAATAGTCGTCGCCGCGCTTTCACGCCTTTTGCGTGAAACTTTGTTTTAAGCATAATTAATGTTTCACGGACGGCAGTAGGATGGTGAGCATAGTCGTCAATCACGGTTATCCCATTTTTCTCACCAATAATCTCGGACCGCCTTTTCACTCCTTTAAAGCTGGCTATGGCTTTTTTGATTGTTTCATGTGAAACGCCAACGAATCTTGCTACGGCAATAGCCGCTTGAGTATTTTTGGCCATATAGTCGCCGTGTTTAAGCCCAAACAGTTTCATGCCTGCCCGCCGAAGCTTTAGCGTAGGCGGGTGAAACTTATTCACCAATTCCATCACATTTTTGTCATAGCGGTTGGCAACTAAAAGGCCGTTATTCGGTATCAGATTTATGAAACGCGCGAAAGCGTATTTATAGGCCTCGAGATCCTTATATATATCCACGTGGTCGAGCTCAATGTTGTTTACCACCCCTATAAATGGGCGATAATGCCAAAACTTAGGACTTTTATCAAAAAAAGCCGTGTCATATTCATCGCCCTCTAAAACAATGTATTCGCCCTTGCCGAGTTTAAAAGTGCCATTAAAGTTTCCCGTGAACCCGCCGACAAACACGGTTGGGTCCAAACCGGCGCATTCCAAAATCCAGGCGATTAGTGCGGTGGTAGTCGTTTTGCCATGCGTGCCGGAAATTACAATGGCTTTCTTTCCAAAAATAAACTCATCTAAAAGTATATCGGACATTGACCGATATCCGCCAACTGGCGGATGTCCGTTAGAAAGCACGTGCTCCAATTCCGGATTGCCCCGGCCAATAGTATTACCAACAATTACCACATCCGGCTTCCAATGTTTCATGTGAAACGCCGAATATGGCGTGAAAACCTTGATTTTCAATTTTTCCAGCATACTTTTCATCGGCTCATACATTTCCTGGTCCGAGCCGGCAACTTCGTAGCCCTTCCTTTTTAAAAGCCCCGCCAAGCTTGCCATTGCCACTCCGGCAATGCCGATTAAATAGTAACGTTTCCCCTTTATCATTAATTAATAATAGGGGAAAATTTTAGAAAATTAAAAATCCCTAAAAGCTGGGACGCAGGATAAGCTCGCTGGGAATATCCGGGTTAAAAGTAAATCCTCCTTGAGAAGTAATATTAAAATCGCCTCCAATTTTTAAGCTCAAAACCTCAATTCCTTTCCCATTATTTACAAGCATTTTGCTGTTATTTCCAAATTTAAGGACAAAATGTTGCTCTAAAATCGGGCTTAAAACCAGTTCGGCTACTGTGCCCTTGCCGTTAAAACCAGGGCTTGGCAAACCGCAAGCGATATGAACAGTCCCAAGCTGGCTATCTATTTTTTTTGCAACAAACATGTCCTTTCTGCAAAAAGATTTCTCAATAATGATCTCTTTAACTTGGACCACGTTGGGGTCGTATTTAACTGTGGCTTCCAGGGCGTTGATAGGAACGCCAACCGTCGCTGCCATAAGCGCGACTTTTAAATCGTGATTGTCTCCAAAAAAGGCCTCGGTTTGGCTAAAACTGAAGTTTGCATAGGGTAAACTATCCAATTCAAAAGCCCGAACTGGTGTAGTTATTAAAAAATAAATTAAAAACACAATCGCGAACATCCTGCGAATCTAGCACATCAAAGAAAATAAGTCAAGTGCAAAAATTGTGCCAAAGCTGTATAAAAGCTGTGCCTAAAAAATCCGTTTTGGACCCAGGGAGAATCGAACTCCCGCCTGCGCAATGCGAATGCGCCGTTATACCACTTAACTATGGGCCCTTACAAAGTCCTGTCGGGGTGTCCCGCTAAGCGGGATCTTCGCGCACCCTTGCCCCGTTAGAAAATTTACTTTCGGAGAGCCGAGAATCGAACTCGGGCCTTACGCACCCGAAACGTATGTACTACCACTATACTACTCTCCGATGATTTTCTAACGGGGCGAACGCGCGTACTGCCGGTATACTACACCCCGATTATCCCGACGCTGCGGTCGGGATTCGCTTCACTCATTTAACATAATGCTTCTTTTTTATTTTTAAAACTTCTTCTTCTTCCAACCCTAATTGTTTTTTGCGGCCGGCTTCGGCGAGTTTTTTAAGCTCCGCGTCGGAAAGTTTGTTTAATTCTAAAACGCGCGTTTCCAGATATTCAGGCGTGTTTTTTTGCGGGTCTTCCAGCACCTCGTCAAAAATGGCGTTAAGCAAAAAACCTATGCGCATGCCCTGAGGAAGCCCCGCGAGCTCTTTTATTTTGTCGCCGTTTAACTTCATCATCTTAAGAGAAACCGGGTCTCTTTGCAATTTTTCCACCAAAAAACGGAAATGGCGCAATTTGTAGGGCTCGGCTTTGGGCACGCCCGAACCGATGCGGTCGCAGATGCGCACGCGGATTAAATCTTCCATATCCTCCGGCCCAACGCGCGAAATTAGGCGCCTGACTGATGATTCCGAAACTTCGTCAACGTTATAATAAAATAAGTGATAGCGCACGAGCTTTGTAACTTTTTCCGCGAAATCATTTCCGTATTTCAAGCGCGACAAAACTATCGCGGACATTCTGGCGCCGATTACTTCGTGGTTATAAAAAGTGGAATTGGGCCCGTCGCCCATTTTGGCGCGCGGTTTGCCGATGTCGTGAAATAGCGCGGACATTCTGACAACCAACGGCCATTTTTCTTTTGCCGCGTGGTCTAAAGCGCGCGAATTATGCTCCCAGACGGTATAAATATGGTGCTTATTTTGGCCGATGCCGTAGCCCTCTTCAATTTCCGGTAAAAAAAGTTTTAAAATTCCTGCTTCGCGGAGCGCCTCAAGCCCCTCCGATGGCTTAGCCGACATGATGATTTTAGAAAATTCATCGCGGATGCGCTCCTTTGCTATCATTTTGAGCAAATTCGCCTTATTTTTCAACGCTTTTTCAGTTTTTGCTTCAATCGCAAATCCCAGCTCCGCGGAAAATCTTACGGCGCGCATTATGCGGAGGGCGTCTTCGGCGAATCTCTCTTCGGGATCGCCAACCGCGCGGATTATTTTTTTATCAAAATCTTTTTTACATTTGAAAGTATAATTTATTTGGAATTCGGACTTCCTAAGGAAGTCCGACTTCCTTAAATTCAATGCCATCGCATTTACCGTAAAATCCCTCCGCGCCAAGTCATCTTCCAATTTATCCGCGAATTTTATCTCGTCCGGGTGGCGCTTGTCTGAATATTTTCCTTCTAAGCGGTACGGCGTGATTTCTATGGCGCGAAGTTTTGGATCTTCGGAGCCCGTAACAACGCTTACCGTCCCAAATTTATTTTCATAAAAACTTTTCGGGAAGAGCTCCTGTATTTTTTCCGGGCGGGCATTGGTTGTGATATCCCAATCCTGCGGAATTCTGCCAATTAAAAGATCGCGAACGCATCCACCGACAAGATACGCTTCAAATCCGGCGCCCTCTAAAATAGCGACAGCCGCTCTTATTTCTTTTGGAATAGTGAAATTCATAATTTTTTACGCCCTCGCCAGGATTTGAACCTGGAATACATGGTCCGAGGCCATGCGTGATATCCGTTTCACCACGAGGGCATTTAAGCCCAATTTAGCATGTTTTTGGGCACTTGACAAGCGCCTTAGAAAGGAGTATAATGGGGACAGGAACGGTAGAAAAAATAAAATAGTGTCAGTAAAAATAATAGCCCAAATTTGGGCGGAGGAGAATTTATGGATGGACTATTGGTGGTAGGATTTCTTGGCCTCGGTTCTGTACTAATTGGCATGGCAACGAACGGTCTCATCGGCGCCGGAGTTTTCTTCATAGGGCTTGCCGTATGTTTGACCATCGAACTAAACTCACCGAAGTAAACTAGAGCATTTCTCACTCCCACACCTCAAAGGCCTAAAAACGGGCCGAGACCCACCGTCCGCACGGTGGGTTTTCGTTTTTTTACGCAACGCCGAAATGACTTGACGAGATGCGACCTCGACATGGCTAGGAAACAGCGTATTATGGACATATGAGATTTGCTAAAGGCGAGTTTTATCACATTTACAATCGCGGGGTTGAAGGAAGAAATATTTTTATGGAAAGAGCGGATTATTTGCGATTCCTTCGCGGCTTAAAAGAATTTAACATTAATGGCAATACGAGGTTAGATCGCACAGCCGCTGCTGACGAGATGCGACCTCGTTCTCGTCAGAAACACACAGCATTAACATCAATTCTTGCCTATGTTTTGATGAAAAATCATATACATTTGTTGTTATATTGTATAAACGAAGAAAAGATGTCGCTTTTTCTGCAAAAAATTTTTGTTGGGCACACAATGTACTTTAATACAAAATATCAAAGAACAGGCGTTCTCTTTCAGGGTAGATCAAAGTCTAAACATATTGACGACGATCACTATTTAAAACATCTAATTGATTATATCCATTTAAATCCCTTAGATTATTCAATGCCCCAATGGCGAGAACACGGCATTAAAAATAGTTTGAGCACCAAAAACGAAATATTAAATTATCCATGGTCAAGCGCAAAAAGCATAATAAATAACAAACCTAATCCGATTTTAAATGGAGAATTGGTCCGAGAGCTATTTCCTCATCCAAAAGAACTTTTAACGTCAGCGCTAGAATGGTCTTCAGAAAAATTTGAAGACGCAGCCGGCCTTTTAATTGAGCCTTAACTAACGTGACGAGGTCGCACCTCGTCGGCGGGCATGAAAAGCTTTATGGACTTCTTTTAATTGTTTGTCGGTAAAATGTGTGTAGATTTGCGTGGTGGAAATGTTGGAGTGGCCGAGCATAATCTGGACCGAACGGAGGTCGGCTCCGTTTTGCAATAAATCTGTGGCAAAAGCGTGGCGCAGGACATGCGGGGTGACTTTTTTGGCGATGCCCGCCTTAATCGCGTATTTTTTTATCATTCGCTGGATTGAGCGCGGTGTCATCGGAAATAATTTATCGTTATCCACACTGCCGCGCTTTTCTAAATATTTTTTGATGGCCTCTTTGGCGCGGTCGGACAAAAAGACAACCCTAATCTTCCCGCCCTTTCCGCGGACGGAAAATTCGTCGCGTTTTAAATTAACATTATCAATTTTTAAATTGCAAAGCTCCGAAATACGGAGTCCGGTTGAAAAAAAGAGTTCCAAAATCGCTTTGTCTCTTAAAATTTTCGCGGACTCGCCCTTGGGAGAGTCCAGCAATCTTTCCAAGTCGGCAATATCCAAAAGGTCTAATTCTCGCTGGGGAAGCTTGGCGAGCTCAATTTTTTCGGCATCCAGCGAATCAATATCTCTTTTCGCAAGATATTTCAAAAACATCCGGAGCGCGATGACATAATAATTCTGCGTATTTTTGTCCAAGTTCGCGCGGTTAAGATAAAGCCGGTATTTTCTTACTAACTCTTCGGTAATCTGGCCAGCAGAATCAATTTTTGAAAATTCAAAAAACCTTTTTAAATACCTGTCATAATTTTCTACAGTCTTCACGGCTCTCCCTTTTTCAATCTCTAGATATTCAAGAAACTCCTTCTTTAATTTTGCGACACTTTCCATATTTTGATATTATCACACTTTATGCTATATTAAGTTCAATGCTTAAATCCAAAGATAAAAAGAAGATAGTGGAGGCGCACCAAGTGCACGAAAAAGACACCGGCTCCGCCGAAGTGCAGGTGGCTTTGCTTTCCAAAAAAATTGACGAACTCACGGGCCATCTCAAAAAACACGCCAAAGACAACCATTCCAGAAGGGGGCTTTTGAAGATGGTTTCCAAAAGAAAAAAGTTTTTGGAATATTTATCAAAAACAAATAAACCAGGATACGAAAAACTTATTAAAAAATTAGGATTAAGAAAATAATGCCGGACATCAAACATAAAAATCAGAGGGTCGCGGTTTTCATAGACGCGCAGAATCTTTACCATTCGGCGCGAAGCTTATTCGGCGGGCGGGTGAATTTTAAAAATCTTCTGGCAGCGGCAGTGGGCGGAAGGCAATTAATCCGCGCTTTCGGATATGTGATAAGCACAAAAACCGGAGAGGAAAAGCCGTTTTTTGAAGCGCTTATAAAACTTGGCATTGAAACGCGCGAAAAGGAGCTTCAGGAATTTTTCGGCGGGGCGAAAAAAGCGGATTGGGATGTGGGGCTCGCGGTGGACGCAATCCGCACGGCGGAAATTGTGGACACGGTTGTCATCGCCTCCGGCGACGGCGATTTTATCCCATTGGTTGAATATTTAAAAAATCAGGGCAGGCGCGTTGAAGTCATCGCTTTTGGCAGGTCTTCTTCCGGAAAACTCAAAGAAGCGGTGGACGAATTCATTGACTTGGGCGAAGAACCGGGGAAATACATCATTAAAAAATAACTCACCCCAAAACTCACATACATCGTTTTGTTACGATCGGAAGAAAATGATGTATGTATAAAATTAAAAAAAACATGAAATAAAAAAAACCGCCGGGATTTCCGGATGGCTTAACGCTCTTGTCAGTTAATTGCCAAAAAGACAAACCAGAAACCCCAAATTTCCAAAATCCACGCGAAACCGCCCATAAAATCCGCATTGTCGTTACCAAGCCTTCGTTTAATTGTATCGGCAAAGTAAAAATCTATGACAGGTAGGGCCAAGAAAACAAGTGCGAATAATATCGCAATCACATTATACATCCCAACACCCCCTTTTTGCTTTTAAGCTTATTATACTCTCAAAATCTTGTCAATAGTGACAATTTTGGGCGGGTAAGATAGGATTTTAATATGGTCACTCAAACCATAACAATAATTCCTAAAAAAATAACTGGAGGGCGAGAAGATATGGTTCTTTTGCCGCGCAGTGAGTTTGAAAAAATTCAAGAACGGCTGCAGAAGATGCCTTCATTAAAAGGTTACGAAACCGCAAACTACAAAAAAAAACAGTTTCGAGTTCCCGTTTATCAACTAAACGATAGGGCCGCGGCGCGTTTGGATAAAAATGTAAAAAGGGCATTGCAAGAATATAAAGCTGGGAAATTAACTCCTATCCGGTCACTTGCTGATATAAAATAATCAGCATGAAAATTTATCTATCTTCTAATTTTGTAAGAAAATTTAAAAAACTCCCCGAAAACATAAAAGAAAAAGCCCGCAATCGCGAGGCAATTTTTAAATTAAACCCATTCGACCCTAGATTAGAAACGCACAAGCTTCACGGCAAACAAAGTAGCGAATGGGCCTATTCAATTGATTACGGCTATCGCATAGCATTCGTTCTTCTAAAACATGGCGATGTGCTATACACCGATGTCGGCACGCACAACGAAGTTTATACATAATAAAGCGTGGTTTTGCGGTGGCAGCTTTTGACATTTTTGCATCAATAATATAGTATCTAGAGTATTATTAATTAACATTGTTGGCCTTTGGATAGGTAGTCCGTGCGAAAACGCGGCCTAAAATCTGGAGGCCAGCCCAAGAAATATGCAATCAAAAAAATTTACGACGGAAGTCGGCGGAAGAACTCTTACCGCCGAATTTACTGATTTAGCCCACCAAGCCAACGGGTCTTGTTTGCTCACTTACGGAGACACGGTTGTTTTAGCGACCGCCGTGCAAAATAAATCCATGCGCGAAGGAATAGATTTTTTCCCGCTCACGGTTGACTACGAAGAGAAATTTTACGCCGCGGGGATGATTTTGGGCTCGCGTTTTATGCGCCGGGAGGGAAGAGCGTCGGACGAGGCAATTTTGGTTTCGCGCCTGATTGACCGCTCAATCCGCCCGTTATTTAACCAAAAAACCAGAAACGAAACGCAGGTAATTGTGCTCACCCTTTCTATTGATGAAGATAACGACCCTGATTTGCTCGCGATTTTGGCGACATCTTTGGCGCTCGGCACTTCTAATATTCCTTGGGCTGGACCGATTGGCGCGGTGAGAATTGGCAAGGTGGATGGGAAGCTTGTTATAAACCCTGCTTATAAAGACCGCGAGGGCACGCCTTTGGACACGGTAATTTGTGGGATGAACGGCAAGGTCAATATGATTGAAGCGGCCGCTCTTGAAATTTCTGAAAATGAAATGGCAGACGCACTCGCGCTCGCCGCCGCTGAAAACGACAAGCTTTGCGAATTTCAAAATAAAATCATAAAAGAAGTCGGCGTTCCGAAAGCGGAAATTAAAATCGCCGAAGCGCCGCCGGACATGCAAGCGGAATTCCGGAAAAAAATCGCGCCGAAACTTGAAGAAACAATTTACATCAAAGAAAAACTCAACCGCTACGAAGCGATGAACGCGCTAAAAGACCAGTGGCTGGAAGAATGCGAAGAAAATTTCGCCGACACTCCGCATAATATCGCCGATTCTCTTTTTGAAGACGAAATTAACGACATTGTGCACAAAAATATTATAGAAAAAGAAAAGCGGCCTGACGGCAGAGGAATAAAAGATTTGCGAGCGCTTTTCGCTAAAGCCGGAATTCTTCCGCGGACGCACGGCTCGGGAGTTTTTTACCGCGGAGAAACGCATATTCTTTCGGTGGCAACGCTTGGCGCGCCATCGGACGTGCAGCTGATTGAAGGAATGGAAGTGCGCGCCAAAAAAAGATTCATGCACCACTATAATTTCCCTCCGTTTTCGGTGGGCGAAATAAAACCCATGCGCGGCCCCGGACGGAGAGATATCGGCCACGGAGCTTTGGGAGAAAAGGCCTTGCTCGCTGTGATTCCTCCCGTTGAAATTTTTCCATACACAATCCGCGTGGTTTCGGAAACGCTTTCGTCAAACGGCTCATCTTCAATGGGCTCGGTAACGGCCGGCTCGTTAGCGCTGATGGACGCGGGCGTGCCAATTAAAGCGCCTGTTTCCGGAATCGCCATGGGATTAATGTTAAAAGACGAAAACAATTACAAAGTTTTGACTGATATCCAAGGGCCGGAAGACCATCACGGAGACATGGATTTTAAAGTCGCCGGCACAAAAGACGGAATCACCGCGGTGCAAATGGACGTGAAATTGGACGGGATACCGCTAAAAATATTGGGAGAGGCGTTTTTACAGGCAAAAGAAGCTCGCATTCAAATTTTGGAAGTCGTAACAAAAGAACTTCCCAAACACCGCGACGAACTTTCTCCTTACGCGCCGAGAATTTTAACCTTGCATATAAATCCGGATAAAATCCGCGACGTCATCGGTCCGGGAGGCAAGATGATTCAGTCAATCGTCGCCGAAACCGGCGCGGAAATTGATATTGAGCAGGATGGAACCATTTTTATTACTTCGCCTAGCCAGGAAAGTTTGAAAGCGGCGGAAAATAAAATTATGTCGCTAACAAAAGAATTTGAAATCGGCGAAACATTCACCGGAACGGTCACAAGAATTTTTCCTTTCGGAGCAATGGTTGAAATCGCGCCGAAGCAGGAAGGGCTCGTGCACATTTCGGAGTTGGCGCCCTTCCGCGTAAACCAGGTCACGGATGTAGTTTCCCCCGGAGACGAAGTGCCGGTGAAAGTCATCGGAATTGACGACCAGGGGAGAGTCAACCTTTCAATAAAAGCGATAAAAGAATTGCCATTAAAATCGCATGACCAGCGCCGCGCCGGAGAAGACGAAGCCAGAAAACAAGCTCAAAGGAGACCGCCTAGGAGATAGCCATGTTAAAATAAATTATGGCCGACGAGCCAAAAAAAATTCCAAATATAAGGACGCTAAAAACCGACGCCGAGATTTTTATGAAAGAGAAACAAATCTCGCAGCTGGATATCGCGCGCGGGGCATACAGAGCCGGCAGAGATGTCCCGCGAACCGTCCCGGCGCAAAGTTTTAACTATAAAATAATAATTTTCGCGGGGCTTGCCGTGCTTATCGTGGGACTGGCGATTTTTTTCGCTTTCAGATTATTTTTTCCGGCCACTCCCGCCCCGCAAAGCGGGGCTGAAAAACCGACCGCTAATTTTTTGCCGGTGGACGGAACCAAAGAAATAATATTTTCCGAAGCCAATCCGGGCGCGCTCTTAAGTGCGCTTTTGGAGGAGCGCGTAAAAAATCTCCGCTTTGACACAGCGGTTTATTTGCCGATAAAAATCCTTAAAAACACCGGAGAAGAAAAATTTTTGGCGGCTCCGGATTTGGCGCGTTCGCTCGCCTGGCAGGCGCCGGCGGAATTTTTGGGCAATCTTCAGCCAGATTTCAATCTGCTCGCCGTTTACGGGCAAAATTCACGGGATATCGCGGTAATTTTAAAAATAAAAAATTTCCCGAGCGCTTTAGCGTCGCTCTTTAATTGGGAAAAAACAATATGGCAAGATTTTAAACCATTTTTACAGACAGAGGATATAAAAAATATTTCCCAATTCGCTTTCGCGGATGATTTAATAAAAAATAACGACGCGAGGGTCTTAAAAAATTCCCAAGGTAAAATAATTCTGGGATATTCAATTTTCAACCACCAATATGTAATCATCTCCACCTCCCGCGAGGCGCTCTCAACAATCCTAGACCGCCTCATCGCTTTACCGCCAAGATAGTAGAGGTATTGACACGCAACCAAAAGGGTGCTATACTCTAAATTAGAACTAGAAAAATAGGCTCAGCAAATAAACTAAAGGAGGAGAGCTATGGGACTAGACTTGACTCTGCTTCCCCTTGAGGGACCGAGAGAAATGGGCAACACATACGTACTCTGCCACGATCGCTTGAGCTTTGATCGCGCTTACGCCATCTTCGGGCAATTGACCGATTTATCCTATATTCGAGAGGGTGGACGGAGCGATATTCCGGAGAAGCCAACAATCAAGGCGCATCCGATTCCGCCGCAGATGTGGGTAAGGACCTACGAGGACGAGGGCATCGAGAAAACAAGAGAGGACAAGTATGGCGACGAGCTGGTGTTTGTCTACGCCCAGCAACTCAAGAAGCTGAAGATGCCAGACGATGCCTCGCCTAAGAACAAAGCCATCAAGGCTTTCGTGAACGCTCTCCCCGACGACACGCCCATAATCCTTTATTGGTCTTGAGATGCGCTGTTAGTTCAATTGTGAGCCGGAATGATCAAGTGATCGTTTCGGCTCATTTCTTTTTGTAACAATTTGCCTCCGAGATAAAATTTTGATAAAGTATAAAGAAATATGATTATTTTTACTGACCACGCGCTTAGGCGGATGCGTGAAAGGAAAATTTCTAAAGCGCAAGTTAGCATGGTATTAGAGCATCCGGAATCTGCGGAATCAGAAGAAGGTAATATTAAAATACTTCGTAAAAAATTTGAAAACAGGGCTTTGGAGATAGTTATTGAAACTGGCAAAAACAAAATTATCGTGGTAACATTATATTGGTTATGAAAATACAATACGACAAACAAGCCGATGCCTTATACATCTATATCGGCGAAGGTAAAATAAAAAAGACCGTCAAAGCCGGTAAAAATACTCTGATTGATTTTGGAGAAAAAGACCGGGTTCTTGGAGTTGAATTTTATAAAATCTCCCGCTCCGCGCCGCAAGAAAAATTGCAAAGCATATCCGTGGAATTACCGGTTCACGCTTAATTATGGCACTGGATTTAGATTATTTTAGAAAACAATTGGAGGAAGAAAAAACGCGGTTGGAGGGGGAGTTATCAACAATCGCGCATAGGAATCCGGACGCGCCGGAGGATTGGACCGTGAGCCAGCCAGATATGAATGTTATGCCTGCCGCCAAAGAAGAGGTCGCGGACGTTGAAGAAGAATTGGAAAACGCGGCAAGCGTGGAATATAATTTGGAATCCCGCTTGCGGGATATTAATGAAGTGCTTGAGAAAATGCGCCAGGGAAAATACGGCGTCTGCGCCGTCGGTGGCGAGTTAATTGACGAAGCAAGATTGCGCGCCAACCCAGCGGCGATTACTTGCGTAAAACACGCCAAATAATATGTTTCAAATAGACCAAAAATTTCCGCATTTTTCTTTGGAGACATATAATCCGAAAAAGGATGAAGTGGGTAAAATTACCTTGAAAGACTTCGAAGAGGCCTGGTTAGTATTATTTTTTTATCCTGCGGATTTTACATTTGTCTGCCCCACGGAACTTTTGGATTTAAACAAGCGGCATGAAGATTTCGCGAAAGAAAAAGCGGAGCTCGTCGGCGTCTCAACCGACACAGTTTTCACGCACAAGGCCTGGATTGAAACGGAAGAACTTTTGAAGGGCTTAAAATATCCGTTGGCGGCTGACCATAACGGAAAATTTTCAAGAGAACTTGGAATTTATGACGAAAATAACGGCATGGCCCAGCGCGCGGTTTTTATAATTGACCCGGACGGTATTTTGCGCGCCGTTGAGATTGTGGCGGACGCAATCGGCAGAAATGCGTCCGAAATTTTGAGGAAATTAAAAGCTCTAAACTTCGTCCGCAAAAATCCCGGCCACGTCTGCCCTGCCTCTTGGGATGAAGGCGCGCAGACCCTACAACCATCAATTAAAAAAGCAGGTAAGGTTTACAAAGAATGGCAGTAAAACTCCATTCGGCGGAAGTTGTTGGTTTGGAGGGAAAAATTATTGACGTGGAAATTGATCTCTCGCGCGGACTTTTTAGTTTCGCGATTGTGGGGCTCGCGGATAAGGCAATCGCCGAATCCAAAGAAAGAGTCTCCGCGGCGATAAAAAGCCTCGGGGCCAAGCCGCCTAACCAAAAAAACCAGCGAGTCACGATTTCTCTGGCTCCGGCGGATTTAAAAAAGGAAGGGCCGGCTTTTGATTTGCCCATAGCGCTTTCCTACCTTTTGGCCTCCAAACAAGCAAATTTTGAAACAAAAAATAAAATTTTTCTGGGCGAGCTCGCTTTAGATGGCGCCCTTCGCCCAATAAAGGGCTCTTTGGCCCTTGCCGAAACCGCCAAAAAGAAAGGATTTTCCGAAATATTTTTGCCCGCGGGAAACGGCGCCGAAGCGTCTTTAATTGAGGGCATAAAAGTTTTTGAAGCCGCTTCTCTGGAGGAAATTTTAAACCATCTGGAAAATAAAGTTTTAATAAAAGAATTCCCGCCGACAAAATTTATAAAATCAGAATTTTCTTTCACGACGGATTTTTCCGACATCCGCGGGCAGGAATCCGCAAAAAGGGGGTTAGAAATCGCGGCGGCGGGCTCGCATAACGCTCTTATGATAGGCCCGCCGGGCACGGGAAAAACCATGCTGGCGCGGGCGTTTTCCACAATTTTACCTCCGCTTTCCCGCGACGAAGCGCTGGAGGTCACAAAAATACATTCCATATCGGGCGCTTTGAAAGAAAATGAAACTTTAATCAGAGAGCGCCCTTTTAGAAATCCGCATCATACGTCTTCTTACATTTCGTTAGTCGGCGGAGGCAGTTATCCAAAGCCCGGAGAAATAACTTTGGCCCACAGGGGAGTTTTATTTTTAGACGAGTTCGCGGAATTTGAAAGGCGGGTGATTGAAGTTTTGCGCCAGCCACTGGAAGATAAAGTGGTAACAGTTGCCCGCGCTAAAGCCACCCTGACTTTCCCGGCGCAAATTATGCTGATTTTGGCGATGAACCCATGCCCTTGCGGAAATTTGGGTTCCAATAAAACCTGCATCTGCCCAACCTCGGCCATCAATCGTTATCAAAGAAAAATTTCCGGGCCGATTGTTGACCGGATTGATTTGTGGCTGGGTGTTTACGGCATTGAACATAAAAAATTGGAAGACGACCCGCCGGGAACCAGAAGAGAAAAGTCGGATGAAATACGCAAGCGCGTTGAGTATGCGCGGGAAACCCAGAAAAAAAGATTTGCCGGAAGCAAAATTATGACCAACTCTGAAATGTCCGTTCGAGATATTAAAAAATATTGCGTTTTGGACGACGAATCAAAATCAATTTTACAGCAAGCCGCCGCTCGGCTGGATTTATCTCCGCGTTCTTACCACCGCGTCATCAAACTCGCCCGCACCATCGCCGATCTGGAAAACACAAAAGAAATAAAAAAAGAACATTTGCTGGAAGCTTTACAATACCGCCCGAAACAATTGGTATAAAACAAAAGAAATTATCTTGTTTTTTTTGTCGCAATCACCACCAAAGCTAAGGCAATGATTACCAGCGCGGCAAGTATGTAAGATTGAACCATAATGTCCATATTATTAATAATGAAACTAATTTTTAATGAGGGCTATGCTAAAATACCAAGAAATTAAGGATAGAACCAACCCCATAGAAAGCGAGAATAAATTAGCTGTGCCAGCCACTAAAGGGCCTATGACAATTGAAGCAAATAAAACTTGCGCAATGTCCCGAGAAATATTCGATATGACATGAATCTTCCCGAATTCCATGAACTTATGGTAGCATAGGCTTATAAAATGTCCACAATATTAGAAAAGATTTTGAAAACATAAAAAAAGAGCACCTCCTTGAGGCGCTCCAGTATAGGCCGAAACAGTTGATATAAATGTATAGCTATGCTATGAATTTATCCACACACGATAACGGCTACAAATTGTTATAATAATTAAGTGCCTAATAAATGCGGGCACAGAAGGGGATAAAGGTTTTTGAATCACATTTAGGTTTTGGAGGCCTATAATGTTTGACGAATCCTAAATCTTGTAACTTCTTGGGCGTGGAATCCCTTAAAGCATCCCCTTCTGAGCTCGAACTTCCGAGACATTTTTTATTTATTTTCTATTCACTCGGCGTATTATTTTCAAGGTTCTTTTCAGAAAGTTTTATATAAATAATTTTCCCGTGCTGATTATCAGTTAATTTTTCAGGAGTATATTTCCCCGCAAATTTTACTGGATCAATTCCGTAAGCCCGAATAAATGAGTGTGGAGCAACAGAAGCTGTTTTGCTACCGCTGTGCGTTATCTTAAAGGCGCCCTCCTTCCTGTCTTTTCCAAAAGAAAAACCAACGGCCTTTTTTTCCTTATCGTAAAATATAGTAACAAATGAGTATTGAGACAAAGACTCCTTCCTATAAAATCCGGCATTAAAAGAAAATCCACCAGCCTTATTAAGGCTAATAGTATAAGAAAATCTAGCTCCTATTTCTGTAAATTTGTTGAATTGAAACTCCATGTTCTAATTGTATCATGCGCAATAAAAAAAACAATAGCAAGTGTGTGGATAAGTTTTTTTAAAACTAAAAGTCCTTGTTTATAAGGTGTTTTTAGAGCGAAACATAAAAAAAGAGCACCTGCTAGAGGCGCTCCAGTATAGGCCGAAGTCGCTAATTTAGATAAACCCTTTAGGCGCGGCTTCTTGCTCTTCTTGGCACAGCGGGTTTTTTTCGCCAGCCAAATCACAGAATTTTTGCTTGGTCCTAGCCAGCTTTTCATCCGCGGCTTCGTTTTCGTCTATTATTTTAGAAAGCCGCTGCTTAATCTGGGTATTTTCAGCCAGCGTTGCTTGCCTCGCTTTAATCGCAAGCTCTATTAACTCCTCCTTATGGCTGATACCGAGGTCAACTCTTTCCGAAAAAGCTTGTTTATATTCTTTTAACGCATTATTAAGTCGGGCTTGATGAACTAGCTTTGGAATAAAGCCTGTCAGCATACCAGCAACAAAAATAACGAACGCCCAAATAAGATATCTTTTAACCATCCGCGTCTCCTTTCGTGTTTTTTTCTTTTACTACTATACACCTTTCAACAAAAAAATAAAGCGCGCAGGGATGGATGTCTCCTTACGCGCTTAAAATTCGGAGGGGAAAAAGAATTGGAAGGGTTCAGCTCACAGTCGCGGCTGACCGTTTAAGCCCTGGCGTTTCCTTGTGGTCGCTTGCTGCTCTTTCGGCTTTCTCGGGAGCAACGATGGCATTGTTTTCACTACCCATCTTCGGCAGAGTGTAAAACAGATGCTCTACCAAAAACCCGAGTAGTGCCACGCTGATGCCAAAGACGATAGCCGCCATGACCGCATACTTATCGCTCATCTGGTCCTCGATATGGCTCACGAATACGCCGAATAAATCTTTTGACCTGCCATCAATGAAAAGATACTCCGAGGGCGCGACAGCGCACAAATACACGAGTCCAGAGCAGAGTGCGGTCCAAAGAAAACGGCTGGCAATAGAACTCTTTTCCTGGTAGCGCACGCCGTTGTAGAGCACGGCGCCGAGACCTGCGAGAAATACCACTATTCCCATATTTAAGATGAGATAGCCGAGTTCGCGCGGGCCATACCAAGGAAGTAGAAGCGCGAACACAAAAGCGTCCTTATCAAGACTCGGTTCCACCGAGTTCCCGATTACGAGAACGAGCCAAGAGCTCAAAACGAACAAGACCCAGCGGGTCCACTTGTAGCTAAACATCTTTCACCTCCATAATTGTATTGTCACCAGCGAGTTATTCGCCAGCTTACTCTGCCTACCATTATACACCCGGGGGCTAAAAAAGTCAATAGCTAATAGATTTGCGCGGCGCCGCGGATTTCAAAGTGCACATGGCAGCCGGATGAATTGCCGGTAGAGCCTATACTCCCGATTTGCTGGCCTTGCTCCACATGGTCTCCAACTTTAACAATCACATAAGAAAGGTGGGCGTAAACGGTCTGCGTGCCATTGGAGTGAGCAATTACCACATATTTTCCGTATCCTCCGTTCCAGCCCTGGTTTCTGGCGACAATCACCGTGCCGCCTGCCGACGCGTAAACCGGAGTTAAACAACTAGCCGCCAAATCCACACCGCTATTATTATATCCATGATACCCATGCGGGTTTGAAGCCGTCGCGCGCGAGTTTCGTCCTCCTACAATCGGGCGCATAAAATACCCCGGCAACGACGGACTGCCGGATCCCCGCACGGGCGCGTATTGCGGCACCTCAATCTCAATGTCCGGAATAATGATGGTTATCCCTTCTTCCAAAGGCCCATTCGCGGGCAGATTGAATTCGGAATTAGCATTAATAATTTCCTGCGCGTCGCTTTTGAATTTTTTAGCAAGTGATTGCGCGGTGTCTTCTTTTTTCACAGTGTACGGAAAACCGCTTATCGGGAAAATTATCAGCGTATCGCCGGCTTTTACCAGATCGCCGTTTTTTAAGTTATTAGCCCAGTAAATATCTGAAACGCTTCTATTGAACATTTTGGCAATTTTTGAAAGGTTGTCTTCCGGCTGAACAGTATATGTAGTAATTTGGTCAAGCTTATAGGTTTCAAAATCTGCCAAACTCCCCATAGGGCCGATTACCGGAAAAAGAGAGGAATCTTCCACGATATTCATAACCGCGCCGCCGGTAGCCGCTTTGGGGTCAGCGGCGCTTGGGGCTTTCAGAAGCGGAAGGTTTTGAGAGTTATAAGAGGAGGCGTTGCTCTGGCCGCTGCCGAATAAATTACCTAAAAACGAGAAAAAGCCGGCGCGCGCGGCCGGGGCAAATGCCAAAAATAGCGCCAAAAAGACGCCCGAGGCGGGCAAAAATAAGCCTTTAAGATGTGCCTTATTTAAAATTGTCTAAAAGTTTAAAAGCTAATTAATAGGCCTCGCCTAGCAAACCTGTCCGCCTTTGGCGGAAAAACCCTTATTTCAAGCCAAATTTGGGCTTCAATGCTCCCTATCCGACCATTAGGTTAATACTAGCATTTTGGGCGCCCCCAATCAATCCGGGTCAAAAAGATGTCCACAGCCCCGCTAAGCGGGGTAAAATTGCTATCATACGCTCATGCTAGATTTAGCGTTGTTAAATTCCAAACAAAAAGAGGCGGTGGAGGCCACAGAAGGGCCGGTTTTGGTTGTGGCGGGCGCCGGAGCGGGAAAAACCAAGGTCATCACCGAGCGGATTAAATATTTAATTGAAAAAGATGTTCCACCCGAATCAATTTTGGCAGTTACTTTCACAAATAAAGCCGCGGGGGAGATGAAAAGCCGCGTGGCGCGTTCCGGCCCATTCATCGGCACTTTTCACGCTTTGGGGCTTTTAATTATCCGCGAAAACCTGAAAGGGCTAGGCATTGCCAAAAATTTTACTATTTTAGACGAAGATGACGCCCTAAAACTCATAAAAGAATGCCTTTTGGAGTTAAAAATTGACCCGAAGCAATTTGACCCGTCCAGAATCAGAAATAATATTTCCCGCTTGAAAAATCAGATGATGACGGCGGATGAGTTTATTGAGGAAAGCGCATTTGGAAAAATACTGGGGAGAGTCTGGCGGCTTTATGAAGAAAAAACCAAAGCGCAGAATTTGCTGGATTTTGACGATTTGCTTTTAAAGCCGGTTTTGCTTTTTAAAAAAGATGCCGAGGCGCTGAAAAAATATCAGGAGCGCTGGCGCTACATCCATATAGACGAATACCAGGATACAAACGAAGCGCAATATGTTTTGTCAAAAATGCTTGCGGAAAGTAGCCGCAATATTTTGGCGGTGGGCGACATTGACCAGGCAATCTACAGCTGGCGGGGAGCGGATTTTAAAAATGTTTTGAATTTCCAAAAAGATTATCCGGACGCCAAAGTTGTTTTTCTGGAAGAAAATTACCGCTCCACCGATATTATTTTGGAAGCGGCAAACGCCGTTATAACGCATAATAAATTCCGCATACCAAAAAATCTATGGACAAAAAGAACCGGCGAAAACCAAATCCGGATTTTTTTCGCGGAAGACGAAAAAAAGGAAGCGGAAATGGTCGCCAGCGAAATAAAATTCCTGAAAACAAAAATAAAATTGAGCGAAATGGCGGTTCTTTACCGCACCAACGCCCAATCGCGCGCCATGGAAGAAGTTTTTTTGGCGAAAAATATTCCTTATAAAATTACCGGCGGAGTGCGTTTTTACGAAAGGCGCGAAATAAAAGATTTAATAGCGTATCTAAGGCTTATTAGAAATCCGGAGAACGGATTGAGCTACAATAGAATCGCGAATGTCCCGCCGCGCAAAAAAAAGAAAATAGATTTTGACGCGCTTATAGAAAATTTACGTAACGATACTGACAATATAAACGCGCAAGAACTCCTAAAAAAAATTATTAGTAAAATAGAATATAGAGACTATATTGATGACGGAACGGAGAAGGGAAAAGAAAGATGGCAAAATGTGGAAGAGCTTCTGGGTCTCGCCCAAAAAATAGAAAATTTGGATGAATTTTTGGAGCATATTTCTCTTTTTGCCATAGATGATAATTACGATAAAATTGAGGACCGCGTGAGTTTAATGACCATGCATTCAGCCAAAGGGCTTGAATTTGAAGCTGTTTTTGTGGTTGGCTTGGAAGAGGGGCTTTCCCCGCACACGCTTTCATTTGAACCGGAGGATTTGGAAGAAGAGCGCCGGCTTTATTACGTGGCCATAACCCGCGCCAAAACTCATCTCTATCTGACCGCGGCCGGGCGCCGGACTCTTTTCGGCGAGCGCGCGGCGAATATGCCTTCCAGATTTTTAAAAGAAATCCCCGAGCATTTGCTGGTTTATTTAAATAAACGGGAGGGCGAAGAAATAGAAGAAAATATTTATGTTGAATAAGCAAAAAAAGTTTTTGGGCCAGCATTTTCTAAAAAATAAAAAAATCTTGGAGGAGATGGCGCGCGCGGCGGAAATTTCTAAGAAAGATATTGTTTTGGAAGTCGGCCCGGGCTTGGGCTCGCTTACGGAAATTTTGGCGGAGCGCGCCGGAAAAGTAATCGCGATAGAAAAAGACAGGGATTTAATTCCTGTTTTGCGCGAGAAATTCAAAAATTATAAAAATGTTGAAATTATTGAAGGAGATATTTTAAAAATTAAATACCTCCCCTTGCCCCTCCTTGTAAAGGAGGGGATAAAACATTATAAAATTGTCGCCAATCTTCCATACTATATAACCTCGCGTTTTCTGCGCCTATTCTTGTCCCAAACCAGGTTTAGGTCAAAGCTGATGGTGCTTATGGTTCAAAAAGAAGTCGCCGAAAGAATTTTGGCGCGCGACGGAAAGGAATCTTTGCTTTCTCTTTCCGTAAAAGCTTACGCTAAAGCGGAAATTATACGGCGCGTTTCAAAAAATTTTTTCTCGCCTCCGCCAAAAGTTGATTCGGCAATAATTAAGCTAACCCCTTACCCCCAAACCCCCTTTCCCCTTCGTAAGGGGAAAGGGGGCGATGTTGAAAAAATTCTTGCCGTTGCTAAAATCGCCTTCCAGCAAAAACGCAAAATGCTCCGGCATTCTCTTTCGAGGTTCAACCTTAATAATTTAGAAGAATATGGAAATAAGCGCCCGGAAGAACTTAGCTTTAAAGACTGGGTTCATATTCACACCCTAATTGTGCCGTAAAAGTGATACAATTAAGTGGAAGAAATGGGCTATTTACCTTCAAAAAATTTCATAGCCCTTGTTTCCGCTGCCCTTGTTATTTTATTCACGGGTTGGTTTGTTTCGATGGTGTGGAATAGCGCCCCTGAAACACTAAAAAGCCCTTCACAAGCCGCCGCCACTTCCTTTTTGGCGGCTTACCAGAACGCCAACCGCGACACAGACAACGACGGGCTGAAGGACTGGGAGGAAATTCTCTGGAAAACCGACCCAAACAAAGCCGACACGGACGGCGACGGCGCGCTTGACGGCCCAGAAGTTAAAGATGGCCGCGACCCGATGGTGGCGGGGCATAAATTGGCGAATAGCGCGTGGAATGATGTTTTAGAATCAAAAATTGAAGAAAACGCAAAAAGCAAGGAAGGAAAAACTATAACCAAGCTCGTGGCTGAAGAGTTTGCAAGTAATTATTTTCTTTCCAAGGGAGTGGAAGGAGATCTTTTGCAAAGCAGCGCTAAAAGCGACATAGCGAATTCCCTATCCGGAACAATTGAAAAAGAAATAGCCGCGTATAAAGACGCTTTTTCTCTCAGTAATTTAAAAATCTCCCAAAATAGCGGCGGGGAATTTGCTAAAACATATTTAAATAAAATTGGCGCGCTTCTAGAAAAAGAACCGGCGGGCACTCAAACCGCTGAACCTATAATTTTAAGGATGATTTTGGAAGAAAATAATTTTGAAAAAACGAAACTTTTTGATCCTTATATTGAAGCTTATAAAAAATTGGTGGCGGATTTAAAAAATGTTTCGGCGCCAACCGCTTATAAAGAACTGCACCTTGAACTTATAAACGCGCTCAACAACACGCGCCAGTCCGTAGAATTTATGAGGGGCGTAGAAAAAGATCCCGCAGGAACAATGATAGGTATTAGACTTTATATCACACAAGGAGAGAGAATAAAAAACTTTCTTATATCCATGAAAGACAGAATAGATAGTGAAAACATAACTTTTTTACAAAATGAGGGTGGGTATTTTTTCAATAAATACACAAGATAAAATTTTTATGATATTGAAAAATAAAAAAATAATAATAGCGATTTTAATAACTCTAACGTTGTTTCCGCCAACATTTTTGGCGCCGAAAGCCAAGGCCTTAATAGTGCACGACCCCATACACACTGCCGTGAACCTTTCTTATTGGACTTTGGACTGGACAAAAGAGTTTGCTTTAGACAAAATCGGTTGGTATATAGCCAAGCTTATGGTGCACGAAATTTCTCAATCCATTGTCCAATGGATCAGAACAGGTGGGCAGGGAGGCTCTCCACTTTTTGTCCGAGATTGGGAAGGATTTTTGTTAAACATTGCGGATAAAGCTGGCGGAAAAGTGCTTGAGCAATTAAAACTTACCGCGCTTTGCGAGCCCTTCGCGCTAAAGCTTCGGCTGGCTTTTGGCGTAGGCCGCAGTCCGATTCAGGAAAGGTTGCGATGCACAATTTCAGGCGTAGTTGGAAATTTGAATAATTTTTATAATGATTTTTCGCAAGGAGGCTGGCAAAGATGGATTGAAATAACCCAAACGCCGGCCAATAACCCTTATATGGCTTATTTCATCGCGCTTGATGCTAGACAAATGGCAGAAGCTTCAGCGGTAAACTCCGGCCGCAATGAAGCAATAGCGGCAGGAGGATTTTTGAGCCTTAAAAAATGCACCGTAACTCCGACTACTTTTTCGGTCACGGACGACGACACCGGAGAAGAAAGCGAAGTTTCTTTTGATAAAGAAGATTGCCAAAACACAACGCCCGGAGCAATCGTAAACGACCAGCTTAAAAAAGTTTTCGGTTCGGAAATAGACCAGTTGAATATAGCCGATGAATTAAACGAGGTTTTGCTCGCCGCTGTGCAGCAATTAATACACACAATGCTTTTCTCCGCGGGCGGAGTTTATGAATCGGACGTCGCATCTTCCTACAAGGCGGCGGAAACAGACATTCAAAATCTTTCTGGCACGATAGAAAAAGTTTTGAAAATAGAAACAGAAATTTCCAGAGCCGAAATTATTTTAAATAAAACCGAGCGGGCGCTTTTTGCGACGCAGGATGAAATTATAGTTCTAACAAAACTCAAGGCGTGCCAAATCAATAAAAACGACAGCATATCCACCACCAATTCCAAAATAGCGTCTGCAAGTTCAACGGCGGAAATGCTTGAGACGAAAGTTAAAGAGCAAAAAGACCTGGTCGCGCTGATTAAAAACGACCGCGACAGAATCAGAAACGCTAAAAATGTATTGGAAATTGACCAGGCCTATCAAGACGCGACTTTTGATATAAGCAAAATCAGCGTACTGGAAGTAGCTCAAGCCGATTTTGACACGGCTTTGGAAAAGAAAACTCAAGCCGAAGACGATTTAGCCGTTTGCTTAAATCCTCCGGTAGTAAATCCATGATTTTAAATAATAAAAAATTCATAACCATAATTTTCTCAATAGTGCTTTTGGGCGTGATGTTTAATTTCATCGCGGCGCCGTTGGCATTCGCAGTGAGCCACACAAACCCTCCCGCCCAGACCCAGCCACAAGTCGGAAGCCAAAAAAGCACGACGGCGCTAGATTATGCCTTTGCTTGGTCTTTAGAATCTTTCGCCGCCTTAGGAGCCGCAATCGGTCAAATCGTATCGCTATTTACATGGATTGGCGGTAAATTTTTTGATATTGCTGTTGATTATAATATTAACTTCGTGCAAGGAAAACTCGGCGCCATAATTATAGGCTGGGGGATTGTTAGAGACATAACCAACATTTTCTTCGTTTTGATTATTTTAGGCATCGCAATATCTACTATTCTCCGAATACAAGGCTACCAAGCCAAAGCATTGCTTCCAAAGCTTATCATCATCGCTCTGCTGATAAATTTCAGCTTAACTATCGGCCTGGTAATTATTGATTTTAGCAATATTTTAGCTTTACAATTTTACGATAAGCTTAGGCCAAACAAGATTTCTATATCGGAGACTATTAACCAAATAACTAGACCGCAAAATTTTTATAATATAAATGCGCCGCCGAAAGACCAGCAGTTAACATTTGAGTTGCAGAAACCAGAAGAAGCGACTCCTTATATACTTCAAAACGGAAGCGCGCCTAACAATACCCAAAATCAAGCTCCAGCCGCATTGCAAAATGGGTTGTGGAGTGGAACTATAAGCAGGCTTTTCGCGGGAAGTCCGGAGGCGTCAGCCGTTGTAGCCACTGCTGCTTGGGGAAATACTATTATGCTTTCTATTTTAGTATTTGTATTTTTCGTTGGCGGAGTTTTACTGCTCGTTCGCGCTGCAATTTTGGGATTCCTTTTGGTGCTAGCGCCATTGGCTTTCCTGTTTTACATACTTCCCGACACTGAAACTCATTGGAAAAAATGGTGGAGCACTTTTATCCAGCACGTTTTCTTTTTTCCGTCTTTTCTGTTTCTTTTATATGTAGCAGTAAAATTTGTGGGCGATGCCACTAAAGGCATAGCGGCCTCGGAATTTTTGAGCAACCCCAGTCTAGTGTTTACTTATCTTTTGGCAATAATCATGCTGTTGACCGCGCTTATCTTGGGCCGAAGCATGGGTGTCTACGGAGCCGCCACGGCGATGAATTGGGCTACAAGCGGGAGAAAATGGCTCACGGGATTTGTTGGAGGAGTGGCAGCGAGGAATACTTTGGCGCCGATTGGCGAGCGTCTAAAACCCTTAGCGAACAGAGTCACGCGGGCATCGCCCTGGCTGGGAACTTACGCGCGCGGAGCCCAAGAATGGCTGGCTAAGCGCGGAGGCGCGCGCGACATGGCCGAAGACCAGGCAAAAGCCGCTTTGGCGCAGGCCAAAGGTACTTGGGGAGCGTCATTTGGAAAAGGAACTTTGCCAATGAGAGTGGGTATGCTGAAAGGTATGGATGAAAAAACCCGCGGAGAATTTTTGGCGACGCTTCCAGGCCCTCTTCGCAAAACCGCGGACAATATTATCGCCTCGCCGCAGTTTACTTCCGCGGAACAAAAAGGTCTTGCCAAATCAAGAATGCAATATGAAATTAACCAAGCGCAACTTCAAGGAAACTTGAGCAACTTTATGGCAGGCAAAAGCGATGAGGATGCGCAAAAATACTTTGGCGCTATGAGCGAGAATCAAAAAACCGCTTGGCTTGAAGAGGGGTATGGCAATCCGGCGACTCTTAATAAATTCGCCAAACTGACAACTGCCCAGCCGGGGCCCGAAGGAGGGCTGTCGCTGGAAGACCAGGAAAAATTCCGTCAGTCGCTTAGATCTGCTTCCGGACCGGCCGTATCCGCTTATGTTGAAAAACTAACCGGAGACGCCAGAAAAGACGCGAGAACACAAACATTGAAAGCTCTTTCACCGGAACAACTGGCTTATCTTTATACCGAAGGAGATGACGCAAAAAGAACCGAACTTGACGGGCTTACAAAAACTCTAGCTCCCGATGTGCAGCAGAAATACAACGATGCCGCGGCTAAAATGCTTAATCAAAAACCTTCAGCCGATTTGATAGCCGCTCTTCCCTCGCTTTCCGACGATATGACCGCGTCATTTATCCGCTCTCGCGGGGTTGACAACACAATTGATTTGATAAACGACACCGCTACGCTGGAGCCGGTAAAAAGAAAATTATTTGGGGGTATAAAAAAAGCTGGGCTTAGCGGTCAGTATGCCAAAAAGCTAGACCCCATAACCAAAGTGAAATATCTGGATTATGATGAATCTAAGTATGAAAATCCCAATGATTTTGAAAAGGATACGATTACATTTACTGAAGCCGTAGCCGTAGAAGTCAAAAACTCAACCGCTAGAGAGCTTGCTCAAAGAACATCCGCGAAAATTATAAGAGATAAAAACTTCAAAAATTCTCTGCTGAAAGGCGCTAGTATCGCACAGTTGGCCGCTTTGACAGACACTCCGGCTAAATCCGCGGCTCTAAAAGAGATATTAATTGAGGCGGCAGAAGATAAGAATTTATCCGCTGACAATATCGCCAAACAATTTAAAGCTAAAAATTTAAGCATACAATTGGGGGAACAGCTTGCCAATTTAAGAAGAAGACAAAAAGAAATGATGAATCAGCCGGAACGTCTGCTTTACTCGCAAATTTTCGGAGATTTAGAGCCGGAACGCCCGAAACAACCACCGCAACCTCCTCCACGAAACGATTTTGAAGAATATAAACCACCACCTAAACCATAAATATTATGGATGAAACAAATAAAAACATAGAAATAATGGAGCGATATAAAGACCTGCCGGAAGATATCCAGCAAGCTCTCTTTTCATCCGCGACTTCGGATGCGATTTTAGCAATCGGCAAAAAAAATGGGCTGGCAATTGATAAAATCGGGGAGTTGGTTGATGAAACCGGTTTGGTAATGCTTGGAATCACTTCGCCTTCGGATTATGTAAAAAATCTGGTGAGCCGATTAAGTGTAACGCAAGAAAAGGCGCGCGCCATCGCGGAAGAAATCAACCAAAAAGTTTTCCAGCCGGTAAGAGAGTCGCTGAAGAAGATTCATGGGTTGGCGGCAGAAAAGCCCACACCACCCCCCCCAGCCCCCCCCTTCGTAAGGGGGGGAGCTGAAGAAAAACCCCTTCCCCCTTACGAAGGGGGAAGGGAAGGGCTAGGGGTTAAAAAACCTCTCCCCAAACGCGAAGATATTGTCCCGCCGCCCAAAGCGCTTCCCAAACCGGAAATCCCGGAACCACTTCTAATCCCGCCGATTTTCGTTAAAAAATTTCCCGAGCCGATAGTTTCTAAACCCGATATTGTTCCTCCCGCGAAAGAACCGTTGCCGCAAGATTCTCTCGCGGCCAAAAGCGCGCTGGATAAAGAATTAAACGCTCCGCCATCACCGCGGCCACAGCAGTATAAAGAAAAAGACCCTTATCGTGAGATAATAGAATAATATGCAGCACCAAGTCCCACAATTTATAGATATAGAAGATAAAATTTTCGGGCCTTTAACGGCCAAGCAGTTTTTCTATATCTTGGGCGGCGCCGCTATTCTTTTTATAATGTACGTTTATCTTCAGCTTTGGCTGGTAATTATTCTTGGCGCTCCGGTCGCGGCGTTCGCCGGTTCTCTGGCGTTTTTGAAAATCAACGGCCAGCCATTTATTAAAATTCTTGGGAGCGCCATAGATTACGCTTCTTCGGCAAGATTATATTTGTGGAAGAAGAGCCCGCCGCGCGGGAAAACACTCGGTGTTTTTGGGGATTCAACACCGAGTGTTGAGGAGCGCGAGCGGGCTACAACCCCCAAACTCACCCAAAGCAAATTACAAGATTTATCCTGGTCCTTAGACATCCAAAAAAATATTAAACGATAAATATGGCTAACGCTTTACCATCGCAAGACATTTTAAAGATAGAAGAAATCCGTGACGGCGTCATGGTTTTAAAAGACGGCTCTTTGCGCGCCGTGATGATGGCTTCTTCTTTGAATTTTTCCTTAAAAAGCGCGGATGAGCAGACCGCCGTCATTATGCAGTACCAAAATTTCCTGAACTCTTTGGATTTCACGGTGCAATTTTTTCTGGAGTCGCGAAAATTAAATATTGAGCCATATCTTGACACTTTAAAAGAAGCCGAGGCAAAACAAACCAACGAACTTTTGAAAATTCAGATAACGGAATATATAGAATTTATCCGCACCTTCGTCCGCGCGGCGAATATCGTGAGCAAAAATTTTTATATTGTCGTGCCTTTCACTCCCGCGCTTTTTACGACGCCGAAGGAAGGGGTAAAAAGTTTGTTGGGAATTTTCGGAAAAAAATCCGCGGAAAATAAAAATCTGCCGCAGGATAAATTTGACGAATACAAAAATCAGCTCTGGCAAAGAGTGGACAGTGTAATTCAAGGCCTGGTGCGGACAGGCGTCAGGGCGGTTCCATTAAACACCGAGGAATTAATTGAGCTTTTTTACAGCCTTTACAACCCGGGCGAATTAGAAAAAGGAAAGCCCCCGGCATTAACATAAATTTATGGCTTTTTTAGATATCTTCAAGAAAAAAGAAAAAGAAACGGAAATCACGCCGGTTTTTCCGGAGGAAATTTACCGCGCCGGCGTTTTGGAATTAAAAGACGTCATCGCGCCCGCCGCTTTGGAGGTCACTGCCAACCACATGAGATTGGGCGAGAAGCTGATGCGGACAATTTTTATTTTTTCGCTTCCCAGATTCCTTTCATCCAACTGGTTTTCTCCAATAATAAATTTGGATAAGGTTTTTGACGTTTCCATATTCGTGCATCCGGTGAACACCGCCGCGGTTTTAAAAAAGCTCCAGCGGAAAGTCGCCGAAGTGCAGTCGCAGGTTTCCATCCGGCAGGAGAAAGGGCTTGTGCGCGATCCTGTTTTGGACACAGCTTTCCAGGATTTGGAGGCCTTGCGCGACAAGCTCCAGCAGGCGCAGGAAAGATTATTTAATTTTGGCCTTTACATCGCGGTTTACGGAAACACCATAGAAGAGTTGGACAAGGCGGAGACGGAAATAAAATCCATGCTGGAATCGCGCCTGGTTTACGCCAAGCCCGCGCTTTTCCAGCAAAAAGAGGCGCTGGATTCCGTTTTTCCGCAGGCCTTGGACACTCTCGGCGTTAATACTTACCTGAATTCCTCTCCGGCATCCAGTATCTTTCCGTTTGTTTCTTTTGATCTCACTTCCAATAGGGGGATTCTTTACGGCATCAATTCGCATAATAATTCGCTGATTTTATTTGACCGCTTCAGTTTGGAAAATTATAACTCGGTAATTTTCGCCAAAGCCGGCGCCGGAAAATCTTACACAACAAAGCTGGAAATACTGCGCTCGCTGATGTTTGAAACGGATGTCATCGTCATAGACCCGGAAAAAGAATACGAATATCTCGCCGAGGCGGTGGGCGGAAGATATTTTAATATATCTTTGACCTCGCACCACCATATCAATCCTTTTGACCTGCCGATGCCGCGGGAGGATGAATCGCCAGCGGATGTTTTGCGCTCGCACATCATAAATTTGGTCGGTCTTTTCAGAATTATGCTTGGAGGGCTCACGCCGGAAGAAGATTCCGTCATTGACCGCGCCATCACCGAAACTTACGCTTCGCGCGACATCACGCCGGATTCTGATTTTTCAAAAGCCACTCCGCCGATACTTTCCGATTTGGAATTGGTTATCGCCAACATGGAAGGAGGCGAATCCTTGGCGCAGCGCCTGCGAAAATTTACCAAAGGCACCTGGGCGGGATTTATAAACCAGCCGACCAATGTTGATATCAACCAAAAATGCGTGGTTTTTTCCGTCCGCGACATGGAGGATGAATTGCGGCCGGTCGCGATGTATCTGATAATCCACTATATCTGGAGCGCCATACGCGCGAACATTAAAAAAAGATTACTGGTGGTGGACGAGGCATGGTGGATTATGAAAAATGAAGACGGGGCGTCGTTTCTTTTCGGCATCGCCAAGCGCGCCAGAAAATATTATCTGGGACTTGCCACAATCACCCAGGACGTCGGCGACTTTTTAAATTCGCCCTACGGAAAACCTTTAATTACGAACTCTTCCATTCAAATTTTATTGCGCCAGTCTCCGGCATCAATTGACCTTTTAAAACAAACTTTCAATTTAACAGACGAAGAAAAATTTTTGCTTCTTGAATCCGATGTCGGCGAGGGGTTATTTTTCGCGGGACTAAAACATGTCGCCATCAAAATACTTGCTTCCTACACCGAAGACCAATTAATCACATCCGACCCCGCCCAGCTTTTGGCGATTAAAAAGGCGAAAGAGGATTTTAAGCAACAAACATAATTTATGGACGAAACAGCGACAAATTACGCGAATCTCCAGCAGGCCCGCAACGCGGACCAAGCCGCGGCGCCGGCCGCATCCGCTAAAGCAGCAGTCGCCAAAATGAGCGCGATTACAGCTACTTTATTTATTCTGGTAGCTTTGGGAATTGACGGTCTCCAGGTTCTTTTAATATCCATACCATACGCGGGTGTTGTGTTAAACTTGATAGTAAGCATATTTGCCTGGATGATTTTCTTCGTCTGGCTAAAAAGTTTGGGCATTTCCGGAAGTATTAAAAAAGATAAAGACCTTCAGAGATTAATATTTCTTGCTTCAGCATTTGGGTTTGAACTTCTGCCGATTTTAGATTCACTTCCCGGGTGGACAGCTTTTGCTTTAGGGACGGTAATTATTGAATACAGCGGCGAGATTTTAGAAAAAAAGAATGATAAATAAAATTTATAAAAATTTAATAATCATTTTGTTTCTAGTTTTAGCATCGCGCTCACATGCCCTATTACTTTCTTCGCCAACCGATCTTACTCTAACCTTAAGTCCGGAATCGCCGCGAGCCGGCAGTAAATTTACGGCTGAAGTAAAAACGTTTGTCTTTGAGCCGGTCCGGGCAAATTTTAGATGGTTTTTAAACGGCAAAGAAATTGTTTCCGGACGCGGTATAGTAAAAGAAGCATTCACGGCAGGCACTTTGGGCGCCAATATGACAATACGAGTAGTGGCAACTTCCGCCGAAGGAGATGTTTTTGAAACCCAAACCGTCGTCTCAATCGGCGATATAGATTTTATTCTCATCCCGCTCACTTATACGCCTAGTTTTTACAAAGGAGCCGCTTTGCCTACGCCGGGGAGTTTATTAGAAATTTTTGCTGTCCCTCATATTTTCAAAGCCCAAAATCGGCTCAACTCTAATAACTTAATTTATGAGTGGAGCATAGACAACCAGCCACTGCCGGATAAATCCGGGGAAGGAAAAAATGCGCTTGCGGTGCAACTGGCCGATGTCAGCGGATCAGAATACGATGTTATGCTTAAAGTAAGCTCTTTGGACAGAAGCGCCATTTTGCAAAAACATATCTCAATTAAAACTTATGAGCCGGAAATTTTATTTTACGAAACAAATTCGCTTACCGGATTGAAGCCCGCGGCGCTGAATTCTTTTTCGGGCAGGGCGGGAGATTCGTTTTCAATATTGGCGGAGCCCTTTTATTTTGATTTGGCGTCTTTGGCGCGCGCAAAATTTAACTGGAGTGCCGGCGGAGTGGCAGCCGAACCAAACGCAAAAAATCCGCTGCTTCTGGAACTTGCCGCTCCGGCAAATACCGACTCGCAAACTGCTTTTAATTTAAAAATTGAAGACCGCAAAACGCTTTTCCAGCAAGCCGAAGCATTAATAAATATTTACGCCACAAAATGAAAAAGAAAATTTTAATGCCGATATTTTTATTCTCCCTTGCCGGCACGGCTTTGGCGTATAATTTGCTCCAGCCGCTTCCGGGCGTGGGACAGACTGTTGATACTTTCCCGAATTACATTGCTGGAATTATTCCTTTTATTTTGGGCTTGGCGGCGGTGCTCGCGGTGGTGGAAATTGTTATCGGAGGAATAGAATACGCCGTCACGGAAGCGATTGACTCCAAAGCTGACGCCAAAGACCGCATCACCCAAGCGATTTTGGGGCTTTTGCTCGCGCTCGCATCCTGGCTGATTCTTTGGACAATAAATCCAGCCTTGGTAAATTTGCATTTAACAATCCCTGAATTAATTTTGCCGACGCAAGACCAAACACAACAACAAACAGGACCGCCGTGGACAGACCAAGAAAAACAAGTACAGCTTTCAACGAGGCCCGGAGGAACGGTAACGTGTTTTACATATAATCCCGCAATTAATAGGCGCGGAGTAAGAACATTTGGTGACAGCAGTAAAACAATAGATCAGCTTAATGCGCAATGCCAACAGCAATGCGTTCAAGCAGCGCAAACCACAGGAACTCAAGCAGAATGCGTTGCAAGCACAAATCCAATAAATACTTCTCCAATCGTATTGCCATCGCAAGCGCATTGCACCGTTACCGGCCAATGTTCAGTAATCGGCACCGGAAATTCTTGTACAAACGCTTCGGAATGTACGGTTACAACGGCACCGCCAGGCCAAAAAACTTATTGTATCTTAGATGCTGGGAATCAACCCCCGAACTGTACTCTTCATCAAGAAATAGAACAATCGAGTTGTTCACAAGCATCTTGTCAGGTTGCAACACCATTAGGAAATGCTTGTCCGAATGCAACAGCTATTTGTGTCATAAAATAAATAGACAAATCATGGAAAATTTATTAACTATAAAGAAATCTAATAAAAAAATATGAAAGAATTTTTACAGCCAAACGAATCGCCGGCTAAAGACTTTGCTATCGTTATAGATTTTATTAAGAATTTAATGAAAAAAACGAACCCCGCCTAAGCGGGGTTCTCGGAGGCCGAAGCCAATGTGTACTGCCATTATATCACCCGCAAAAACCTTGTCAATAGACTTATCCACAATATAAAATACAATAAATTTATGAAAGAATCTTTTCAACCAAGTGAATCGCCGGAGAAAGAGAAGGGGTCTCTTTGGCAAACGTTTAGAGATATGAAAAACGCGGTGGCGTTCGCGGCGCTTTTGGCGTTCGCCGCTCCGGGGATTACCTCCGCCCAAGAAAAAGAAACTCGCCCGGAAGGAACAAAAATCAGCGATACGGAAAGGGGAATTGAAAAAATAAAAGAAGATGTTTTAAAAATCGCCGAGAGCTTGAAAATAAAAGGGCGAGAGGGAAAATTCGGGCAAACGGCAACTCGCAGGTGGGTTTCAGAAAATAAGGAGGTTATTGTCGCTGGTTACGAAAATGATGGCAAGGCGCGCTGGATAATTTTAGAGAATGAAAACGCGCAGATGAGATTTTTTGATATGTCGGCGGATGGCTCTGTGAATAGAGTTATTATTAACGATGAAAAATCGCCCGCCGGAAGAAAGGCAACCGATAATGATATAAAAACTTTTGTTTCTATGGATAAATTAGCCAAAGACGCACGCGTATCAGCTGATTTAATGCCGGAAAAAGCGCATGTGTACGAGCTCGGAAAAGAAAACAATGAGATTATACTGCGCGGAGTTGATTTTGAAAAAGGTGAGTCCGAAAAAGTAATCGGGCCGGAAGCAAAAAAGCTCGCGGAAAGAGTCCAAAACTTATTTAACGCGAAAGTCGCCCAACACAGCGCGGAGCTTGCGAAATAAAATGGAAAATTTATTAACAAAAAGAAATATAATAATCGCGGGGGTGGGAATAGTTATTCTCATCGGAATTTTGTTTTATTTTGGGTCAAAAAGCGGGACGCAGGGAACGGGAGGGGGGGGATTTTTAGGAACTATTTTTCCGTCTTCGGCGCCCTCCCCAACACTCGGTGTTGGCGGGCCTCAAACACCGAGTGTTTTGCCAGGCGGCGAACTGCCTCTAACCCCTCAAGCCGCCCAAAGTTTGCCTGTGGGCACATTAATTCGCTTGAGTGATGATAATATTTCTTCTCTTGTTGGAGTTGGCACAACGTCAGTCCGCTACCATAAAAATATTCCTGAAAATCTTGGGCATCTTTTTGAAAGGCGCGCGGACGGCGCGAGCGAAGAAAAAAGGATTTCCAATTTCACCATTCCGCAGGTTTTGCGCGTGGTCTGGGCGCCGGACGCCAAGCGCGCCGTGATTTTTTATAATTTAGATAATCAAATAAGAAAACTTTTGATTGATTACTCAACCACAACCCCAAAAACGAATTTTCTTCCGGACGCCGTTTCGGATGTGGCTTTTTCTCCCGATTCCAAATCGCTGGCGTTTATAAATGATAGTGGTGACACCCAAAATATTTTTACGGCAACGTCTGATTTTAAAAACCAAAGAAAAATTTTGGATAACGACATTCCTGGCCTGGAAATTTCCTGGCCGGCCGCGAACACAATCGCTTTAAAAACAAAATCATCCTACGCCGTGCGCGGATTTTTATACGCGGTTAATATAGGAAGCGGGGCATTTTCAAAAATCGCCGAAGGGCTGGGCTTGGACGCCATTTGGAATAAAGACGGCTCGGGAGTGCTTTATTCCAGAAGCGACGCGGACGGCAATATATTGAACATTAAATTTTTGGACATAAAAACCGGCGCGGAAAAAGAATTTTCAGTAAAAACCATCGCTGAAAAATGCGCGTTTTTAAATACCTTAAAAAATATCGCTTACTGCGGAGTCCCCCGATTAAGCGCAGGCCGGATTACCGAAAAGCAGCCCGACGCATGGTGGCAGGGAAAAGTAAGTTTCCAAGATAATTTTGTTTCGCTGGACACCGCGACCGGCCAAAATTCTGTTTTTGTCCCGACTCCCACAGACATTACCCAGCCAAAACTGCTTTTAGACGATTCTTCCCTCCTTTTCCGCGACAAAACCTCCGGCAATCTTTGGAGCTTAAAATTGAAGCCTTAGTTGTTAGAATTTGACAAATTTATACAAAGGAGTATAGTTAGGAAAGAAATCAACAAATCAATTGGAGGGGAAAATGGGAAATTTTATCGCTTTGCATTTCAATGTCATAGTCGGCTTCGCGACATTAACTGTACTAGGCACTGTAGTGGGCCTTATTTTATACATTATTTACCCCCTTTTCCTCGGCGCTCCATGATTAATCGGGCGCCGTTTTTTTACGCCAAATCAAGCGGTTTGATGACAACTCGCCGTTCCAAACCCTGGCCGGTTGATTCGGTCGCGATGTCCGGATATTCCTGCAGAACATAATGCACGATTCTGCGTTCGTAGGCGTTCATCGGACGCATCTCCATCGGTTTTTTAAAATAGCGGACGCGCTGGGCGTGCATGCGCGCCGCGTCTTTTATTTCCTCAATCTTTTTTTTATTGTAATCGTTGATGTCTATTAAAAACTGGAATTTTATTTCCGGAAATTTCTGCTCGTAAATTCTTTTTATAACATGTGAAAGCGCGCTTAGATGCTTGCCGTTGTCGCCTATCAAAAGCGGAGCGTCCTGGGCTTTGATAATAAACCAGCTGTCCTCGCCGCCTTCTTGAAATTCCAAGGAAAAAGAAAATCCCATCCGGCGAAGCAGAGTTTTAATGGAGCTTTCAACAAATTCTATTTGCGGTTTTTTATCCTCCTGCATGTGAAAGCGCCTCCTTCGCTTTTTTGCGAACGCGCGCTTCGTGCACTATAGCAAAAACATTCATGGCTGTCCAATATAGAGAAACCGCGGCCGGCAGTTTAAAGCCCAAAATAAAAATAATAAATGGGAAAATGTAAAGCATCTGCCATTGCATCGCCTGCGCCATACCCGCCTGCCGGTCGGGCAGGTCACCTTTGGCGGGAGATGCGGATTTGGGCGGCCCGCCTGCCGGCGAGGCAGGCATAGCCAGTTTTGCCTGCCAAAATTGTGAAAGCGCCGCTAAAGCGGCTAATCCAACATTCGCGCTGGTTAAAGAAATAAAACCTAAAAACATTGTATTTATATTTTCCGGTATTTTTAAAAAAGAATAAACATCGCCGGCCGGAAAAGGAAGCCCATACAAAAAAACCTGGTACATGGCAAAAAGTATCGGGAGCTGGATTAGCAGCATGCCAAATCCGGAAAGCGGATTTATGCCGTGTTTTTTGTAAAGCTCCATCAAAGCTTTGGCCTGGTCTTCTTTGTTTTTTTTGTCCGCGTAGATTTTTTTGACTTCCGGCTCAATAATTTTCATCGCGTTTTGAGTTTTGAGCATTTTATGCGTCATCGGAAACATCAGCGCCCTTATTATCACGGTGAGCAAAATAACCGCCAAACCCAAATCGTGCCCCGGAAGCACCGCGGTTAAAAAGATAAGCGCGTTTAAAATCGGCTTGTAAAAAAATATGTTAAAAAATATTTTGAGCCAGGACATATTTTATATCTTCTCTAATCTCCGTAAAAGATGGGGATTTTCTTTCCGATAATTTAATAAAAAAAACAACATCCCGGCCAGCGGGAATTGTCTTTAAAAAACTTTTCGCGGCTTCGGCCATGCGCCTTCTGGCAAGATTTCTTAAAGCCGCGCCGCGATTTTTAGGCCCGGAAACTATAAAGGCAAAGCGGTTTATAAATTTCCCATTGCGAAAAACTTTTACCGAAACGATTTTTCCGCGGAAACTCCGCGTTTTTGACCTAAAAATTTTTGCCAAATCCGCACGGCCCAACCTTAACGCTTTTTTCAGCATAGCACATTAAACCGCCAGGCGGTATCTGCCTTTTTGGCGCCTTCTGGCCAGCACGTTTTTGCCTGTTTTTGAGCGCATTCTCTTTAAAAATCCGTGCTTCTTGGCTCTTTTTCTTTTTTTGGGCTGATAAGTGACTGACATAATTTTTTAATTTTACAACAATTCCTGTTTTTTGCAATATTCACAACTCATCCACAATCTATTAACATCTTTTATGATGCAAAGTAAAACAATAGTTTTATAGTAAAACGATGACCAACGAAGAATTATGGAGCCGGGCGCTGACTGAAATAGAGCTTGCCGTGTCGCGGGCAAATTTCGTAACCTGGTTTAAAGACACCAGAATCCTTAATTTCGCGGAGGGCACAGTCACAGTCGGAGTACCCAACGGCTTTTCCAAAGAATGGCTGGAGAACAAATTTCACAAGTTTATTTTGAAATCCTTAAGGACACAGGCTCCGGAAATCCGCGCCATCAATTATTCCATAGCCACCCCGTCAACAACGGCAGCGGCTAAAATTAAATTTAAAAAAGAGCCCCCGCCGCTCCAGGAAGAACAGCTTGAATTTAAAGATTTTTATGTGGACCCGAGAACCAACCTTAATCCTAAATACACGCTTGATACTTTTATCGTCGGCTCATTCAACGAACTGGCCCACGCGGCGGCACAGGCTGTAATTAAAAATTTGGGCAGGGTTTATAACCCGTTATTTATCTACGGCGGAGTTGGCTTGGGTAAGACCCATCTCCTGCAGGCCATCGGCAACGCCGTGTGTAAAGAAAATCCCGGAAAAAAAGTGAACTATATAACTTCGGAAAAATTCAGCAACGAGCTTGTCAGCTCCCTGCAAAATAATTATGTCCATAATTTCAAGGAAAAATACAGGGAGTTTGATTTGTTGATTGTGGACGACGTCCAATTTTTCGCGGGGAAAACAAAAACCCAGGAAGAATTTTTCTATACTTTTAACGCTTTGTATGAAGCCGGCAAGCAGGTTGTGTTTTCCTCCGACCGCTCGCCAAAATCCATTTCCGATATCGGCGAACGGCTGCAGTCGCGGATGGAGGCCGGGGTGATTATAGATATTTCGGAGCCGGAATACGAATCGCGCCTAGCCATATTAAAAGCCAAAATATTGGAGAAAAAAATTGATTTGCCTGAAACCACTATTGAACTTATGGCTTTGCTTATTCATAAAAATATACGCGAGCTGGAAGGGGCGTTAAACACTATAAACATCCAGTCCAAATACCAAAATCGCGTGCTCACTCAAGACGAGGTAAAGATTATTTTAAGCAAGAATATTAAGCCAAAAAACGCCGTAACGCCCACGCAGATAATAAAAACAGTGGCAGAATTCTACGATATTCAGGAAAAAGCCATATACGAACACACTAGAAAGACCGAGGTGGTAAAGCCAAGGCAGGTGGCCATGTATCTGATCCGTGAGGATTTAAAAGGCTCTTATCCGTTTATCGGCCAGAAATTCGGCGGAATGGACCACACCACGGCAATCCACGCCTATGAAAAAATCTTGCGGGAATTAAAAAGTGACGCTAAACTTGAAGATGAATTAAAATCAATTAGAAATAAATACCAAAATTTACAGAAATAAAATGTGCATTAAAAAATTAAAAATATTTACGCGGTTTATATCCACAGGTTATTTAAAAACTTAATTATAAAAATCCTTAAAATAAAACAGTTTTTAGAAAATTCACATATCCACAATATTTAATTATAATAAATTTTATGAAGATCCAATGTTTAAATAAGAACTTAAAAGACGCGGTGGTAATCGCGGAAAGAAACACGTCAAAAAACCAAACATTACCTATTTTAAATTCCATACTTTTAGAAGCGAACAAAGAAGGGATAAAAATCAGGGCGACCAATTTAGAAACGGCGGTGGAAGTTTCTGTGTCTGGAAAAATCCAAGAAACAGGCATCCTCGCTGTTCCGGCTAAAACCATCAGCGCCTTTTTGGCGAATATTGGAGATGAGCAGATAATTCTCCAAACCCAAAAAAACAACCTATTTATAAAAACCAGCGAGATAGAAACAACTATCCGCGGCTATTCTTCGGAGGATTTTCCTATTTTTCCCAAACCAGAATCCCAGGAGGAGTTCGCGCTAACATCCCCGGAATTAAAGCAGGGGCTGTCTTCCGTGGCTATCGCTTCCAGTTTATCGGATATAAAGCCGGAATTGGCAAGTATATTTTTCAGTGTTTTTAAAAACACTATAAAAATAGCCGCCACGGACTCCTTTAGGCTCGCGGAAAAAAATATTGTTTTAAAAAAACTGCGCGCTGAAAAAATGCTCTCCTTTCTTGTTCCCCAGAGGGCCGTCGGCGAAATTTTAAGGCTTCTGGAAAATGATGAAGATATTGAAATTGGGGTGAACAAGAACCAAATTATATTTTCCGGGCCAAATTATAAATTTATATCCCGGCTCACGGACGGCAAGTTTCCGGATTACGAACAAATCATACCGAAAAAATTTAACGCCACCGCCGTGGTTAAAAAATCGGATATTTTATCGCACATAAAATTGGCGGGGGTGTTCGTCGGAAAATTAAACGAACTTTCACTCGCTTTCAATCCGGCGAAAAAAGCGATTTTATTGAACACTTCCCATTCGGACGTTGGCGAACATTCCTCAATCGTGCCCGCTTCAGCACAGGGCGAAAACATCGCGGCGAAATTTAACTGGAAATATTTATTGGACGGAATTTCCCAAATAAATAATGAATACGTGGAATTTAATATCAATAGCGATCAGTCCCCCCTGCTCATAAAAGGCAAAGGCGATGCGTCTTATCTCTATCTGGTTATGCCGATGAGGGGAGTGTAGTATAGAAGTAATATGTCTCAAAGCGAAGCTAAAGAAAAAATAAAGAACTTAATTGATAAGTACGAAAAAGTAAAAAACGCAGGGCGCTTAAGGTCTTACACAGAAGAAGAAACAAAAAAAGATTTTATTCTCCCGCTTTTTGAGGCATTGGGTTGGAGCGTTTTTGATAAGGAAGAAGTGTCGGCTGAAGAAAGCATTAAATCGTCCGGCAGAGTTGATTATGGTTTTTATTTGAACGGCCGTCCTAAGTTTTATTTGGAGGCTAAGCCGTTAAAAGCAGATTTAAACAAAGAGGTTTTCGCAGATCAAGCTATTAAATACTCATGGAACCGAGGCGTAACTTGGGCTATATTAACTGATTTCGAAAATATAAAAGTATTTTGCGCGCAAGAGATAGATAAATATTTAGCCGCTAAATTCTTTTTTGAAATTCCCTACTCCCAATACTTGGAAAGATTCGATCAGCTTTGGTGGCTTTCCAAAGAAGCGTTCACGGAAGATATTTTGGATAAAGAAGCGGAGAAAGTTGGTAAAAAACTGCACAAGGTTCCGGTTAGCGAATTGCTTTATAAAGATTTAGGCAAGGCCCGCGATATATTAACCGAGACGCTAAGAATATGTAATTCAAACGTATCAAAAGATTTATTGGATGAAGGAGTCCAAAAACTTTTGAACAGGCTGATTTTTTTGAGAGTGGCAGAGGATAGAGGCATAGAGCCAAACATTTTAACAATATTGATGAGGGAAGCGGAGGCGCAAAAATCGAGCGGACAGATTTATAAGGCTATGGTTTCAAAGTTCAGAGAGCTGGACAAAATATATGATTCAAATTTGTTTTCTAAACATCCATTTGAAGATTGGGAAGAATACGGCGGCGACACGGAAAAAGCAATTAAGATTTTGTACGGAAAAAAAGGATATTATGAGTATGATTTTAAAGCAATGCCGGCGGATGTTCTCGGAAGCGTTTACGAACACTATTTGGGCTATCGGCTGGCTCAATCAAAAAAGGGCGTTACTTTGGCTAAAGATGCCGGGAAACGGAAAGAACAGGGCATTTATTACACCCCCTCATATATAGTTGATTACATCGTCAAAAATAGCCTTAAACCTGTTTTGGATAAATGCGGGAGCGTGGCCGATTTAC
>JAUYMO010000027.1 GCA_030699445.1 Candidatus Giovannonibacteria bacterium
GAGATATTTAAGATGGATTTCCGTGGCAATTCTCAACCAAAGATCAATATCCAAAGCGTTGTGGCGCGTTTTGAAAGGTCGCGCCGAGGCGCCCCCCGCCATAGTTTGAAGCACCGGGGTCTCAACTTCCAAAAATCCGTCTTTATTTAAAAGCGAGCGCAATTTGTAAATAAGCCGGCTTCTGAATAAAAACCTATCTTTGACGTTGCTATTCATCAGCAAATCCAGATAACGTTTGCGGAAACGCTCCTCTATATCCTGAAGGCCATGCCATTTTTCAGGCATGGGCAATAAAGACTTAGCCAAAATTTCCCATTCGGCGACTTCAATAGTAGCTTCTTTGCGTTTTGTATAAAAAGCTTTGCCTTGCAGGGCTATAAAATCGCCGATATCTATAGTTTCTGAAAAAAGTGAGTAAGATTTTTCACCTATTTTATCTTTTCCTAAAAAGGCCTGTAATTTCCCGGAACCATCAAAAATATCCAGAAACATGGAACCGCCGTGTTCGCGCTTGGCTAAAATTCTGCCGGCAACGCCGATGTTTTTTTTAGCAGAAACTAATTTTCTAAAATTCTTTTTTATGTTTTCCGCCGCCAAAATTGCGAAAAAAATTTTGGCGGGATAAGGATTTATCCCGGCTTTTTGCAGGGCCTCTAATTTCTTTATGCGGTAGCGCCTGATTTCTTCAAGAGATGAAGCCATACTTTATATTATATCAATGATTTTGTATTCAAGTACGCCTTTGGGAGTGTGGACTGAAATGGTTTCGCCTTTTTTGTGGTTTAAAAGCGCCTTGCCTAAAGGAGATTCGTTTGAGATTTTATTTTCCGCGGGAGACGCTTCGTTGGCGCCGACAATCGCGAAGTTCAATCTTTTGCCCGAGGCGTCCTCCACCTCAACCCGCGAACCGATATCCACCTGTCCGCCGAAGGCGGAATGTTCCACCACAACCGACCGGCGGAGCATATCCTCCAGCTCCGCTATTTTGGCCTCGTTCATTATTTGGGATTCTTTGGCCTCCTGATATTCGGAGTTTTCCGAAAGATCTCCCAAGCTTTTGGCGTATTCCAAACGGCCCGCGATTTCTTTTCGCTTTTTGGTTTTAAGCCCTTCCAGCTCGCTTTTTAGCTTGGCCAGGCCCTCTTTTGAAAAATATGTTGAATCCAGTTCCGTCATAATTTAATTTATCTATTTGGGCAGTATATCATTATCCAGTTTGGAAAGAAAACCGGTATCCGTAATCCAGCGGATGACCTGGGCGGCAACATAAGTCGCGCCGACGGTATTCTGCCTCGGGCCGCTTTCCATTAAAATCGCGAAAGCCACCCGCGGGTTTTCGTACGGGAAAAAACCGATGGACCAGGAATTTACCGTGTTTGTCCCGCCGATTTCAGCCGTTCCGGTTTTGGCGGCTATTTCAATCGGCAGGCCGGACAATCCCTGGGCGGTGCCGAATTTCGCGGAATCCCGCATGCCTTCTTTTATAACTTTAAAAATATCGGGCGATACCGGCAAAACGCGCTTTGGAGGATAAGAAAAAATCTGCAGTGGCTTTTTATTTTTGTCCAATATCGCGCGGACCAGGTGCGGGTACTGAAGAACGCCGTCGGAAGCAATCGCAGTAACGTAGGAAACTATTTCTATCGGCGTGACAGTGACATCGCCTTGGCCGATGGCCATGTGATAAGTATCTCCTATTGTCCAATCCCTCCCGCCCTGCTTTTCCGAAGGGTCCGGCAAGTGGCCGGACTTTTCTCCAGGAAGATCAATTCCGCTTTTTTCTTCAAACCCGAACATGGAAAAATATTTTTTTATGTTCCACGGCCCCAAACCCTTTTGGTCATGGTATCCCCCGCCAACTTCATAAAAATAAACATCGCTTGAAACCGCCAATGCCTGCCTCATATCCACCCAGCCATGCGCTTTCCAATCCAAAAATACGTTAGGGCGCAGGGGGTCGTAAGGATTGGGTAAACTAATTGAACCGGTGCTCAATATTTTTTTGTCGGGCGTAATGATATTTTCCAAAAGAGCGCCTATGGCCAAAGCCGGTTTCACTATAGACCCGGGCGCGTAAAGGCCGGAAACCGCCCTGTTTAAAAAGGGCTTGCCTTTATCATGGAGCAATTTATTAATTTCTTCCGAGGAATTTTTTTGGGAGAGCAAATTCGGATTAAATTCAGGCGCGCTCGCCAAAGCTAGAATTTCTCCGCTTTTTATATCCATGAAAATGCCCGCGCCTCCTTTAAATCCCCTTTCTTCTTTGAGGCTATTTATGGCTTCGGCAAGTTTTATATTAAGCCCTCTGGAAAGCCCGGTTAAAATATTTTTGCCTTCCTGCCCTTTTTCCAAAATACCTAGCTCAACAACGTTTCCTTTAGCATCAACTTCTTCTATATTTCTATCCGGGGAGCCGCGCAAAATTTCGTCATAGGTTGATTCTAAGCCGCTGGCTCCCTTGGGCGCGCCGCCTTCTTTTTCCGGAGCCGTTAAAAATCCTAAAACGTGCAAAAATCCGTCGGGAGGATATTTTCTTAAATTTTCCGTCCCAACCGTGTCGTCGTAAGCCAGCGGGTCGCCGTTTCTGTCATAAATAATACCCCGTTGGGTTCCTAAGCTTACCACCCTCAAATAATTTTTTTCGGAGCGGCTCTTTAATTCTTCCCCGCGCGCCAATTGGAGATATCCCACGCGCAAACCAAAAACAGTAAGCATTGTAATCAAAAAAACGCCCAGAAACCAAAAAATCCTGTTTTTGATTGGATTTTCCAGCATGCCCTCCATGCTTTCCTGGTGAAATCCCGGGGCGTTTTTTTGGTCCAAAAATATCTCATCAACTTCTATTTCTCTATTGTTATTTTTTCTCCGCATAGCTGAAAGTATAAAGCAAAACTAAAAGCAAAAAAACATAAATAAAAATATGCGAAGTAAATTTAAGCGACGGCGCCTCCAGGCCGTTTTGGGCGAAAGCCCAAAACATCATTAAAAAAAACACGGGTATAAACGCCAGAAGCGCGTTCACCGCTTTCAGCGTAAAAGGGAGATTCGCGTATAAAAAAGCCGCCGCCATTGCCGGCAACAAATAAAAACCAAAAACTTCCGCCCCCAGGCTTTCAAACACCAAGCCGTAGAAAAAACTGGCTATCAAAAATTTCTGCTTAATCATTTTTTGAAATTATATCTATTTCATCCAGCAAAACCGGCGATACCGGAGAAATTACGCTTATTTTCTTGAATTGCCCGCCGGATTCGGAAGAAATCTTATCAACCACTCCCGCGATATATTCCGGGTTTTCGGCTGAACGGAAAATATCCCCGATTTTTACATTCGCTTCCGCCGGCATTTCTATTTGGAATTCTCCCCCGCCCAGACCAGCGGCTTCCACGGGAGCATGCTGGATATTTTCGGACATGTCTTGGCGCAGTGTGATTTTTTCCCCAATGCGCCCTAAAAGAACCGCCTTGCTCCAATCCGCGCCGACCTCCGCGACCCGCCCGATGAGAATCTTATTTTGGTAAGTAACTAAATCGCCGATTTTTATTCCGGAGTTCTCCCCCTGATTTATCAAAATAACATCAGAAAAAAGAAAACCTCCTCCAAAAATAACATTAGCCGGTATCAACTTTGTTTTTCCATTCACGCCCAGCGCTGTTTTTAACCTTAAATTTTCTTTTTCTAGGTCCTGTATTTTAATAAGCAAAGCCATATTTTCCCTGCTGGTTTGCCTGGATTCCCTTTCCGGAGCCAGAAAAAGCGACGCTTTAACAATTAAATTTTTTACGAATCCCCGGCTGCCGCTGAAAAAAATCAGCGCCAGAAGCGCCGCCCAAAAAATCGCCTTCAATAAAAATTCCAAAGAATTATTTTTTCTTTTATTATTTTGGAGGGAGATCATAATCATCTTCAATAAAAACTTCGCGGATGCTGTCAATATCTTCCAGAATTATTCCGGTCCCGCGCACCACGGCCGTCAAAGGATCTTCCGCCAGATACACCGGCATTTTTGTCTCGCGCTCCAGAAGCTTGTCCAAACCGCGGATCAAACTCCCTCCGCCTACCAACAATATTCCGCGGTGCATAATATCGGCAACCAATTCGGGCGGAGTGTCTTCTATAGTACCCTTCACCCCGTCCGTAATCAGGCGGATAGATTTTGCCAAAGCCGCGCGCACATCGCTGTCTGTTACCAAGACCTCCCGCGGCAAACCCGTCACTAAATCCCTGCCGCGCAAAGTGCCTTCCAAAATTTCGTTGGTTTTCCAAACCGAACCGATTGAAATTTTTATATCTTCTGCGGTGCGCTCTCCTATTAAAAGCTTGAATTCGTCCCGGGCGTAATTGGCGATATCATCGTTAAATTTATCGCCGGCTATTCTTAAATTACGCGAAGCCACGATGCCGCCTAAAGAAATTACCGCGATATCCGTCGTCCCGCCGCCAACGTCTATAACCATAGACCCAACCGCCTCCTGAATCGGAAGCCGCGCGCCGATGGCCGCCGCCATCGGCTCCTCTACTAAATAAACTTCTCTGGCGCCGGCATTGTGGGCCGCGTCCCGCACAGCCCTTCGCTCAACTTCCGTGATGCTGGAGGGAATTCCGATTACCACTCTGGGGCGCGCGAAAAGCTGGGCGGAAGCGCTGTGCACTTTTTTTATAAAATAATTTAGCATCTCCGCGGTCACTTCAAAATCGGAAATCACGCCCTCAACCAAAGGGCGCATGGCGGTAATATGGCCGGGAGTCCTGCCAAGCATTTTTTTTGCGTCGTGGCCGATGGCAACAACCTGCCCGGTTTTTTGGTTGATAGCCACAACCGACGGTTCGTTGATCAGAATCCCCTCGCCTTTCACGTAAACAAGGGTATTCGCGGTGCCCAAATCAATACCCAGGTCTTTTGAAAACATGCCGAAAATTTTATTAATCATATTTTTCCAAAAATGTTTTTATAGTTTCCAGCCGGATTGCTTCAGAATTCCTTTCTTTTAATTCCACGCTGTCAGTGTCCAAAGTTTTCTCGCTCACGACCGCTCTTAACGGAATTCCAATAAGGTCGGCATCGGCGAATTTTTCTCCGGCTGTCCTTTCCGCGCGGTCATCATATAATACTTCACAGCCATCTGCAATAAGCTCGGCGTAAAGTTTTTCGCCGGCTTTTTTTACTTTTGGCGACTCGCCTACAGCTATTAAATGGAGAGTGAAGGGAGCAACATTTTTGGGCCAAATAAGCCCTTTTTTGTCGCTCATAACTTCGGCGATTATTCCCATTACCCTGGACGTTCCCAGCCCGTAGCATCCTGCTGACACAAGTTTTTCTTTTCCGGCTTCGTCTTTAAAATTCAAATTAAAGTCGTTGGCGTATTTTTCTTTCAGCGGGAAAATATTTCCGGCTTCTATGGCTTTGATTTCTTTGGCGGCTCCGCCGCAATTTTGGCACTTTGGATTTCCATCTTTGGCTACTTCTTTATTTATAGCTTCGTTGCATTCGCCGCAAAGAAAAATTGTGTCTTCGCCGGCATCGGAAGCCACTTGAAATTCCATAGAGAGTTCCGAAAAAGTTCCGCCGGAAGCAATAGTGGGAATTGCCGACAAACCCAAGTTTTTAAAAATTTCCACGTAAGATTTTTTCATCACTTCATAATATCTGTCGCGGTCTTTGTCATTCGCGTGAAAACTATAGAGGTCCTTCATCCGGAATTCACGCGCGCGCAAAAGACCCGCTTTGGGCCTTTTTTCGTCCCGAAATTTCGTCTGAATTTGGTAAATATAAACCGGCAAATCACGATAAGAGCTGATATGTTTTTTGAGCAGGGAGTAAAGAACTTCCTCATGAGTCGGCCCCAGCGCGTATTCCCCGCCGAAGTTGCTTTTGGTTTTAAAAAGCGCGTCAAAGGCCTGCCATCTTCCCGTAACCTCCCAATTTTCCTTTGGGTGCAAAGCCGGCATTAAAATTTCAATCCCGCCGGCTTTATTCATTTCTTCCCGGACAATGTTTTCTATTTTATTTAAAACCTTAAGGCCCAACGGCAAAAAAGTATAAACTCCGGCGGAGAGTTTCTGGATAAAACCGGCCTGCTCCAAAAGCTTGGCGTTTTTTGACTCTTCGTCTTTGGGCGGGGTTCTTTGTGTTTTGGCAAAAAGTTCGCTTAAACGCATGAGAATATGTTAGCCCTATTTCAATAAAAAATCAAAAATAAAAGGCGGTTAGGAAACCGCCTTGAAATCTCACGCCCGTTGAAGCCAATCTAGCGCCAAGGGTCTAGCATAAACTCCGATTCCCCCGCCGATTGCGGCAATAATAGCCATTAGAACGGGGCTATAAGGAACCAAAAAGTAAATCGCTGTGGCGCCGATTGATCCGTAGACGCCGAATGCCGTGGCTTTCTCCGAGTGGACAAGAATGGCAAAATTTTTGGCGAATCTTGGAATGCCACAGATTACTGCCGGGGTACTTTCCGAAATGTGCATCGCCAAAAGAATCAGGCCGAAGAAAAGGTAGTTTACGGCAATAAGTATCAATCGAACGGCATGCAGATGAAGATAGATGATGTTCAGATTTCTTGCCCCCCAGACAAAAGAGTCGTCAGAGTCATATTGTTTCTCTTCGCTATATTGAATAATCATGCAAAAAACTATCACAAGCAGTGAAGTCAAAAAGGACCAAAACAAATAGGACATTGTCAGTTCAAATGATGTTTGTGCATCATTAGATTCTCCCGTTATCGCTATCACTCCAACTATTATTCCGAACAGTCCGCCAATAGTAAGTCCGAAATCGGCGCCTGAAGCTAATCTTGACCTCCAATCCGGTTTCAGGCACCATTCGGTAGTTTTTCTCCATGCTTCGCGCGTAGCTAACCAGATATGCTTTGGCTCGGTAAACAGGCAGAAAATATACCCTAGAACTCCGCCGATAAGCCCGGCTAAAACGCCAAGACCAATCGAATACCCCAACGAGCGGGCGAAAAGCGCCCCCAAAAACATTGCCGCCGATAGTGCCAGCCAATCCTTCCTTATAGTATCCATTTTAGATGCCTCCTTTCGTTTTTTAACCCAAAATCATGCTAGCATATCTAAAAAATTCTCGCAATGTCGTGGTAAGCCACTACCACTTGGACGTCGGACGTAAAGCGTGGTCAACCTGGCGGGTTAGCCACACTGGTTTCAAATTCATTTTCGAATTCCTTTGTTGTGCTTGTTTTAACAAAATCGTCATATTCCTTCGCGCTGGAAAATTGATCCAAAATAATAGACGACTCAAGGAATCTTCCCCACCTGTTTAATGCAGTATAATCCTGATAGCTGGACCAGGGATAATTATGTTCTTTATTTTTCCATCCCTTTAGTTCTCGCGGATTGCGGTGAGTGTATGCCGATAGATGTAAAAGATATTCGTTAGAATCAATAAGCCGCCGATGAAAACAACTGCCAAATAAGTAGCCGCTACGCATATATTTGATATTGAAATATTTTGTAAAGCTGTTCCCCAATCTGCTCATAAATTTTGTAATGCCGTCTTCTTTTAATTCTTTAAGAGTCAAATGAAAATGATTTGGCATCAAAACAAAATTAACAAGTTCGACAATGCGCGCGTCCATAATATTTTTTTCAACTTCTTCAAGGGCTAACCTTCCACGTTGACCAAATTCTCTAGCCAACCTAGAGATATGATTAAAAAACACATCTCCCTGTAAAATACAAAGAAGAAGCAAAAACCTTTTTCTATCAGAATCGTCCAAGAAAATGTCTCGTTTTTCCACCCCTCGATTGAAAATATGAAACAGGGGTTGCTCCCCCTCAAATCTATGTTTCCTTTTCATACAACCCATCTTACTACGGCCGACACAACTGGTCAACCTGTCAGGTTGACCAGTTTGCTAGACATTCAAGTTCATAAGTTCGTAAAAACTAGAAAATTCTCGCAATATCGTGGTAGGTCACTATCAACATTAAAATAATTAAAATCGCGAGGCCGAGGCTGTGGACTAGAGCGCTGGTTTTTGGGGAAATGCGTTTCCCGCGCAAGGATTCAATCAAAATAAAAAATAATCTCCCACCGTCCAAGCCGGGAAACGGCAGAATATTGATTAGCGCGAGATTGACGGATAAAACGGCGATTAATATAAGAAGCGTGCCGAAGCCCAAATTGATGGCGGAAGATGTAATGTTGAAAATTCCCACGGGGCCGGCCACTTCAACGGGCAAGGCCTCTTTTTTGAATAAGCTTTGAATAAGATCTAAAAGCCCCAAAATTGTCCCTTTTAAAATTTCCCAAGTGAACCGGGCGCCGTCTGCCGGAGCCAGATACCAAGGAGATTTTTTCACACGCGTAAGCCCTAAGGCAATTCCCAGTGGCCCTTCCCCTTCCGGCGGATTCTGGCGAGACAGCGCGCTGATTTCAAACAGCTTTCCTCCCCTAATTAGAGAGAGTGGAATATTTTTGCCCTGGTTTTGTTTAATAAAATCCTGCACATTTTCCATTTTTTGAAAACCAGAAATTTGGTCTCCGGGCATAATTCCGGCGCGCGCCGCCGGCGAATCAGGAGCCACATCCATAATAGTTATTTTAGCATCGGGATACGCGGAGCTTTCTTCTTCGGAAACAGCTTGCGGAACGCCCAAACCGCTCACTAAAGTAAGCGCCAAAAAAGCCAAGAGAATATTTGCCAATACACCGCTCGCCAATATCACGGCTCTTTTTGGGGCGGATTTTGAGCCAAAACTTCCCGGCTGGGAAACTTCGTTGCCCCCTGCCTCGCCGGCAGGCAGGTCCTCGCCGAATATTTTTACAAATCCGCCGAAAGGCAGAAGATTCAGCGAATAAAGCGTGCCCTTGGCGTCGCGCCATAAACTTAAAATCCGCGGGGGAATGCCGAAGCCGAATTCTTCAACTTTCACCCCAAAAAACCGCGCCGTAAAAAAATGCCCAGCTTCGTGGGAGAGCACAAGAACCAAGAGAATAATCAGAAAAATAAAAAAAGTTAAAAGCATGGCTCCAGTTTATAATTCCATTAATTCTTTTTCTTTTTTTGCGGCAAGTTCGGCGATTTTTTTATTTGTTTCTTCGGAAATTTTTTCCATCTTTTCTTTTTGTGAGAATCTCTGGTTTTCGGATATTATTTTGGCGCGCTCTTCTTCCTGAATTGTTTTCCAGATTTCATCCCGGCGCTTACGCACCGTTATCCGCGCCTCCTCGGCCCTTTGGCCTACTATTTTAGCGAATTCTTTCCTGCGCTCCTCGGTAAGCGCCGGAAAAATCGCCCTGACCTGGTCGGTTTCAGAAATTATGGAAAGGCCTAAATTGGCGCGGGTTAACGCCTGTTCAATTGCCGGAAGCAAATTTTTATCCCACGGGCGGATAAGCACGCTTTTAGGGTCGGGCGAAGACAAAGCCGCCGCGTGCGCCAAAGGCGTCAAGGCGCCGTAGAATTCAACCATAATCCCCTCAAGAACAGAGGATGTCGCCCGGCCGGTGCGGATTTTTTTAAGCTCTTCTTCAAAGCGCGAAATTATATTTTTGAATTCTTTTTCTTCTTTTCCGAAATCTATCATCCCGTTAGAGATAGGAAACGCTTTAATCTGTTTTTAAGATAACGTTTACCCATGCCAGTTTTAAGATATAATTCTCTCGACCTTGCATCTTCTTCGTTTAAACATGCTTCGTAATAAATAAGCTTATATGGGCCTCTTTTGTTGGTATATCTAGATTTATTTTCATTATGTTGATTAAAGCGTTTCCGTAAATCATTGGTATAGCCAGTATACCATCTACCGTTTTTTATGCTTTGTAATACGTAGGTGTAAAACATATTTGATTAATCTCTAACGGGATCATGTGATTAAATTTAAATACTCGCCCAAAAGCCTTTTGTTGGCGGTCGGGTCGTTTATAATTTTATAAATTCCAAGCGTTTTTTCAAACTTCAAAATATTGCCAGAGTTCGGGTTTTTTCTTACGGCACTTTCAGCCACGGCGAGCGATTTAATTAGTTTTGTTTTAAGCTCGTCTTCTGATTTTCCCGTCTCCGGCTCCGGGGTCCAGAATCTAAAAACGGAAAAACGCGATTTTATTGTGCCGAGTAAAAACGCTTTATTTTGGGTGGTCGCTATAATTATACTATTTATTGAAGGCTCCTCCAAAAGTTTGAGCATGGCTGGAGAGGCGTCATGGCTCAGATTTTCAATATTTTTTATCAAAAAAATGTTTTTTTTGCCGGAGACGGCGCTCTGCGAACTTTTTATTTTAAGCATCCTCACCTCTTCTATAGTTATCGGATCTTCTTCAATTTTAAAAAAGTCGGGGCTATGCGCGTAATTTTCTCCCAAAAAATGCGCCGCCAGCAGATAAACCGCCTCATCCTTCGCTTTCTCATCATTTCCGTAAAACAAATACGCCTGCGGCAAAGTTCCGCGCTCAATTTGGCGTTTTAAGAGTGACATCGCTGAGTTTTGTGACATTTTTTCGCTCATTTTATTTATTCACATCCGCCAACTGGCGGAGGCTATTGACACTAATAATGGGTTTGCTATGCTTACCATGTGATGACACTCTGGCGTATCTTCGGATAGCGCCAGATTTTTTATTGAGATATTTCATGTTTTAGCTTGCGTAAATCAACGTATTTGGCCCGCTCAAGAAGTTCCTTGGCAACATGCCCCCTAGTTGACATGACAATAATACGCTTTCCGGCTTTTTTAATTCTATCAATAGGCACATAAAAATCGCTATCCCCAGAAATTAAAATCGCAGTATCATATTTGTCTTTTACATCATCCATCTCAAACGCCAATTCCATATCAAGATTATTTTTCCATTTGTAGCCACCTTTATGGTCTTTGATTTTCTTCACAACTCTCGTCCGCACGATATAGCCATTGATATCTAACATATCCAAAAACTTTTTCTGGCCTAAATTGTGCTCGTCTACGCCTTTGTAAATAAAACATTTCGCGTCCTCACCGCATTCTTTTTTAAAATATTTTATTAGTTTTTCGTACGAAATTAGCCAACCCAAAGTACGTTGTGAGTAAAATACATTCTCCGCGTCAATAAATACATAAACCCTCCCTTTTATGAATTGCTTAATCATTTCTCTTTTTTATTTTTATCTTTTTGCCACGATGCTTTTTTTGTAGGAATCCAGATGTTCCAGCGCGATGCCGGTACCCTTGGCAACACAATAAAGCGCGTCTTTGGCTACGGTCGTGGGCACGCCGGTTGAGCGCGTGACTAAAATATTTAAATTCCGCAGGAGCGATCCGCCTCCCGTCATCACGATTCCGTTTTCTATAATATCGGAAGCCAATTCCGGCGGAGTATTGTGCAAGACCTGCTTGATAGCTTTTATAATGTCGCGCAGTTCGCCGTCAATCGCTTTCACCACTTCGTTGGTGCG
>JAUYMO010000031.1 GCA_030699445.1 Candidatus Giovannonibacteria bacterium
TCCCAACACAACCTTCTTCTACAAGCTCTTCGTCTTCGATAAGGCAGGCCTCTCGACGGAAAGCAACGAGGTCTCGGCAACAACCCTCTCCGCAGTTTCCCGCCTCGGTATCAAGGCCTCCATCCCCATCGAGATAAATCCCGTCAGCGTTAAGCTTTCTCCTGATGCCGGCAGGATCTACGCCGTCAACTCCAATCCCGGCACCTCTCCCCGCCAAGGCAGCGGTCTAATCGTTGTGATATAATGAGAATATGAAAGATATTCGGTTCCACCATATCTTTTTTTTTCTGGCGGCCGGCGGAATTGTTCTCGCGGCGTTTAATTTCAATCCTCCGACCGGCGGGCAGCCGCTTTTTCAAAACCTCGACCAGTTTGTGCTCTTCGCCGAGGAGGAGATTAAATTAGAGCAGGGCGTCCAGGTCTCCTCGGGCGACTTGGGCACCAATGGCAAGCTCAATATCCAGAAGGAGGTCATCGTGAATGGCAACCTCTTTGCCGACAGGATAACAATAGACAAAGATTCCCAGATAAACGGACATGTTTCTTTTAATACATTAGAAACTAAAAAAGAAACAAAAATTCTCGGCACGCAAACCAAACCGGTTTCACTTCCCATTGCCAATCTACCAGAAATTCTCGCATTTCAAATAGGAACTCAAGATTTCAAATTTGAGGGTCAAGCTAACACTTTACCGGCGGGACATTATCGCGACATCACCTTAGAAAAGAATGGCCGCCTTATTCTTTCCGGCGGCACATACAATCTCCGGGAACTGGAACTGAAAGACAACTCCACTCTTATCTTCAATGCGCCAACTATCTCAAATATCCAGTTCAAGCTCAAAGGACAAAAACACGTATCAATTCTACCCGGCCAAAGTTTTAAACCGACCGACCTGGTCATCAATTATCTCGGTATCCGAGCCAAACAAGAAAAAGACCAGAAAGAAGATGACGATGATGAAATAAACGCTCTCCACGACGAGAAAGAAAAGAAAGAGAATAAAGAAGGAAAGATCGGCCGGCCCGTCCTTTTTGGCAAAGATTCATTCCTCAATTTTAAGCTCCTGGCGCCGAAGGCGAGCGTAAAAATCGGCGAAGCTTCAACCTTAAGAGGGCAGGTTTTGGGGAGGAAGGTGAAGGTGGAGAAGGATTCAGTGTTGAGTAGGGAAATGAATTTTTTAAAAAGTGAGGATCCATCAAAAATTATTGAAGACCAAGGATTAAAATTTTTCGTCAACGAGATTATCATCCTTTTTAAAGATGAGACGACATTGGCTGATATTCAGAAAGTCGCAGATTTGGTTGGCGGGAAAGTGGTAGGCGTTATTCCAGCGCCAGTTGTTGGTATATTAGAAGTCCAAACTACAACCGCCTCGGAGTTAAATAATAAAATTCAGTTGATACAAAACTCAAATAATCCACTGATTATTTCAATAGTACAAAATTTAATAGGAAAATAAATTTATGGAGAAAAAATATTTTACAATTTCATTAGTTCTCAATGCCCTGTTTTATATATCGGCAGTATCAGCCCCCTTCTTAATAGAAGAAATGTTCCCAAATTATTTGTTTGGCGAGTCTTTTGTTAGTGTAATGGACACGATCTTATTGATAATTTTGGTTATTTTGCCGGCAGTTTTTGGCGTGATTTATTTATTTTTTGCGGAAAATAAAAAATGGGTTATTTTAGGTTTAATGATAGATTTTTTTACTCTTTTGCTTCTGTTTTTAATATTTTGGAAGTTACAGAGCAGTAGAAATATATGAAATTATTTGCATCAATAACAATTTTAACTGTACTTAGCATACTATTTTTAGGCAATAATGTTGCACTTTCTCAGCAATTCATTTTCACAAAAGATACATTGAATCTCGGCCAAATTGATTCTAATTTGATTCGCGCTTACACCAATATAAAAATCAAAGATGCTTGGCAAAAGATAGAAGAACTCAATCCAACATTTATTGAAAAAATAAAAATAATGATTATTGATTCCGGCGTAGATAGTTCACATCCAGAGTTTGTCAATCCCAAGGTAGACTTGGGTAGTGCGCCGCCGAATGCTCTTTTTGATAATGATCCGACCGGTCACGGCACTCAAATCAACGGTATTATTGGTGCCAATAATGTGCTTGGAAGCGGCGGGACTCTGCCCTCTAATAGTCCACAGATGAACGGTATTCTTAGCGGTGTAAAAAATTTAGATTATGCTCTTGAAAATGTATTTAATGGCGGCCCAAGTTTAGCCCGAGTATTATATGCAATTTATGTATCAACGACTCTGAAAAGTGCAGATATAGTAAACATTAGTCATATTTTTAATTATCCGGATTGTAATCCTATTCAAACAGGGGCGCTGCTGGCTTTGTTTTCTCCGGCTTTTTCATTTCATCCTAACACCTTGTTTATCACAGCCGCTGGTGAAACTACGCCCGAGATTTCTGATGCAAGTTGTTTTCTCCCGGGCGCTTTGGGTCGACAGTTATCAAATGTAATTAATGTCGGGGGCCTGGATTTTACTGGTCAAAAACGTTGGTTTGGCTCACCATCGGGTGCGGCAGTTAATATTTCTGCACCGGCTGAGAATGTTTACGCCCCCGCACCAAGGGGCAAGGGTGATTATCCGGCCGATACTAAAAATTACGATACTATATTTGGCGGCACCTCCGCTTCCGCCCCCATGGTCACCGGCGTCGCCGCTATCCTTAAGGCCATCAAGCCGGAACTTACTCCGACAGAAATCAAGAATATTCTCGTCAGAACCGCCGATCCCATCCAAACTGGCGAGCCAGATAAAAGAATAGGTACTGGCTGTTATTCCAACCCCAACGATCCCGTAAATACCGGCTGCCGCCTCAATGCCTTAAAAGCGGCTCAAGCTATTTTGGCGCCAAAACTCCAAATCCTCAAATCCATCCCCATCGAGATCAATCCCGTCAGCATTAAGCTCTCTCCCGACGCCAGCAGGGCCTACGCCGTCAACTCCAATCCCGGCACCTCTCCTCGCCAGGGCAGCGGTCTAATCGTTGTGATATAATGGAAATATGAAAGATATTCGGTTCCACCATATCTTTTCTTTTCTGGCGGCCGGCGGAATTGTTCTCGCGGCGTTTAATTTCAATTCAAATAGCCAACCTTTTCGTCCTATCGAAGAATTCGTACTTTTCGCCTCAGACAAGATACATTTAGCTGAAGATGTCCAAAGTTTACGAGGAAATATTGGTTCTAATAAAGAAATCAAGATAGGAGAACATACTCAAATAACAGGAGACCTTTTTAGCGATAAAATTCATTTAGCAGGTGAGGTCGTTATTAACGGCAGCGTCTTTGCCAAACGCCTTAAATTAGCTCAAAACGCCAAAATTCTTGGCGTTAGTTCAACAGAAATCACCTTTCCAGTTGCTCAAATTCCGGAAATTCCACCGTTCCTTCCAGGAGGTCAAGACATAAAAATCCAACCCAACCAAGAAACCACTTTGTATCCTGGTAGTTTTAGAGATTTAGAAATTGGAGAAAACTCTAAAATAACCTTCCAGCCCGGCATCTACAATCTCCGTTCTTTTACGGCAAAAGAAAACGCTAAATTAATTTTAGAATCTATTACCACTTTCAATATCGCCGAAGACATAAAATTCAGCGAAAATACCTCCTTATTCTCAAAAAACAACCAGATTAGCCCCGATCAAATTCTTTTTCAAACCCCCACAAAAAAATCAATAAACTTCGGCAAAAACTCCAGTCTTGTTTTTCGCCTAATTGCTCCTAACTCCAAAGTCCGTATTGCTGAAAATTCTCTTATTCGCGGCAATATCTGGGCGAGCGAGATTTTTATTGCTGAACGAGCGGTATTAAGGGATACGGCTTGGTTTTCAATACCTTCTGATCCCGAAGATATTATCCAGGTCGGCATAGTACGTTTCTTTGTTAATATTGTTAACGTAAACTTCACAAGCGGAGCAACCGCAGAAGACGCCGAACGCATTGCCCAGTTGCTTGATGCGAAAATTGTAGGCTTTGAACCAACTACCAATCTTTATAGTTTCCAAATACCGACAAGAACCAAAGAAGAGCTTGATGCTGCGATCGCAAAAATTAAAGCACTTAAC
>JAUYMO010000032.1 GCA_030699445.1 Candidatus Giovannonibacteria bacterium
GCGTGGCAAGAAAAAACTGGCAAAGTTGCTATACTTTGTTGATTTTGATTTTTTTGAAAAATACCAAAAGTACCTAACTGGAGAAATTTATAAGGCTTTGCCTATGGGCCCGTTTCCAGTAGCGCTTGAAGATATAACAGCTGGCATGGCAGATAAAAAAACAATCGCCTTAGAAACAACTAAGGAGCACGGTGATTATAGGCCAACAGAAATTTATCGTTGTCTAGTTAACCCCGACGAATCAATATTTAGTGCTGAAGAAATAAAAATTTTAGATAGAGTTGTAATTAAATATGGCCATCTCAACGGCAAGCAATTAGAAGAACTATCTCATGCGGAAGCGCCATATGTCGGCACCGAACCCTCCAAAATAATCCCGTATGAACTGTCATTTTACCGCGGGACTGACTTTAATGATTTATGATTGAGTTTCTATACCACGACGGCATTAAAAAAGAAATCGCCGCTCTAGAGCGGCGATTTCGCAATATACAAGAAGGATTTAAGCATTTTGAGCGGTTGTGTGAAGTGCAATTTAACCCTACAAATCCAAAACAAATTATTGACGCGGGAAAATTACACCGCATATCACAAAACGACATCTGGGCAATGTGGAAAATTGAGCTTGTAATCCCAAAATCCGGATTACGGCCAAATCAATATCCACGAATGTGGTTTGCCGTTAAGGGCAATATAATCGCGTTTCTCTGCATCGTGACGCATATTGATAATTACAATGAGGAAGAACTGGGCCGCCAAGCGTTAAGCAGAGTAACAGACATTTTTTAAAAAAATAAAACCGCTCTTATGAGCGGCCTGGGAATTTGGTGGGATGCCTGGCGGCAATCAACATCATCACCTTTACAAAAAGCTTGCGTTTCTTTGAAAAAAGTTTTTTTACGTCAATTTGGGTCACGGCGCCTCCTGGTAGTTTTTTTCTGCAAACTATCAGCTTAAGCGAAAAATTTGTTTCTTTCACCAAATCGTTCACAAGGTCGTAATTGGGACATTCCCAAAAATCTCCTTTTCTTTTTTTCCCTTTCAGGTCGATGTAGTCAAGGTCGTGATAAGTGTTCCATTCCGCATCTATCCGGCCTGTTCCGGCGATAACCATATTAGTGAAACTATCTACTTTGACAAACCATTTGCAAGCTTTGTCAGCCATAAATCCCTCCTATAACTTGTTTTGTGTTCTTTTGACATCAAAGCAAAATTCGGCTAAGATGTCCATATCCAACGATCAAGAATCAATAATCAAATAAGCGCGCGGGAATTGCGGGTGATAGACCAAGAGGGAAAAAACCTCGGGGTTTTAGCTACGGAGGAAGCCCTGCGGCTGGCGCGCGAGGCCGGAATGGACCTGATTGAAATTTCTCCCGCCGCGAATCCGCCGGTTGCAAAAATAATGGACCGCGGGAAATATTTTTACGAGCAGGAAAAAAAGCGTAGGCAGGCGGCCAAGAAGCAAAAAGACGTTGAGATAAAAAGCGTGCGCATCGGCATCGGCACGTCCCTCCACGACTTGGAGCTTAAAGCTAAGCAGGCGGACGAATTTTTAAAAGACGGCAATAAAATAAAAGTTGACCTCGCTTTGCGCGGGCGAGAAAAATATTTGGATAGAAAATTCCTGGAAGGCCGCATTGAACGCTTCTTGAGCATTGTCTCGCACGCCTTTGAAAAAGACGATGTTAAAAAAGGGCCGAGGGGGCTCTCCTTGACCGTTGGGCCCAAAAAATGATAGATTATCCAAACAAAAGCAAATGGCTAAAACAAGAAAATCAATATTAAAAAGAATGCGTATTACCTCTTCCGGAAAAATTTTAAAGCACGGAAGCGGTATTAATCATTTTCAGGCAAAAAAAAGCCGCAGGAAACAGCTCCCCAAAAAGCGTACTTCGGATTTGAGCCGAATCCAGAAACGCATGGTTATTGCTTATTTAAAACACTAATTTAAAAAACTAAAATGCCAAGAGTAAAAAGAGGAAAAATCGCGTTAAAAAGAAGGCATAAAGTCCTTAGCCAAACTAAGGGTTTTCGCTGGCAGAGAAAATCCAAAGAGCGCGCCGCCAAGGAAGCGTTGCTCCACGCCGGAGTTCACGCTTTCAACGACCGCCGGAAAAAGAAAAGAAATTTCCGGAAACTTTGGAATATAAAAATAAACGCTGGCGTCCGCCAGTTGGCGGACGAGAACGTGCGTTCCTACAGCAAATTTATTTTTCAATTAAAAAAATCCGGCGTGGAAATCAACCGCAAAATGCTCGCGGAACTCGCCGAAAAACATCCGGAGGTTTTTAAAAAAATCCTTACGGAAGTTACAGCATAATAAAAAACCTGTCAGGAGTAGAACCTGAACAGGTCGTTATGCAAGTGCTAAATCTTAGTCTTTAAGTATGAACGACTATGTCATCCACTCGAGGCGGAACTCGGCATTCAACGTATTGGCAGTTGGGAACAAGGCTTTTGACCATATTCACAACCGTGCTTAGATTTTCTCTATGTGTCTGGGCTAAATCGTGATGGCAGCCCTTAACCTCAATCAAAACCTCCGCGCCTAGTTCCCATTTCATTAGGTCTTTCTGAAAATAGACACAGATTATCTCTTCGTTTGACTTGTCGCTAGTAAAAGTATCAACTAGCGGACGAAGATGATGAATGAACTTTGTCAGTTCGACCAACTGCTCTTCTGGTAATTCCGGCATTCCCCAAATACAGACTGTAATCATTTAGCGCCTCCATTTCTATCTATATGGTTGAAACCCCTTCCGATAAGAATATAGCATATATTGCTATATTATGTCAACCACTGAAAATTTTAACAAAAATCACCTCCTGAAAAAGATTGAGATAAAGAAAATGGCGCCGGAGAATAAATAAAAATCCGGCCAAGCGCGAAAGAACCATGGAAATTTATTCCACTTGGCGGCTAAGCCGCCAAGTGGTAGTATTAAGCAAATGAGAAAAATTAAATTTGTAAAAGGTGGATTTTACCACATATATAATCGCGGGGTGGATAAGCGCAATATTTTTGCAGATACTACTGACCTCAAAAGGTTTTTTCAAAGCATGGATGAATTTAATACTTTAGAGCCAATCGGCAGTCTTTATGAGAATTCGTTCCTTACTAAAGAAGTTTTGACTAAGCGCAAAATTAAACGATTGGTTAATTTTGTCGCGTATTGTCTAAATCCAAATCATTATCACTATATTCTAGAAGAGGCCGCCGAAAACGGGATAAGTCAATTTATGCATAGATTAAGCGGCGGATATACTTGGTATTTTAATCAGCGCCATAAAAGAAGCGGTTCGTTGTTTCAAGGAACATTTAAAGCAAAATATATAGATTCAAATGAATATTTACTGCGTACCAGCATTTACGTTAATTTAAATTTCAAAGTTCACCAACTTGGCGGCTTAGCCGCCAAGTTGGTTGCGTCTAGCTGGAACGAGTATACAACCAAAAATCAATTGGCGGAATTCTGCAAAAAAGAAATTATTTTAGATCAACTTGGTTCTAAAAATGAGTACAGAACTTTTGCGTTAGATGCCATACCAGACTTAATCGAGAGAAAGCATCGAGAAAAAGAGATTGCTGATCTTTTTATTGAAACATAGCTAACACTTGGCGGCTTAGCCGCCAAGTGGAAAAAACTGCATCTGTCAGTTAGCGTCTGAAAAAGATTGAGATAAAGAAGATGGCGCCGGAGAAGAGGACGAAAGCGGGGCCGGGAGAGAAGCCGTAAAAATAGGAAACTAAAACACCTAAAATCGCCCCAAAAACGCCCAAAAGAGCGGAGAAGGTTAAATATTGGTTCATGCTTCGGGCGAAGTTTCGTGCGGTCGCCGCTGGGATGATGATAAGCGAGCCCATAAGAAGCGCGCCGGTGAACTTTATGCCCACGGCAACTGCAAAAGCGAAAATCATAAGAAACAAAAGCTCCAACATGTGCGGTTTTTGGCCGGAGGCCAAAGCCAAGTCGGGCGAAATCAAAGACAGCGTGAATTTTTTATAAAAAACCAAAAGCAAAATAATAATTATTATTGAAGCGATTGATGCAAGCCAAAAATCCAGCGAACTGATGTTGGAAATATCCCCGAACAAGGCGTCCAAAATATCTTCTCTGGGGGTAAGCAAAGCCCCAACCGCCAGCGCTACGGTAAAAAGCACGCCGACCAAAGTATCCACCGGCAGTTTAGTTTTGTGCTCCACCGCCCAAATCGCGAAAGTGCCGAAAACCAAAAAAGCCAAAGCGCCCAAAAATGGATTGAAATGAAATAAAATTCCCAAAGCCACCCCCGGCAAGGCCACGTGCGACAGCGCGTCCCCCACCAAAGCCATGCGCCGCAAAAGCGCCAAAGACCCCAGCATGCCTCCGGAAGCGGCAATCAGCGAAGCGGCAATTAAAATTTTTAATAAATTCGCGTCCATATATTTTAAGTTTTTTCGTGAATATGATGATAAAATTTATGCCCTCCGCCGTAAAGTTTTTCCAATTCTTTGGGAGTTAAAACTTCGCTGGGCGCGCCGTAGCAAACCTGCTCGCGGTTGAGGCACAACACTTTGCTGGCATAGCGGTAAACCACGGTAAGGTCGTGCGAAATTAAAATTAAAGTAAGATCGTATTTGTCATGCAAGCGGTGGAGAAGTTCGTAGACCGTCTCCTGGCCGGCAACGTCAACGCTGGCTGTGGGCTCGTCAAATAAAAGCAGGGAAGGCCTGTCAATTACCGCCCAGGCGATAAGAACGCGCTGAAGCTCGCCCGCGGAAAGCTCTCCTAATCTTTTTTTTAAAAAATTTGCCGAAAGATTCACCATTTCAAGAGCCTGATGCGGCGAATAAGCTGAAGATTTTTTTTGGGCACTCTTAAGCAATAGAAATTCCTGCACCGTAATCGGCAAATCTCTTTCCAAATCAATTTTTTGCGGCACGTAGCCAATGCGCGTTTGGAGAGTAAATATAATTTCTCCTTCGTAAGAAATCGCTCCTAGAATGGCGCGGAGCAGCGTGGTTTTGCCGGAGCCGTTAGGTCCGATAATCGCGAGTGTGTCCCCTTTCTCCAAATCAAAAGAAATGTCATCCAAAATACTTTGCTCGCCATAGCGCACGCTTAATTTTTTTACTTCCAAAATAGGCATTGCTTCTACTTTAACATTTTCAGCATCTTCTCCAAAGGCCAGGCATTGATGATATCCTTTTTCTCCGCCCAGCCTCTTCGGGCTTGGGCGATGCCAATTTCCAAAAATTTAAAATGCGCCGCGGAGTGCGCGTCTGAATCAATGGACATTTTCACGCCCGCCGCCACGCATTTTTTTATATAATCGTCTTTTATGTCCAAACGGTCGGGGTAAGCGTCTATTTCTAAAATTGTCCCCGTGCGCTTGGCGGCTTTTATAATTGCGTCAATATCAATTTCAATCGGCTCCCTGCGGTTTATAATCCTGCCGGTCAGGTGGAAAATTATATCCACATTCGGATTTTCCATCGCTTTAATCACGCGGCGGGTCTCTTCCGCGCGCGAAAGCTTAAAATGGCTGTGCACGGCGACTCCCACCACGTCCAGCTTGGCCAAAACTTTATCTTCAATATCCAAAGAGCCGTCTTTTCCGATATTTACTTCCGCGCCCTTCAATACTTGAAACTTGGAGTGTGAAGCGTGAAGCTTTTTATTTATCTTATCTATTTCGACCATCTGTTTTAAAAGTTTTTTTTCATCAGCTCCGCCGGTCATTGCCAAGGACTTCGTGTGGTCTGTTATCACAATATATTCCAAGCCGAACTTTTCTGCTTCCTCCGCCATTTTTTCAATTGAGTCCTCGCCGTCGGTCCAATTTGTCTGCGTCTGCAAATCGCCTTTCAAATCAGTGTATTGTATTAAGTTAGGTAATTTTTCCAACCGCGCCGCTACGAGTTCTCCGGTATTTTCCCTCATCTCCGGTTCAATATAATTTAATCCGAGAGTTTTATAGATTTCTTCTTCGGTTTTACCGGCGACCTGCCCGTCCGGCAGGCGGGTTTGTTTTTTCCCGCGGAATAATCCATACTCGTTTAGTTTCCATCCTTTTTTAATCGCCATCTCACGAAGCGCGATGTTGTGGTCTTTGGAACCGGTAAAATAATTAAGCGCCGCGCCGTATGATTCTTTTGGCACGACGCGGATATCCGCGTCCAAGCCGTTTTTCAGTTTTACCATTGTTTTGGTTTTGCCTTTGGCGTAAACATGTTCAATAAAAGGCAGGCCTAAAAATCTATCCATTACTTTTTCGGGTTTTTTGGAAGTCGCCAAAATATCAATGTCGCCGATGGTTTCTTTCCGCCTTCTGACAGACCCGGCTACGATTGCTTCCTCAACTTCAGGAAAATTTTGAATAATCTTCTCCAAATTGCGGATTTCGGGCAAAATAAACCCCAAAACCCGCCTTCCGCCGGATTTTTTCAAAAATTCTATGCCTTTTAAAATTTTTTCTTCCGATTTTTTGCCGAACCTTTCAAGCTTGGCGATTTTTCCGGCTTTTGCGGCGCGCTCTAAATCAGCCAGATTTTTTATTTTTAATTTTTGGTACAAAATTTTTATCATTTTCGGCCCAACCCCCTCAACAGCCGCGAGCTCCGAGATATTTACAGGAATTTTTTTCTTTAATCTTTCATATTCGGCAAATTTTTTGCCTTTTAAAATCGTCTCAATGTGCAAGGCAATCCCCTGACCTATTCCAGGGATATCCATGAGCTCGTCTTTGCCGTTTTTTTTATAAATCTCCGTAATTTCTCTGTCTAAGGCCTCCACTCCCAATGCCGCTTTTTCATAAGCGCGCGGTTTAAAAAGCACGCTTTCCATTTCATAAAGCTCCGCCATCTCACGTAAAATTTTAGCTATTTCCTGATTGGTCATAGATATATTTTAACACCAAAAATTTTTATCCACAGCCCCTGCTTGCGCGAGTTTTAGTTTGTTGGGATAATATAAATAGATCCAGTTTTGCCCGATTTTATAAGGCTGGCGCAAGCAAAGCGCACTAAAAACAAGGTTTGCCGTTTGGCAACCACATCAAGCTCATCCGAGCGCATTCTGTGCTCCTTGCCCGCACCAATACTTTGCTCTCTACCATCAACAATATCTGCCTCTTTTCCCCCGTGTTCTCGCACCGGGGGCAATTTTTTTATCCTGAGCGTAGTCGAAGGATTATTGTTTTGTCGCGGGATTTTTTGGAATCGGAGTAAAAGGAGGGAGCGCTGTGGGGCGCGCGCCGTCTAGATGCGGATAAAGAAAAAATAATATAAAAAGGACAAATAAATTAACAATGCCGCTAATTAAAAAAAGAACTTTAAACCCGAATATATCGCCCAGCACTCCGCCTATTGCTCCGCCTATGGCGGAAGATATCGTAAGCCCGCCTACGCTGAATAAGCTCCATTCAAATCCTTCGGCTCCTTTATCAACGTGGCGCGCGAAAAGCGAATAATAAGCGGACATTAAAGCGGCATCCCCAATTCCGGCGAGAACTTCCGCCGCGTAGAGATGCCAAACCTTGGAAACCGCTAAAAGCGCGAAAGGATATAGCACGGCAATCACCGCTCCAATAATCAATGCGTGGAAGTCGTCCCGTTCGCCAATGTGCTTATCCAGAAAACGCGCGAGCGGAATCTGTAAAGAGGATTTTGCCACGGCATAAAGCCCCAAGGCAAAACCAACGGTGCTTAAAGTCGCCCCGACGACAAAATCGGTGATGAACACGGCGAAAATCGGCACAAAAAGAGCAGTTGACGTCACCACAAAAAACAAATACAAAAGCATAATCTGCACGGCGCGGTTTACTGTAATATTTATTTTAATGCGCATTATTTTTTTATTTTAACATTATCGTAATTTTTTAGTAATGAGGGCAATTTTTTGAAATCTTTTTCAAGCTCTTTCAGAATAGCCGTGGCGCGAAGCGCGGCGGCGGGGTGGTACAGGGGATAAATAATTTTCTCGCGCAAGATGACGCCCCTGCCGTGGCTTTGGGAAATTTTAAAATCCGAAAGAAAATAATTCATCGCGAATCTTCCGAGTGTCGCGATAATTTTCGGATTGATAATTTGAATTTGTTTTTTCAAATAAGGCTTGTACGCCTCAATTTCCTCCGGCAATGGGTCGCGGTTTTCCGGCGGCCTGCGCTTTACAATATTTGTGATATAAACTGATTCGCGCGGCAAATTTATTTTTTCCAAAAGCTTATCCAAAAGTTTTCCGGCTTGCCCAACAAACGGGCGCATAAATTTGTCCTCATGAAACCCCGGCGCTTCCCCGATAAACATCACTTCGGCGCCTACGTCCCCTTCCCCAAAAACCAGATTTGCTTCCCCAAAAAGTGGCAGCTCTTTATCCTCCTCCATTTCTTTTTTTAATTTTTCCAATTCCTCTGCTTTATTCATTTTATTTAAAATACTTTTCTGAATTTTATAACCTCTACAATGCTTCAAAACTCCTAGATAAGATTGTAAATTTTTAGCATCTACTTTTTTAAATATTCTTTTTTTGGTCTTCGTCCGCAAAACTCTGTGGTACGGCAAAACAACATAGCCCAGAAAGTCAACTCCTTGCTGTAATTTTTTCAGTATAACTTTATTGGGATGCAAGTTCAATTTTAATTTTTCTCGCAAAAACTCCGCGATTTCGGGCAAAAGTTCCTTGAGATAATTTTCATTTTGGTGTAAGATTATAAAATCGTCCGTGTATCTGAAATAATGCTTAATTTTTAACTTATGTTTAACAAATTGGTCCAATTCATTCATAAAAATATTGGCAAAAAGCTGGGAAGTGAGATTTCCTATTGGGATTCCTATACTCTCTCTCTCTCTCTTGGACTTTCAGTGCGAAAGCTGTTTATAATCTCCACGCAAAGTTTCAGTGCCTGAATATCTTTAATCCGGCGCGCCAAAATGTTTTTCAGAATTCGGTGGTTAACCGAATCAAAAAACTTTCTGATGTCGCATTTCAACGCAAAACATTGGCCGGAGTAATTGCGACTTACTTTTCTTATCGCATTCTCCAGCGCCGCAACGCCTTTGTGCGTTCCTTTGCCAATTCTGCAGGAAAAAGAATCGGCGATAAAGGTCGTCTCACAAATTGGATTAAGGATTTTAAAAACCGCGTGATGCAAGACCCTATCGCGAACTGCGGCTTTGTGGATATGCCGCTGCTTCGGATCGCGGATATAAAAACCGCTGTATGGTCCGTGTTTATATTTTTGGGATTTCAAATCCCGATGAAGCTGAAAAATATTATGTTCAAGCTGCCACTCAAATTTTTGAACATCTCTCTTCGCCCGCTTATTCTTTTTAAATTTATCCCACGCCGAAAACAGATTTTCCAATGAAATTATCTTTTCAAAAATATTATTATAAACTTTCATACTATGGATAACTTAGATATACCAATTTTTAAAAAGACTTACGAGCTTTATAAGACTTTCTATATTTATCGAAACACTATATCAAAGCAAGACCGTTATACGCTCGGACAAAGATGTGAAAACGCTATTTTGGATGTTTTAGAAAATATTATCTTAGCTAGCCAGACGCCCAAATCTGAAAAACTACCAATATTGGAAAGGATGAGCTTAAAATTAAACTTTCTTAGGGTTTTTATAAGACTTTGCAAGGAAATGAAAGTTATGGATAACAAGAAATATATTATTCTGCAAGAAATGGTTGATGAAATCGGCAGGATGCTCGGCGGCTGGATCAGATCCAACAAAGAACGATGAAAAGAATGCCCATAATAAAGTGGGCATTCTTATACATAGATAGAGATGGACTGCCGAGCCGAGGCCACGCCGATGTTGGAGTTGCAATTGTCGTCCCAGTTGTTGTTGACGTTCAAGCCGTTCGAATTAAAGTTGCCGACGTTGACCCGGTTGCCGTTCGAGTCGACATGTTGCCCGCTCCCGTCCGCGCCACCGGAACTTGAGGGTTACCGCCGGTAAAGGCCTATATCCTCTCGTCCCTGAATTTTATTCGGGAGCAGCCCCTTTCGGAACACCTCCGCAAGAAGCGAGCAAGAAGTTCAATCTCTGATCCTTCGTCGCACACTACCGCGATCCGTAAACCGACGGTATTCCGGCGACATCTCAAAAAAAAGACGAGATATCTCGCGAGGCAAAGCCGTGGCCGCGCCTGCATTAGCAAGATAAAAATATTATATCAAAAGTATTTTAAAAAGAAAAAAGCCTCCGGCGCTGCGAAAAAATTCGCGCCGAAGGCTCAAGTGGATCAAGAGAATCGAATCCTCAAGATCTCAAGGTTCAGAACTTCCGAGCCGAGGCCACGCCGACGCTGGAGTAGCAACAGTCGTCCCAGCAGCTGAAGACGAGCAAGCCGCTCGAATGAAAGTAGCCGACGAAGACCCGGTCGCCGCCCGAGTCGACATCCGAACACCGAACATAGATGTTCTCGAACAGCCGCTCACTCGTCGCGAGGAAATGACCGATGATCGTGTAGACCATCGCCTGGGCAGTCGGCGTTTCCTCGTCTTTCGAGAGGAGCGCCTGCTGTTCGTCCCACGTTTTGGTCGTCGAGTCGGCGACTGGGACCTTGCGGATCAGCTGCCAACCGACTTTACCATTGTCCTTCGCGAACGCCTGCTTGTTGTACCAGGCGTCTTCGGGGCTGTAGAAAAGCTTACGCTCAACCTTGCCGCGGATGTAAAGGATCGACATCGGGAACACAGCGACAAGAACGTGAGTGTCCTTGCAGGACCGGAGCACTTGCTCGCTGAACGGAACTTCGGCGAGAGCGGCGAGCTGTTGCTTCGAGGGATTCACCACGAAGTGCTTGATTGCCTCCTTAATGTCAAACATGTTTTGCCCCATGATCTCCCGAGAGTGCTTCTGGCTCGTCGTTGCTTCGAAACCTCCGTTGCTGATGAGCATCACCACTTTCGCGGCGAGGTCGTTGCCCTTCGAGTCAATAACCCTCTGGGCAAGTTCGTCGTTGAGACCGGCGGCCTCGAGTTTGAGGAGCACTTCGTGCTCCTTGTGCACTGACAAAATGCGGCTCACGATGGTTTCCATCGCATACCTCCTTTTTGGTTTAAATAACCCGTTTTGCCTAGATCAAAGGCCCTAGGTTGGCCTTATTTCAAGCTTTCTGCCCCAATTATACTCCCGAAGCGTTTACTTGTCAATAGTGGCCTTTGACCGCGAATATTCTTTATTTTTTATGATATGTATCAAAGTCGGTAAAATAGAAACAATAATAATCGCTAAAATTATAGGGATAAGATATTTATCCACGCCGGGAATGGTGGCGCCCAGAAAATATCCCAGCCCGGTCATGCCAATCGCCCAAAAAAAGCCGCCCAAAACATTATAAAAAAAGAATGTCGGATAATGCATCCTCCCCACCCCGGCCAAAATCGGGGCGAAGGTGCGGACAATCGGCAAAAAACGGGCGAGCACTAAGGTCTTTGCCCCGTGCTTTTCATAAAAAATTTTCGCGCGCTCCAGATGGTCTTTATGGAAAAGCCATGAATCGTCGCGCTTAAAAATCGCGGGCCCGACTTTCCTACCGAAAGCGTATCCGAAATTATCTCCCAAAACCGCGGCCAAAAAAGTAAGCGTGGTTAAAATCCAAATATTTAAAAAACCTTGGGATGCCAAAAAACCCGCCGTAAAAAGTAAAGAATCGCCCGGCAGAAAAAATCCTATGAATAGCCCCGACTCCGCAAAAATTATGGCGAAAAGGCCAATATACCCAACCGATTTTATAATCGAAACAAGATCAAAGCCTGTTAGTAAATCAATCATATAATTTTTTTAACATACATTATTATTGCTTTTTTGCTATCGCTTCGCAAGCAGCCATCTGCGATAAAAGAATTTTCTTATTTCTTCAACAAGAATAATGGAAGCCGCGATTGGGATAATAACGAGCCATTCTGAAAGCTCAAGCGGCACGGTGCGCAAAAATTTCTGCATAAGCGGATTATAAATTACTAAAAGTTGCAAGGAGATAATGATAAGTGTCGCTCCCACCAAGAATTTATTAGAAAAAGGATTCATCTGGAAAATGGATTTTGATTCGTGTCTGCAATTCCAAGCGTTGAACCATTGAAATACCGCGAGCGTCGTCAACGATATTGTCCAAGCCCTGGCAATATCATTTTCAAAATACCCCCTAAAGAGAAAAAGAGTTCCTATCATCATAGGCATAGCCATGATAAACATTCTTTGCGCCATAAGTTTGTCTACCAGATATTTTTTAGGCCGCTCAAAATTGCCGCGCAATAATCCTTCTTCTTTTGGCTCCATGGCCAGCGCCACATCAAGGAAACCATCGGTGACGAAGTTCAGCCAAATAATCTGCGCCGGCAAAAGAGGGAGAGGATAACCCAAGAGAAGCGCGCCAGTGATAGTCAACGCCTCCCCCCAGCTTGTGGAGAAAAGATAGAGGATTACTTTTTTGATTGTCTTATAAATACTCCTTCCTTCTTCCACAGCCGATACTATGCTCCCGAAATTATCATCCAAAAGTACAATGTCCGAAGCTTCTTTTGCCACCTCGGTGCCAATCTTCCCCATTGCCACGCCGAGGTCAGCGGCGACAAGCGAGGGGGCGTCGTTTACGCCGTCTCCAGTCATGGCGACAATTTCCCCGCGCGCCTTGTACGCTTTGATAATTCTCAATTTGTGTTCCGGCGTTACTCGCGCGAATACTGAAGTCCCGGCCAATTTTTCGGAAAGCTCGTTGTCGGAAAAAGCGTCAATCTCTTGCCCCGTAAGAACAGTATCGCCGTCTTGATAAATGCCAGCTTCTTTGGCTATCGCCTTCGCCGTGATTTTGTGATCTCCCGTGATCATCACCACTCGAATACCGGCGGAAGCCGCTTTTTGCATAGCTTCCGCCACCTCTGGCCGAAGCGCGTCTTTCATGCCGAAAAATCCCGTGAAAGTAAGCGATTTAATTTTTTCGGGCGCAAGCATTTCCGGCGCGTTGTGGGTTTCAGCCAACGCAACCACTCGTAACCCCTCCTGCGACATAGACAAGAAAACGGATTCTAATTTTTGTTTTTCTTCTTTTGATATTTGAGAAAGGTTTAAAATTACTTCCGGCGCGCCGACGACTGTCAGAATTTCCTGCCTGCCGGCAGGCAGGTTTGCACCGTCAAGTTTGTGAACCGTCGCGTGATACTTGAGTTTATAATCAAACGGAATCTCGCCAACAAGCGGCGACTCACGCTCTAAATCATCTTTGTGGAAACCAAGTTTTTCGGCGAAAACGAGCATCGCCGCTTCAGTCGGGTCGCCAGCAACGCGCCAAATTTTTTCTTCTTCCGAAAAAAGCACGCGGGCATTGGCGCAAAAAGCAGCAATCTTTCCCGCGAAAAGAAGTTCCGGGTGATTAACCGCATCAATCACGCTACCGTCTAATTGAATTTCTCCATTCGGCTCATAACCAACTCCGCCGACTTCAAAAAATTTTCCGTCCACACCTACCTTGTCGGCAGGCAGGTACACTTTCTGAATTACCATCTCGTTTTTGGTGATGGTGCCTGTCTTATCCACGGCGATAATGCTGGCTTGTCCCAGTGCTTCCACTGCCTGAAGCTTTTTTACCAAGGCGTTGCGCTTTGACATTCTCCATACGCCAGTTGCTAAAACGAGTGTCATCACAATAGGCAGCCCTTCGGGGATGATCGAAACAGAAAGCGAAACTACAGTAGTAAACATTTCTTTTGCCGATTTTCCCGCAACAATACCAATGATAAACAATAAAGCGCTGATACTCGCGACAGTGATAATAATAAGCCGTGAAAGATAACGGATATTTGTCTTGAGAGGAATTTCGGTATCAATCGCCGCTATCTCCCTTGAAATTTTTCCAATTACTGTCTCAATGCCCGTTGCTACCACGATTGCTTTGCCGTTTCCAGCAAGAATATGCGTCCCTTTGAAAATCATATTTTTCTGCTCCGCGGTTGGCAGGTTGTTTTTCTCCAGAGTATCGGAAATTTTATGTACCGGCTCCGATTCGCCCGTAAGAGCCGCCTCGTCAATTTTGAGATTTGTGGCTGTGATGATTCGCGCGTCTGCCGGCACTTTCTCGCCTTCCTGCAAAATAATGATGTCGCCACGCGCCACTTCGCTGTCGGAGATAATGAGTTCTTTGCCTTCGCGGAGCACGGTTGCTTTCGTCTCCACAAATTTCTTGAGTGCCCGAAGCGTGTTTTGCGCTTTGCCTTCTTGGATTGTCCCGACAACAGCATTAAAAAAAAGCACGGCGAGAATAATCGAGCCATCTATGGTTTCCCCAATTGCAAAAACAATTATGCTCGCCGCGAGAAGAATATAAATCAGCGGGCTTTGAAACTGGCGCAAGAAAATAATGGGAAGGCTGTCCACCTTCCCTTCAGGAAGATAATTTCGGCCGTATTCCTTGAGGCGTTCTGTCGCTTCTTCTTTCGTTAAACCGTGTTCGCGCGAATGAAACGCGTCAAGAATCTCGGGAATTGTTTTTGCGTGCCATTGATTCATTTTTATAAAATCTGGTAAATAATTTCGTAAACTATGCTCAAAACCAAAGTAGGCAGGAGAAACGCCTTTTGCCAAAAACCAAAAGGCAGAAATTTAACGCGCGAGAGGCCATGCGCGCGCATTTTTCTTAAAATAAAAAAAACTAAAATACCATCAATAGCAATGAGCACTCCGCCGACAATGGATATAAGTTTTACAAAATCAATTCTGGTTAAAAGAAAAATTGCCGGCGGCAAAAGCACCGCTAAAGCCCAAGACATAAATTTTGACAAATTAAGGTCCAATTCGTAGATTTTTTTAAGGTCATATCCCAAAGCCAAAAAGGAAGAAAACATGGAAAAAGCGCCGACAAAAGCGCCGACTATGATGACGCGGCCGCCCAAAACCTTTACTAGACCTGAAAAAACATCTTTAGTCGTATCCATACCGGTTGCCATCAGCACCGACACGGCGAAAATAAAATAAAGCAGGAGCGGAAGAGAGGTGATTAAAATAATTACCGATTTTAGCTTATGCTCAATATTCCCGCGCCTAAAAATTTCCCTGGCGTCGGCAATTATGGAAAGGCCGGCCAACGCGAACACAAACACGCCGAAAGAAAAAAACGGGTCGCTTCCGTAAAAAGGCAGATTGGAAAAAGAGCCTGCCTTAAAAGAAAAAAACGCGATGCCGAGCTCCATTAATACGACAACGCTCATAATCAGAAAATTTATGGAGCCGATGCGTTCCACGCGGGAATAGAATAAGACAAAAGCGGTAGCCGCGAAAAAAAGCAGCGACCAAGCCATAGCGTTTCCGCCAAAAACCACAAAAAGAAATTGCCCGCCCAAAATGCCGTAAGTCAGAAGCACGGCGTTAAAAAGCAAGAGTTCGGTGGTTTTGGACAAATTGCCGGCAAATTTTCCCAAATACAGCCGCGCGTATCCCGGAAGGCGGTGCCGCGCCTCCGTGTTGGACACAATTTCTCCGTAAGCCAGGTGAATTGAAAGCACCATAAAAAGCGCCAACGCCCCCATTACCAGCGCCGCCCAAAAGCCGGAGACACCCACAGCGTAAGGCAATATAAATATGCCGGAGCCGATTATCACGCTTCCGGTAATGCCTATCGCTTCCCAAAATGGGGAAATTTGAAACTTCATTTTAAATCTGCGGAGCGTCGTCTTTATGAATCACATTTTCCAGCGATCTCATTGCCCAAAGGATAAAGAGGACCAAAATCGCCGCGTAAATAGCAACCGCGTAAAGCCCGAAACCGGCAGCCATGCCCACGGCGGCTGTCGCCCAAAGCCCGGCCGCCGTAGTTAATCCCTCCATATGCCCGCCGCGCATAAAAATTAAACCGCCACCGATGAAACCGATGCCCACGACGATGTTCGCGACCAAATGGTAATCGTATCCCGAAACTCCGCTGATGGACGGGAAAATATGGTAAACGGCAATGGATATCACGGTAAAAAGCGCGGCGCCCAAAGCCACTAAAGTGTAAGTGCGAAGCCCCGCGGGCTTTCTCCTGTGTTCTCTTTCAAATCCGATCGCCATGCCTAAAACCGCCGCCAAAGAAAGATTCCCTATCATTATTATTGTCTGCTGGTCCAAAAAATTATTTAACATAATAAAAAATTAAACTTTTATAATTTTTTCTTTTTTTACGAGTTCCAAAACTTTTTCTACCAAGCGTTTTGGATCGGAATCATAAACAATATTTCCCGGCCCCCGCGCGGATTTTTCTATAATTTCTTTTATCACATCCGTTGAACCGCCGGCGCCGTCCAAAACGCCGATGGGTTTGCCGTCTTCCAAAGCGATGGTAAATTCGTTAATCGTCCCCCACCTGCCGCAGCCGACAATCACCGCGTCAGCCGTGCGCGTCAGAAGCAAATTTCTGCCGGAATATCCGAAGCCGGTGTAAATTATTATATCCATATAATCCACAGGCAATTTATATGCCTCAATATGCTCTTTTTCTGAAGAAGCCGGGGAAAGGCCGATAGTGAATCCGCCGGCCTCTTTGGCGCCGATTGCCGCCCACATTGGGAAACCGGTTGTAGCGCCGTTTACCAAAACGGCGTTATTTTTAGCAATTTCTTCGCCCAAAATTTTGGCTTTTTCCAGCGCGTCCGGCGCGCAATGCCCCGTCTCCGCCGCCCCCGACACGCAGATTTTATACTTAAGATGAATATGCTTGCCGTCCATTGTTTAATTATATCATTCTATATTAAATCTCCGCCAACGATAGCTGTTTTCATCGGCCACCAACAAAGAGTTGGCAAGCCTCTTATCTTTTAAGACATTGTCTACGTGAAGCGTTTTGAGCATTTTTTTAAACGAATCTATGCTTTGAAATCTGCTTCTTAAAATAATGACGCCGAAAGCGCCTAAGTTTTTCCCATAAAAAAATTCTCCGAAATCCAAATCGGAGGTTAAAATAACAGCTTTATGTTTTTGCGCCCACTTCACAACATCTTCGTCGCTCCTTCCTTTAAGATTTGTTTCTCGCACTGCTTTAGCCGTGTAACCTAAATGCCTTAACCAAATTGCCAAATGCGGAGATAGGTTTTCGTCCAAAAGAAAGAGCGTCATGTTTATCTTGCAAATTGCGGTTCTTTTCGAAGTTCCTCAAACTGCGTTGTAAGCGCGGCAAATCGCAAAGCCGCCAGAATATCTGCTTTTCCAAGATCCGGGTACTCTTCTTTTACCTCTTTTTCATTGTATCCTTCAGCCAGCAAATTCAAAATAATGTACACGGGAATGCGCGTGCCTCTAATTACAGGCTTGCCCATCATAATCTTTGGGTTTACCTCTATCCGCTCAAAATATTTCATAATATCTTAATTATAATTCAATTTAAAATAAAATCAAGCCCAGTCTCCGCCGCCCCCGACACGCAGATTTTATACTTAAGATGAATATGCTTGCCGTCCATTGTTTAATTGTATTACTAAAACAGCATATTGTAAATTTTGTAAAATGGTGGGCAGGCAAATAAAAAAGCCCCCGACAAAATTAGCCGGGGGAACCTTAAATCAAAGCCTTAACGCGAGAACTTAACGTCTTAGATAACTGGGGACGCAATAGTGACAAATCCCATTAATGACGCCTGGGTGACCGCAACGGCCACATGTGACCCTTGCTACCGCTGCATCCACAATATCTATATGTTTTGGTATTGGCGGTTGTTTTGACCAATGACAACCCTTACAAACTCCATTTACAACATAGGGATGACCACAATTTGGACAATCAACGTTATTGCTCATTTTTCCTCCTCTTATTAAGAATCTGCCTCAACTATACTTCTATTCTCCCAGCTTGTCAAATGTCAAATTAATCCGCTATCGCTTATTAATTTGCACATTCAAAATATTCTTAAATCTCCACACTCTCGCCGTATTTTGGGGCGTAAGCGGGAATGCCCAGATTGTCGCGGAGTTTTTGGACAAGGGCCAGAGAAGATTTCGGTTCGCCGTGGGTTGTGTAAATTTTTTGCAGGGTATCCGATTTTTCGCGGACGAACTCAAAAAGCGCCGCGTAGTCGGGGTGCGCTGAATAGCCGTAGATGGTTTCCTTGCGGCATCTTACCGGAACTTTTTCTCCAAAAAGCATAACTTCATCGGCTCCGTCCTGAATACGCCTGCCCAAAGAGCCGGGCGCCTGGTAGCCGATAAATAAAATAGTGCTTTTGGGATCCCGCAGATATCTCCGTTCGTGATGCAAAATCCTCCCGCCGGTGGACATGCCGGAGCCCGCGATAATAATTTTGGGCGCCGGCGCGCCATTTATTTTTTTGGATTCGTCCGCGGTTAAAGCAACATGTACCTGCGGAAAATTTAAAAAAGAAAAAGATTTTTTATCAACGTATGCCTTGTTGAGGTAAGAATAATATTTTTGGTAAACCTCCGTGGCGCGGATGGCGAGGGGGCTGTCCAAAAAAATCTGCACATTGGGGACTTCTTTTTTCCGCAGCATGTCGGATATCTCCCAAAGAAGCTCCTGCGTTTTTTCCAAAGAAAACGCCGGAATCATCAGCACTCCGCCTTTGACGACGCTTTTTTCTATCACTCTTTCCAAAAGTAATTTTTTCTCTTCAATCCCTTCATGCTCGCGGTCGCCGTAGGTGGATTCCAAAACCAAAACTTCCGCCCCGCTGACTTTTTCAAAGCCATTTAGCAAAGGGTTCGCGGGGTTGCCCAAGTCCCCACTAAATAGAATTTTTTTACCTGCCTTGCCGGCAGGCAGACCACCTGTTTCAACTAAAATCATAGCCGAGCCCAAAACATGCCCGGCGTCGTAAAAAGTTACTGCGAAATCTCCGGCTTGAATTTTCTCATGATAATTTTTGCCCTCCCAAAAAGACATAACGCGGCCAATGTCTTCTTCGGCGTAAGGAACCTCCCCGCCTTCTCGCTCGGCTTCTTTTGCCATAACCATCACGCTGTCTTTGAGCATCAGCTCCGCCAAATCTTTTGTCGGATGTGTTGAATAAATTTTCCCGCGAAAGCCATCTTTTACCAATTTCGGGATTCTGCCGGTATGGTCAACATGCGCGTGGGTCACAAAAAGCGCCTCTATTTCTTTTGGGTCAAAAGGAAACTGGTCGTGGCTTCTTATGTCGCAAAATTTCGGGCACTGAAACAGCCCGCAGTCCACCAAAATTTTGGTGGACTGCCCTGAGCTTGTTGAAGGGCTTTCTAGCAAAAAACAGCTTCCGGTTACCTCCTGCGCCGCGCCGTAAAAAGAAAGCTTGGTCATAAGATTACAAGAAAAGCCAGCGCTCCACCAAGCAAATCAAAAAATAAATCGGAAAGCGTGTCTTCGTAGCCCAAAAAACCAATATTTATAACATAACGATTCAAACCAAATTCAAAAAACTCCCAGAAAACGCCGGCAAGCGCGACCGCGCCCAAAATCGCGGCCGCAAATAAAAACACATTGGGAGAAAACGGCAAACCGAAACGTTTTGCGCACCAATTGAAAGCAAGCGCGATCCAAGCCCCGCCCAAAAAATGGTGCGCCATATCCAGCCACCAAAAAAGATATAAAAGTCTGAACCAAAGAGCCAAACCATAAGTTACCAAAATAAATATCAGAAAAAAAACAATAAAAACCGGCGATTCAAAAAATCTTTTCATGCTAAAACATTATATCTTCGTCCGCGCGCTTATAATCGTGGATTTCTTCCGGCGAAAACCAATGTTCAATTTCATGAGACGCCTCTGCGTCATTGCCGGACGCGTGCACTATATTTTTTACCACTCTTTTTTCAACATTCGCCGCCGAAGGCGTATCAACGGAAAAATCCCCGCGGATTGTACCCGGCAACGCTTCTATCGGATAAGTGTGCCCCACTAATTTTCTCACAGTCGTTATCGCGTGCATGCCCTCCACAACCATAGCCACAACCGGGCCCGACGTCATATATCCAGTCAGCCAGCTTTTAACCTGCTTTCCTATTTCAGCGGCATTTTCCGTGCCAAAATGTTCTTTTACGTCTATATTTTTATTTTTGAAAAATTCGCTAGTTCTTGTTCCGACACTGGAAAACCAATCATCGTGAGAAGGATAATGCTTATCAACATGCTCCGAAGTGGGCCAAACCATCTTGAGCGCGATAATTTTCAGCCCGCGCTTTTCAAAACGCGAAATTACTTCGCCGATTAATCCTCTAATCACTCCGTCAGGTTTTACCAACACCAATGTCCTCTCATCTTTGGGTTTTTTCATATTCTAAAAATATAGCAGATTATTTTTCTTTTTGCAAAGTCAGCCGGCCGTTGTTGATATTTAAAATAATGGTGCCGTTAATATCCGTACGGAAAATTTGCGCGCCGATTGACTCCAGCCGCGAAAGTACATCCGGGTGAGGATGGCCGTAGCGGTTTCTGTCGCCGACAGAGATTACGGCATACTCCGGTTTTACGGCTTTAAGAAAAAAATCATTGCTGGATGTCTTTGAGCCGTGATGGCCAGCTTTTAAAACATCAGTATCTCCCAAAACCCCTTTTTGAATTAAATAGCGCTCCAGATTTTTTTCGGCATCGGCCATCAGTAAAATTTTCTTCCCTTCAAAATCCAGCTCCGAAACCAAGGCCGAGTCGTGGACATTTTTTAAAGTTTGTCCCTCAAAAGATTTGTCGGGAAATAAAAAATTCAGCGCGGCAGTTTTGAAAAAAACAAGTTTAACCGGTTTGTCTATAATTATTTTTTTGAT
>JAUYMO010000034.1 GCA_030699445.1 Candidatus Giovannonibacteria bacterium
GCCCAAAATTTTTCCTCCCCACGCGCCGGCGTTAATGCCGGTTTCAAAAAGTTCATCTATTAAAGCGCTGGAAACATTGGCAGCTAAACTTTTTTTCATTTTCCAGCCATCGTTCAATATGCCCGCCATGCTTTTAATATCTCCAGCCAATAGTTTGTCTTTAAATTCCAAAACCGAATCAGACATTTTTTTGTATGTTTCAAAATTATCCAAAACTTTTGAACTTTGTTCTTTAAGCACGCTGGAAGCCGGCCTGGCAATCCCCGTGAAAAACAACATTATGTGGTCTTCCAGCAAAGCGCGCTTCCGGAAATCCAGCAGAATCGGCTCAACACTAACGGATTCGTTGGAATTAAATTGAAAAATATTAAAACCGCCGCAAGCCGCGGCATACTGATCTTGTTTGCCAATGGGTTCTTTAAGTAAATTTATTTCCAAGTCGCAGGCCAAAGCCGCCGCTTGAATGTTGCTTAATTTTCCGCCCTGAAATGCGTGCAGACCCTTCATCAAAGCAACCGAAAAACTGGAAGACGACCCCAGCCCGGTTTTAGCCGGCAAATCGGCGAATGATCCAATTTCAATTCCTTCATTTACTAAACCGAGATTAAGCAGGGCCTCCCGCGCCCTATCGTGCTCCAATTCTCTGGGGTGAGACGCGACTTCTGTCTTTTGATATTTAATTATAAACTTATTGACTAAAGGGGTGGATTTTATCGCCAAGTAAACAAATTTATCTATGGTAGCCGAAAGAACCCGACCGGGCGAGTGTCTGTAAAACCCGGGAAGGTCGGTCCCGCCTCCCACGAAACTTATCCGCAATGGCGCGCGCACTAAAATCATAATTTATTTTTATTGGTAAATAATTTATCCAAACGATCCAAATCTGCCGGAATTGTCAATTGCCAATGATCCTCGTGTCCAACGATCGCCTGAACGCGATGATCCAGACAAAATTTATTCATCATGCTGGAAAAATAGTATTCGCCGCTTACATGCAGGTCCGGTTTGTAACTAAAAATATCAGAGTTGGCGACCATAAATCCGTTAGCCGCTAAATTAGATGGCGGAATCGCCGGTTTTTCTATAACCTCTAAAATCCTGCCGGCAGAATTAACGAGCGCCACTCCTGCGTTTTTGGGGTTATTAAGCTCATAGCAAAGCCATGAATATTTAGATTTTAAGCAATTTTCTATCTCTTGCTTGGTGATCAATTCGTCCCCGTAGCTGACGGCAAATCGCTCCTGTGAGGCGAAAAGGTGTTTGGTATTGATAAAACTCGCGGCATTTCCCTTTGAAGAACCATCAATATAATTAATCGTTCTGCCATGAAAATTGTTTCCGCAATATGTTTTTATTTGTTCGGCTAAATACCCAACCACAATAATCGCCTCGGTAATTTCATCGGGCAAAGCTTCAAAAAAATGGTCAAGGGAGGCCTGCCCGCCAAATCTCAAGAGAGGCTTGGGTACGCTCAAAGTCAGAGGCCTCATTCGCACACCTTCGCCTGCAGCCAAAATGACTATTTTCATAGTCATTATAATTACTAAAATCACCCGACTTGTCTACATTGACAATTTTTAAAATACTGCTGGAGGATTTTTTACCAATAAGTATAAAAAAATATTTGAGTAAAAATTGTTTGGAAAAATAAAAGCGACAAGAATGCCGACACTTGAGAAAAAGTAAAATTCCCTAAGGCTTTGGTAATAGGCAATATAAAAAGCGGCGTAAGAAACAGCCAAATCCTTTCGGTTTCCCCCTGAAAAATACCTACTAACAGAAAGACCGTGACCATAATAAAACCAAGCGAAGCCGCAAAGTTTTCTTGGTTCATAATTTTATTCCAATTGCTCCAAATCAAAAAAATACTGAGAATGCCTAAATAGATGCCAAAAGAAACCAAATTCATAATAAAATAAGTAAGATAGATAAAAACTGATTCAAAATTACTGCGCACAACCTCGCCCTGCACGCCCATAGACACTAAAAAGTTTTGAATTATTGAATAATCGGCCCAGAAATAAAACACGGTATAAAAAAGTAAAAAACCAAAAATCGCAAGAAATGTTTTTAAAAGCAGTTTTCCAAAATTTTCTCCTTTTTTATAAACTATAAAAAAAAGCAATAAAAAAAGAGGAGTAAGCAGTAAAAATAAATAATTTAAAAAAAGACTAATGGCAGCCAAAATCCCTCCCAAAAAAGACAGCCAAATACTTCTTAGCCAACCAGCATAAATCAAAGTTATAGCCACCCAAGAGAAAAATAGAAAAGTTGTTTCCATGGAAGTCGCGGTCATCATCACAACGCTCGGCAAAAAAATAAAAAATTGAAGCCCGCGCCTAACCTCGTCTTCATTGGCAAAATTTCTCAAAAAATAGTAAAGTGGAAAAATAGTAAGCCCACCCAGCATTACGATAAGTGAGGATAAACCAGCAAAGCCAGCCCCTAAATACTTTTGAAATATATATAAAATAACTGTGTATCCCGGCGGATGAGTGCGAGCGTGCTCGGCAAGGCGAGGTTCCAGCGAAACATAATCCCTCACAAAATCATGAATATTGGACACTAGTGGCAAATTACCCGCATATTCCCAATGGGTTCTAGTGAAAGGTTCGTAAACGCCGTAGAATCCTTCGCGGATGGCGGCGACGCCGACGGAAAATAACACAAAAAAAATATAGAGCGCGAAAAGAAATTTAAAGGTTGATAAATTTTCTAATTTTTCACGAAAATATAAAAACAAAATAAAAATTAAAACTACCCCTAAAAGCCACAAAAAGCCGAGCGCCTTGGGAGAGAAGATACCGTAAAATAGAAGCCTGTCAGAAATATAGCCGCGGCTAGAGTAGGAAATCAAAGCCTTAGCAAAAAGAAGAAAAAACAGGGAAACCCCGGAAACCCAAAATAGTTTTAAAGAAAAAGCGTCTTTACGGAAAAAATAAAAATAAACCAATGAAAAAATCAAAACAAATAAAAGAGCGGCTAAGCTTCCGTAAAACGCGACCATGAGCTTGGCACCAAAAATTTCCATCATTATTCCAGTCTACAACGACGCTACCCACATCGGCAAGAGCATTGATGCGCTTGAAAATTTTTTAAATTCCGAAAATATAAATGCGGAAATTATAATTGTAAATGATGGCGGCAAAGACGCGACTGCCAAAATCGTGGAAGACAGAATACAAAAATATCCTAGAGTGCATTTTATAAACAGGAATGTAAATAAAGGCAAGGGTTACAGCGTCCGCGAAGGGGTCAAGGCCTCTTTCGGAGATTTTATTATCTTTACCGACGCTGACCTCCCGTATGGAACTAGATACTTTAAAACAATAATTGAGTTCTTAAAATCCGGCGCAGATTTAGTCATTGCCAACAGAAATTTAATATTTAATGTAAAAACTTCAACTTCTAACATCGGCGCTGCAAGGCGCTTTACCCATTGGGGCTTTGCGTTTTTGGTACGCCGGCTTCTTAACCTTGAATTTTCCGACACGCAAGCCGGGCTTAAAGGCATTAAGCGAGAAGCTGCTTTCAAAATTCTGCCTAAATTAAAAATGGACCGCTATGCGTTTGATCTGGAACTTTTGGTTGAGGTCCAAAAAGCCGGTCTCAAAATTCAAGAAATCCCGGTAGTTTTGGAAAATGCCGGCCAATCCAACATTAAAATCGCCAGAGATTCTTTCCGGATGTTTATAGACATTATTAAAATCTGGCTTAACTACTGATTGATTTTTCTATATAAAGAGTAATGTCCGATTTGTTTTTGTATTTCGTAATGAGATTTTAAGGCATCAGCAAACCTGTCAATTGGCAAGCCTTGAACAGCAACGTAATTATAATTTTCTATATCTGTCTTTCCAAAAAACAAAACAGGATTTATTTGAAGATGTTGATAAATTTGGCGACCATCAATTAAAAACGCAGCGCTTGGGCCATTGATGATGAGAATTTTATCCTCTGGAGTTGTAATCTCAATAACATATTTAGAGAAAACAATGGCTTCATCGGAATTATATAAGCTGGAGTTTCTCTGACTGATTGTATAAGTAAACTGGAATAAAAACAGAAAAGCAACCGCGATAACGGCAGTTTTTTTGTTGAATAAAGAAATTAAAGCGACCGGGGAAATCAAAAACAAAATCATATGCGCCGAGAAAAAATAGCGATACCAGCCCGGAGTCTTTAAATAAAAAGCTAAAGCCAGCAAAGTAAAAACGGCGAAGATAATTTCAACTTCTTTTATGTTTTCGCCTTTTTTCTTTTTCCAAAAGATAAACGCGGCGGAAACTAAAAACAGAACCAAAAAATGAATCGGCGTGGATTCGGTGAAAAATCTCATGAAATTCTGAAAAATCAGCTGGCCGAAATTGGCAGAGGCGTAGGAATTGGAATAGTAAAAAACAGCGCTTTTCACTCCGGCCAGAGAAAACGCCGGCAAAATCGTGTAAAGCCAAAAAATAATCGGCAAAATCCCTCCAGCCGCCAAAGCGGCGATTCTTTTTAACTTGTCCCGCCAAGACGGGGCAAGTGGATTAAAGAGTTCGCCAACCAAAATCGCCGATGGAACAATAAGGAAAAATGGCTTTGTGGCCGCAGAAAGCCCAACGAAAAGTCCGGCAAAAAATAATTTTTTAAAATTAAACTCTGGCGCGAGCAACAACAGAGCGCATAAAAAATAAAAAAGTCCCGGGATTTCGCCCAAAACGTCTTTGCCATTGCCATAAAACGGCGTGAAAGTAACAATCAGCGCTATGCTTATTATCGCAGCCTCTTTGGAATATAATTTTTTTACTAAAAAATAAGCCGCCAGCACAAACGCGATTAAAAACAAAACCATTGGAAATCTAGCCGCGGTTAAATTAAAACCGAAAAATTTTAAAGATAAAGCCACCGGCAATATAACCGGATAGTTGCTTGTGATAAGAAACTGGCGCATTTCCACAAATTCTCCGGGCCCGATCTCCAAACTATAAACTCCGTGGGTTATCAAACTTTTGGCAATGCTCAAATTGATGCCTTCGTCAAACCAAGTGGCTGGGCTTTTTGGAAGCTGCCAAACGCCAAAAAATAACAGTATCAAAAACAGCGCGCATAAAATCAGATTTTGTTTAGAAAACATATTTCAAACGATTATAAATAAATCCAAATCCGGCTCCGGCAAAAAGAAACATAAACGGCGCGAGGGGCATAATAAACCTGCTGCCGTCAACACCGAAAGCCCCAGTAGCGCCGGCGCTAAACATAATCATCGCCACCATGGCTAAAAACATGATAAGACAGGCGCGTTGTTTTGCGTAAAATAAACTTGCCGACATTAAAACATAAATAGCCATCCAAAAAAACCATCCCAGCGCCGTTAGAAAATAAATGAATTCTCCAATAAAGCTAGAAAACAAATTTGGAAATTTGGCCTTAAGAACATATTCAACCAAATAATCATAATAATTAACTAACCTGGATTTTAAAGCGAGAGTAGTATGAAATTTTGCATATTCAAAAGGCCGCTCTTTAACAATCTGCCAAAAATGATTTTTATAAAACGGAATATTGGCCGGATCGTGATGAAAAGTTTCCGGATTGGGATAGTTTTGTGGCAACTGCGGCTTCGGCAATTCAAATCCTTCGGCATCGGCGAATTGCTGGGTAAGAATACTGTAGAGATTATACCACTCGGCGCTGGACAAATTCCAAGTGTCAAAGACAATCTTATTGCGCAGCGCCCAGGGAAAAAGTACTGCTAAAAATATTAAAATCGTAATAACCATCCAGCGCCACGGCAAATGAGGCCAGCTTTTTTGGATTTTAAATTCCTCGAAAATCATTAGAAGCATAAATAGCGGCAAAAAGTACAAACTTGTCGGCCGCGTAAGCGTAGCCAGCCCCAGACAAAGAGCAAAAGTATAGTAGCGCTTAATAAAGAAATAATAGCAAGCTAAAACAAATAAAAAAGTAAACAAATAATCCGACATTAAAAGATTGTTCCAATAAATTGACGCCGGTTCCAACGCCGTCAAAACAGCCGCCCAGAAACCGATGCGCTCTGAAGAAAAAAGTATAATCCCAATTCTATAGATTAAAACGCTAATCGCGCCGGCCATAAGATTTTGGACAAAAATTATTGAAAAAAGCGGTAATTTCAACCACAAAAACAAAGCTACAAAAAAAGTATAAAGCGGCGTGTGGTAAGTATTCGGCATATACGGAGGATTTGTATTTAAACTAAAAATGTGATGATTGAGCAAATTTTCCGCCCCGCGCAAATAAAAATAGACAGTATCTGAGTGTGAAATAAAGCCATGCTCCCCGAAAAATAACAGCACAAAAATGGCGTAGAGAAAGCGCAGGCCGAACGCCAAAAGAAAAATCCAAATTTCTACTTTGTATCTTTGGTAAATCTGCATTTTATAATCGTCAATAAAATTAAAACGCCGTGGCGCCAATTAATTTTTTTTCCTTCTTCATAGCTCCGGGGATAATAATGTATTGGCACATCAATCGTTTTATACCCTTTTTTCAAAAGCTTGCAAACAAGCTCGTTCTCAAAATCAAAATTGTCGGTCCTAACCTTAATTGGGTCAACAGCTAGCTTTGTAAAAGCTTTATAGCATCCCTCATATTCTCCTGCATTGTTCCAAAAAAGCCAGTTGGTCGTCCAAGTGATTAATTTATTCCCAAACACGCTAAACCAATAAAGAGATTTGTGCCGCCTTGCGTCGCGCTCCGGCTGGATTCTAACTCCCAGCGTCATTTCCGTTTTGCCCTCCAAAATCGGCTTTATCATGGCAGGATAATCCCGCGGGTCATATTCCAGATCGGCATCCTGAATAATTAAAATTTCGCCCGTAGCTTCTTTAAAACCGCGTTTGAGCGCGCCGCCTTTACCGGTATTTTTATCTTTAAAAATTATTTTATATTTTTCGGTGCGTTCCAAGCCGCGCAAAATTTCTCTGGTTCCATCTGCAGAACCGTCATCAACGATAATAATTTCTTTTTCTATGTTGCCGAGATTTACCGCTTCAATTTTTTTAAGAATTTCGGCGATAGTATTTTTTTCGTTGTAGGCTGGGATAACGATTGATAACTTTTGCATGCTATGGATTATAAACTAAATTTTATATATAGTAAATTTAACTATGTTTAAAATTTCACCACAAAAATGGCTGATTTTTATTTTGGCTTTGGCATTCCTGATAAGAATCGCTGGCGTAAGTTATGGGCTTCCTTTGTGGCTGGTTGACGATGAACCGCCTTTCACATTGGCCGCGCTAAAAATGCTTGAATTAAAAACTCTGCTGCCGGTCTTGCATCTAGCCGATTTTAAAACTGTTCTTTATTATCCGCCTTATCTTTCTTATTTATATCTGCCGTTTTTCGCCGCGTTTGCCGGCATAAAATTTTTATTTTATAAAGGCGCGGCAAATCTTTTTGCTTCTTATCTTCTCGCCGATCTTTCGGGTTTTTTTATAATCACGCGAGTAATTAATGTTTTTATGGGCGTAATTTCTATTTACCTGATTTATAAAATCGCACAAAATATTTTCAAGGAAGAAATTCCGGCCCTTTTTGCCGCGTTTTTTGTCTCAACAAGCTTGATCCATGTAGCGCTTTCTATGGCAAGCCGGCACTGGCTTTCCGTTTTTTCCTTCTCCACGCTAGTTCTTTTTTGGCTTTCTAAACCTGGCCTTGATTTTAGAAAAAAATATTTTTTAGCAATCATAAGCGCCGGCATCGGAATTGGTTTTGCCATAATCAATAGTATTCTTTTTTTACTTATTGCTTTTTGGTATATTTTTTACGAAAAAAGACCGCTCTTAAATATTCTTAAAGAAAAATTTTTCTATGGACTTTACGCGTTATTTTTTGCACTCTTGACCCTCCCCTATATTCTTTATCCGGGAAGCCTGGGGTTTAGAGCGGATACAACCGCCTCGGCGGCCAAAACGATTTTCGGAGCGATAACAAGCCCAATTTTTTTCGCAAAAACCATAGCATTATCGGAACCGCTTATCATAATTTTCGCGATTTTGGGCCTTTTATTCGCTTTCAGAAATGTTAGAAATCTTTTTTGGACTTTTTTCACTTTTATTTATGCCTACAGCATAATTTTTTATCTTGTTTTTAGATTTGAACCAAGATTTTTCATGGGACTTCTGCCATTTTACGTAATTCTTGCCGGATACGGTTTTTGGGAAACCCAAAAACTTCTGCCGCGTAAAATTTTACCACAAATATTTTTTCTTTTGCTTTTAATCCCGTTGATATTGTCATTGCGATTTGGCCAACTGGCCTTAAGAAACGATTCAAGAACTTCGGCGCTAAAATGGGTAGAAGCCAATATCCCCGCCGGCTCCAAAATAATGGTTTTGGCCCGCCTTACCAATTTGCCGACAAATAAAGCTGCCGCGGCCGAACAGGAAAAATTAGACCCAGTTTCTTTAAGAAAAGTATATTTAGCCCAAGCTGAAATGGCCGAAAACTCACCAAATTTTAAATCTTTTCATGCGCTTAATTTTCGTGACCTTTCAAATGAATCTTTTTATGAAAACATAGATAGTTATGTAAAACAAAATCATTATGAATATCTATTCATACAGCCGGGTTACAGAGATAGCGAGCGCTTTAAAAATATAATGAAAAATTCTATGCTGCTTAAATCACACGCCGGCGGAGATTTCGGGCTTTCCCTGGCAGAAAGCCAATTTATAGCGAATCCTTTGGGTTTATTTAAAACGAGCGAGCTTGGCCCGCGGATAGAAATATATAAAATAAACCAATGAAAATAATAGTTATCATCCCGACTTACAATGAAAAAGAAAATGTGGGAAGACTTCTGGAAAATATCGCGGGAAAAATATTTAAAGAAATTTCAAACCATCAAATGGGAATTTTAATTGTTGACGGCGCCTCGCCCGATGGAACAGCCGGCATTGTGAAAGCCAAATCCGCAATTTATCCGAATATTAATTTAATAGAGGAAAAAGAAAAGCGCGGTATCGGCTCCGCTTATATCGCAGGGATGAAATGTGCGATAGAAAAACTCGGAGCGGACGTTGTGATAGAATTTGACGGCGATTGGCAGCACGACCCGAACGACATTAAAAGATTAGTCGCTGAATTTGATAATGGATATGATTACGTAATCGGCTCGCGCTACGTTCCGGGGGGGTCAATCCCAACGGAGTGGGCGCTTTGGAGAAAATTTTTGAGCCGTTTCGGCGGGCTTACAGCAAAAATTGTTTTGGGCCTGCCGGTAAATGATGCGACCTCGGGCCTTAAACTTTCACGCGTGAAAAATTTCGCGGAACGATTGCCTCTTGATGAAAACAAGGTTTTATCAAAATATTACGCTTACAAAATCCAGTTTCTCTATGAAATGCTCAAAATGGGCGCCAAAACAAAAGAAATCCCGATTCAATTTTTGGAACGCCAAGGCGGAAGCTCCAAAAGTACCCTTAAGGATATCTTTGATTCCTTGCGAGTTGTTTTAATTCTACGCTTTGTGAAAAAATAGGGGCTACAAAATCTTACGATCGTAAGAAAGTGTAGCCCTATCTTTATTTAAAAAATAGCCGGGAGTGAATTTACTCAACCGGCTATCAGATACTGAAGCCATTGTTTTCCAAGAGTATCAATGATGTCAGGACAATTTGTCTTGGAGACGAATTGGCTTTTTAAAGTGAAAATGGGCTGGCCATGTTCCGCCTTGATCCATCATGCCTCCCGATCCACCCTCGGAGCGCGGAGGAACATGCTCAACAATCACATTTCCAATTTGTATTACTTTGCCCTTGGGAATAGCTCGAGTAACAACCTCAAATAGGGGTTCGTTGCGATCCAGCTGCGGAAATGTACCTATATTTTCAAGCCACAACTTTCCATCCCATGGCTCATAGGGTTTCCAGACAAACTTCTCCGGCTTGCCTGTTTTTCGGCTATAAAGAACAATAATCTCTTCTTCTTGAATTGGCTTACCAATCAATTTCCCTATGAGCTTGAGCGCTCTCGTGACATCTGTGCTTTTAAATGCCTCTTGGAATATACTTCGTGCCGATTTTGATGCGCGTATGTTACCCATAGTTATCTTCCTTTCTTTTGGTAGTTATTCAGCCGAAAAGCCTACGTCTGTTTAAATTGAAATAACCCTATTTGTAGTATACTCCTAAATATTTATAAAGTCAATAGCGCGTTGGGCGCGCTTCTGCCAGGTGTAATTTTGGACTTTTTAGCTTTAAAATTTATAAAAAATTGATATAACAAAATCTTACGATCGTAAGAAAGTGTAGCCCTATCTTTATTTAAAAAATAGCCGGGAGTGAATTTACTCAACCGGCTATGAGATCGTAAAGCCACCAAGGCAGAAACCGCAATGGCGCTTCTCTAAGCCAAAATTGCCATGCCGAGCGCGTATACCACTGCAAGGATTTTTTATCATACAAGTACATACCGCGCTCCCGAAAATAATTATCGGCTTCGGCATTAAAACTAAACTGTTTCAAATCTCTTATGCACCGCACTGTATGATTTGGCTGGGCAACTACCAAAATGTTTTTCCAGCCCCTTTTCTTGGCTACAGCAGAAAGCGCCTTAACAAGCTTCAAAGTCGAAGAATATCCTTTTTCCTTCGGCGCCAATTCGATAAGATTTGAGAACAACTTTGGAAAAACTCTTTCGCCGAAAACAGGCAGATGAAGAGAACGTCCTAACTCGGAAGCCCTGCGCACTATTTTCATATTTGCTTCCAAGCCGGAAGGTAATCCGAATGCAAATGCGACTATAACATCATATTTTTTCAATCAAATCACCTCCTCACCGCAAATCCCAGAATGCCTCCGCCTAAAACAATGAGCATGCTTCCGGTCAGCGCATAAGGCACTGAAACTTTCTCATACTCTTTGAAAAATACCAAGCCGGCGATCATAACCCAAATGGTATTGATATTGTAAAGAGGGGCCACTAAACTGATATGCCCGCCTCTGCCTTCAAACGCAAAGATTACGCATATCATGCCCAAAGCCCAAAGCGCGCCGCCGAGTATTGAGTAACTAATGAGCGGCAAAGACCCGCTAAATGCGCCGCCTTCAGCAAATTTCCAAATGCAGCCGATAAAAATAACTGCCACCCCCAGCCAAATTATGATGTCCGAATGCGGCCCCGTTCCTGTTATCAGCTTAAGCGATATAGCACAACCCGCGAAAAACAGAGAAGCCAATAATGCTAAAATCAAAGAACTTTTGAATATTTCCATAGGTATCTCCCTCCTAAAAAGTTTTTTACTTGTCTGTTTTAGATTATACGCCTATTGATTTATAAAGTCAATAGCGAGTTGTTTTAGAAAACGTAGTAAAAGTTAACATACACTGAATCGTCACGATCGTAAGAAAACGATGTACGTTAAATTTTTAATAAATAAAATTTAAAAAAAGTAGCCGGGAGTGAGTTCGCTCAACCGGCTATCTCATTGTAATCCATTTGTATATCTGCCATGGGAGCAATCGCAAAATTATTTCCCTCGGCAAGAGAAGAATCAAATGTCGAGTCCACCACTGCTCGGAATCCAAATCGCATAAGCTTTCGCCATGAATGCGGAAGTAATCATCTGCTTCTGCATTGAAACCGAGTTTTTTCAGATCTCTAACACAGCGTTTAGCATGATGCGGTTCAGCTACAACTAAAATATTCTTCCAGTTGTTTTTCTTAGCTTCTAGAACAAATCGCAGCTTGATGAATTTCAAAGTGGTAGAGCGACCCGGAATTTTTTCCGACAAAATACAACCTTGATAAGACATTGTTGGCAGGCCGCTGTCGACAAAAACAGGGATATTTAATTCTGAACCGCACTTAATAGCCCTTGTGGCAATTTTGATATTTGACGTCAATCCAGTTGGTAGTCCGCAAGGAAACGCAACCACAACATCATATTTTTTCAATCAAATCACCTTCTCTCTTCTATGAATTTTCTAGCTCAAAGCTTGGTTTATTTTAGATAAAAAGTCAATAGCGCGGTAGGCGCGGTTGGACCAAGTGTAATTTTGGGCTTTTTGGAGAGCGTTTTGAGAAATTTGATTAGCTAAGTTCTGATTAGTTAAAATATATTTAATTTTATCAGCCAAATCTTTTGGGTCATTTGGTTTAAAAAACATCGCTTCTTTTTCTGTAAGAATTTCGCGGAGCGACGGCAAATCAGAAGCAATAATCAGCCGGCTGGAAGCCATATACTCAAAAAGTTTCAGTGGCGAGGTGTGTTTTTCCGACATCGCGTTTCCTTTTTTATTCGGCAAAACCAAAACATCTGCGGATTTTAAATAATACGGAATTTCAGCGTATGGCTTATGGCTAATCAATTTAATATTTTTGAGATTTGAGGTTTGGGATTTAAAGTTTGAGATTTCTCTCTCTGAACCGCCAACGAGTAAAAATAAAAAGTCCGTTCCGAACTCCTCCGCAGCTTTTAATAAAATATCCACTCCTTTCCAATCATAAAGATAAAAACTTCCGGTGTATAAAATAATTTTTTTGTCCTGCGGCAGGTTCAACTTTTTTCTGGCCTCTTCTTTAGAAATTTTTATGTCAAATTTGGCTAAATCCACCGCGTCTGGAAGAATCAAAATTTTATTTTCATTAATCCCCAGCTTGATTAGCTCCGCTTTTAAAAAACTAGTCAAAACTAAAATCGCTTTTGCTTTGCGCCATGTTTTTCTGTGCAGAAAACTCGGCTTAGCCGGCAAAGAATGTACTTCCATGCAAAAATCTTTAAAAAACAATCCCGCCCACTCTTCGCGCGTATATAAAATATCGTAATTTTTTCCGCCATAGGCGGATCCGCCTTTGGCGGAAAACAATAAATATATTTTAGACGCGATTAAAAATAATATTGTCTCTGCGAAAAATCCGAACTGCCCCAACCCAAGCGCGATAAAATCAAGCGTGGGTAATTTAGTGATTTTAAAATTTTTCCTAACGCCGTAATAATCAAACGGATTTTCTTTAATGCTGTTTAAACGCCTGGGCAATACCAGTTCAACATTAACCCCTTGGGCGGTAAAAGCTTCGCACATTTTCATAATCTGAATCCCGTGCGCTTTTTCTGTTGGAATGCGAGCGTTGGCTATGTAAATTAATTTTTTCATAATTTAACTTTATAGAGTTTCGCCCAAACTTGGAAATTAATAAGCGCCCACAAAATCGTGAGGTTATATCTTTCGCCCTCAACATGCTCCTTTAAAATTTTCTCAATATTTTCCCAATTAAATATAGGCGCGGTTTCGGCATAATAATTTTTAGAGAGGATATTTTGAGCTGCGGCGTGAATTTGGGGATGCCTCAACCATTTAGCCGCCGGCGAAAACCATCCGCGCTTGGGCTGATTCAAAAGAAAATCCGG
>JAUYMO010000045.1 GCA_030699445.1 Candidatus Giovannonibacteria bacterium
ATAAGGAGAGCCGGTTTTTAGGCGTTGATATCGGTTCCACTTCCATAAAGCTGGTCCAGTTGAAAAAAGACAGGGAACGGGCTGTTTTGGAGACATACGGCGAGCTAGCTCTTGCAAAATACGGCGACGGAGCGGTCGGCAGGTCGGTTCGGCTGATAGACACAAAACTGGCCGAAGCTCTGAAAGACCTTTTGGCTGAAGCGCAAGTAAAAACTAAAGATGCCATTGTTTCTATACCGCTGAAAGACAGTTTTTTGACCACCATGGAAATGCCGAGCATGGGCGATGAAGAAATGAAGGAATCTGTGCCGTATGAAGCGCGCAAATATATTCCAATTCCGATAAGCGAGGTGGCTATGGATTGGTGGACTTTGCCCCCCAGCGGGGAGGAACAGTCGGCAACGTCGATTGGCTCGGGAAAAAGAAAGTTCCGCACGGTAATTTTAGCAGCGGTGCCCAAAGAGAACATTTCAAAATACAAAAATATTTTTGAAAAAGCCGGCTTAAATATTTCAGCGTTTGAAATTGAAGTTTTTTCTTTCGCGAGAGCGGTTTTAAGGCACGACTTGGGCACGGCGCTGATGATGGATTTGGGGGCTTCGTCCGTGAAGATGCTTATCGCCGACGGCGGAGTAGTGCGGGCATCACACGGTTTTGACCGCGGCTCGCAGGAGCTCACTTTGGCGCTTTCACAATCTCTGGGAGTGGATTGGGACCGCGCTGAAATTTTAAAAAGGGAAAGCGGCATCATAAAAAAACCGGAGACGGAAGGAGTGGCTTCGGTTTTGGAGCCGACGGTTGAGCTCTGGGCTTCAGAAGGCGAAAGATTTTTATTGGATTGGAAAAGGCGCGGAGGACGCTCTGTTTCCAAAGTGATAATTGGCGGGGGCGGGGCGATGCTGCAGGGTGCGGGGGATTTGTTCGTAAAAAAGTTCGGCGTGGAAGTTATAACCGCGAATCCTTTTTCAAAAGTTGTTTATCCGGCATTTTTGGAGCCAGCGCTTAAGGAAGTGGGCGCGACATTTACCAACGCGGTGGGGCTTGCCCTAAGAAATTTTTAAATTATGGCGGAAGAATCATTAATACCAAAAAAGTTTCCGGCGGCGCAGTACGCGTCTGAAAGTTTCGGCGTATTTTTTAGGATTTCGGCGATAATCTTTTTGGTATCCCTGCTTTTTACAGCGGGCATCTACGTTTACGGCAATTTTTTAAAAAATAGTTTAGCCGACCAGAAATCGGTTTTGCAGAAAGTAGAAATAGAATTTGAGCCAAACACAATCGCGGAGCTGGAGCGCGTTTCGGGCGCCATCGCGTCCGCCGGGGATATTTTAAGGGGGCACACAATGTCTTCCGACATTTTTGTCATGGTTGAAGCCAGCGCTTTGCCAACAACAAGTTTCAACACTTTTTTTTATTCAGCTGAAAAAAATATGATTACTTTGACTGGAGAAGCGGCTAGCTACTCGGATGTTTCTGCCCAATCCAGCGTTTTTGAATCATTGCCTAATGTTGAAAGCGCTACTTTCGGCAACCTTGCTTTGAAAGAAACCGGCACGGTCGGATTTATTTTAAATGTTCAGCTTAAAACACAATGAACCCCGTTAGAAGATTTACAATGTTATATACTTGGAAAAATAATTTTATAGAATTAAAAAGTCCACTGTGGTCGCATGGGCTTAATGTAAATTTTCTAACGGGGTGAAAGCCGTAACCACAATAATTTTACTTCTTGCTTCGGTAGGTCTGGTCTTTTTTGTGGCGAAGCCGGTTTGGAGCGACACGGCTTCTTTAAGAGCCGAGCAGGCGGCCGTTTCCGACGCTTTGGCGCGGCTGAAGGATTTGCAGAGCCTGCGTGACGATTTGCTTAAAACTTACAACGAAATTCCGCGGAACAAAATTGAGCGGCTCTACGATCTTCTCCCGCCAAAACCGGACAGCGGAAATATTTTGGTGATGCTGGAAAAACTCACCCGCGACCGCAACATCAGATTGCGCAGAGTAGAATTCATAAAAGAAGCCAGCTCAATATCGCAATCCGCCGGCGCCGGAAAAATTGTGACCAAAGAAGCGCCGAAATTCAACACAATATCCTACAGCTTCACTATTTCCGCGCCGTACGAGGGCTTCAGATCGCTTCTTTCGGCAATGGAGAAAAATTTAAGGATTATTGACGTCACCGATATTTCTTTCGTGGGCGGCGCCTCCAATCTTTTTGAGTTTACTTTAAAAGCCAAATCATATTATCAAAAATGAACCCCGTTAGAAAATTTACAATGTTATATATTTGGAAAGATAATTTTATAGGATTAAAAAGTCCATTGCGGTCGCGTGGGCTTAATGTAAATTTTCTAACGGGGTGAATAAAAATATCACAACAATCGCGGTAGTTTTAATTCTGGTGGTTGCCGGGATTTGGTGGTGGATGTCATCGGGCGGAACCGGTGGGGTTGCCATAAACACTTCCGGCACCTCGGGACCGACTTTGCAATTGGTAGAGCGTTTGCAAAACATAAAAATAGACACTTCATTTTTTAACGACCAGCAATTTCTTAGCTTAGAAGCCGCTCCAAAAACCGATATTACCGGCCTCGCCAAAGGCCGCTCCAACCCCTTCACTCCGGGGAGGAGATAAAAAAAAGGGGAGAAATTCTCCCCATCACGCGCAGCCGTTTATTTTAAATCCGTCTTTTCGCGCGGACTGCATCTTGGTAAGCTGTTCGCCCAGAAGAGACAAAGCGCTAAACCGGAAAACTGGGCAAAGAATTTTATCAAGCATAGCGGCTGACCAAACAAGAAGGCCGTAGACGGCGTACATGGTTATCGTCAGCAATCCGCCGGCGCCGTATACCTTGTTTTTCTCAACTTCAAATCCGTGCTCGCCGCCGTATTTTTTCCAAAGGCGCGCGCCGGGCCAAAAGTACCAGTAATGGGAAACAACAGTAATTTTCTTTGCGTAAGGCCAGCACTTTTTGATTTGTTGCGGAACAGACTCGGATTCCGAAAATATGCCCACGCCGTCGCCGATGAGGATATTATCCGGCTTGACTCCTCTGTCCGTGAGCTCAACTTTAATCAACCGCGCTAATGTTGTGCCGCTTTTTTCGTAAGGCACGTTTCCAGTTGCCACAAACTTCGCGTTTCTCCAGTTTCTTAAATAGGATTGGTATGATTCCTGCGCGGCTTTAGCCAGACCCCTATTAATCCTTTGGAAAGTTGCCGCGCAAGGATGCGCCCAATCTGCGAAATGGCACGACACTACCACATAAACTGTCCTATAATTTTGCTCCATGAGCCCGCCCTCCTTTTCATTCAGTTATTTTACCTGCCTTATTCTTAGCAAATGGCTTGATTTTGTCAATATGCTAAATGGACGCCTGAACACGATCGTAGTGAGATGTAGGAAATAGCAATATTTTTTTAAAAATAAAAATGGTATGACACAGCAACCACTATGATATATCATAGTAGTTAATTTTTTGAGCCTCGTTGGTAAATTGGAAAATAAAAAACCCGAATGGCGAACCATATCGGGTCAAAAAAAGCTTAATCGTTTATAATCCCGGCGCTGATTAAGTGTCACTAGAAGTAATTTCTTGCTGTCTCTGGTAGGGTTTTTTTCATTGGCTAGCCATATTTCTTTTCTCGGTGTTAGCCAAAAGCATTTAGATTTTGTATAAATTTGCCAAGGTGTTTCCAGCTTGCAGAGATGGCCCAAAGACTTAAGCTGTTTCTCTGAAAAAGGGCGCGGTTCAAGCCCAAGAAAATATGGTCCAGATATTCCGATTTCTCGTTTGACACAAACTAGTCTAACCCATGTTCTTGGATTTGGTGTGCGGGCCAAGAAATGTGTTATTTCAAAATCTCCATTCAACATTGGCATTCTCCTTTTCTGTAGGTTGGTTTTTCTGAATTAAAGCTAGCAAATGGCTTGATTTTGTCAATATGATAGAATAAAGCCATGGCGGCGAAAGGAGTTTTGGATATTTTGGCGGGTTCTGGAGACATTACGCTCCAGGAAGCCGCGGAGATAAGAAAATTGGCGCGGTCCAAAAATATTTCCATTGAGGAAGAGCTTTTGGAACGCGGTTTGGACGAACAAAAAATTCTAAAAGCCAAAGGCGAGGCATTGGGCATCCCCACGTTTTCTCTGGCAGGAAAAAAAGTGCCTTTTGATTTGCTTAAAAATATTCCCGAAGAATCCGCCCGGCATTACCAGTTCGTTCCGATTAATCTTGAAAACGGCACTATCTCCATCGGCATGGTGGACCCGGATAATATAGAAGCCAAGGAGGCCTTAAAATTTATCGCCTCGCGCCTCAACCAGCCGTTTAAAATATTTGTAATCTCGCGCCGCGATATGGCGGCCGTTTTGCAGGAATATAAAGGGATTTCCGGAGAAGTTACCAAAGTTTTGGGCGAATTGGAAGTGGCGCTTTCGGAAGAGCCGGCGTTGCCAAAGGAAATGCTCCGGGAAGAAACATCTTTTGTTGAAGACGCTCCGATTACCAAAATGGTTGCTGTGATTTTGCGGCATGCCACCGAAGGCCGCGCCTCCGATATCCACATTGAGCCTTCCCGCGACAAACTTCGCGTCCGCTTCCGCGTGGACGGCGTGCTTTACACCAGTTTGTTTCTGCCGATAAAAGTGCACGACGCGATTATTTCGCGCATCAAAATTTTGACAAACATGCAGCTGGACGAAAAAAGGAAACCGCAAGATGGCCGGTTCAGCGCCAAAATTGAAAATCGCGAAATTGATTTCAGGGTTTCAACTTTCCCGACTTATTTCGGCGAAAAAGTCGCCATCCGTATTTTGGACCCGGAAACCGGAATTAAAAATCTGGACGACGTCGGCTTTTCGCCGGACCACGCCAAGGCGGTAAAAGAAGCGCTGTCGGAGCCCTACGGCCTGATACTGCTCACCGGCCCCACAGGAAGCGGAAAATCCACCACGCTTTACGCGATGCTTCAATCTTTAAACGAAGACCGCTGGAATATCGTGAGCTTGGAAGACCCGGTGGAATATTCCATCGGAGGAATAAACCAATCGCAGGTCAGGCCAGAAATCGGATATGATTTCGCCGAAGGTCTGCGGCATATTTTGCGCCAGGACCCGGATGTGATTATGGTTGGCGAAATCCGCGATAAGGAAACCGCCCAGCTGGCAATCCACGCGGCGCTCACGGGGCATTTGGTGCTTTCCACTTTGCACACAAACACCGCGGTCGGAGTCGTCCCGCGGCTTATTGATATGGGGGTGGATCCTTATTTAATCGCGCCGACTTTGATTATGGCTATCGGCCAACGGTTGGTGCGCACGCTCTGCGAAGATTCCAAAGAAGAAGTGCCGGTGGAAGGAAAAGTAAAAGAAGCGATTATGCAGGAAGTGAACGCAATGCCGGAAAGCGTTAAGCGGAATATAAAAATACCGAAAGTAATTTATAAGCCGAAAATTTCAGGAACCTGCCCAAAGGGCTCCCGCGGGCGCATGGCGATTTTTGAAGTTTTGGAAATAACCAAGCCGCTGGAGAAGCTTATATTGGAAAAGCCTTCGGAAGTTATAATAGAGGAGGAGGCCAAAAAACAGGGGATGCTGACTTTGCGCCAGGACGGCATTTTGCGGGTGCTGGACGGCAAGGTTGGACTGGAAGAGCTTTTAGAATTAATATAAAATGAAAGCATGAGAAAGGGATTCACCATAATTGAACTTATAGTGGTGCTGGGGATAATAGCTTTATTGGCGGCCATATCTTTGGTGTTTCTTATGCCGTCCTCTGCAAAAGGGCGGGATTCCAGAAGAGAGGAAGACATTAAATCTATCCAGAGCGCTTTGAGTCTTTATATAAACCAAAAGAACGTATATCCTGTCTGCGCTCAAGAAACGGCTGTGGACGGCAATACCGACTGCCTTTCCTCGCTACTTCTTTCCGAGGGGACAATTAAAGTTATGCCGCTTGACCCGAAATATAAAGGAATGGGCTCTTGCGGGGGAGCCGACTCTTTTCTCTACTGCTATCAATCCGCCGACGGCACTTCCTACACAATTCGTTACCCATTAGAAACCAATTCGGTGCAGGGGAAAAGCGCCGGATGGCAAAGCGTAAACCCATGAACCCCGTTAGAAATCGCGGACGCATAAACAAAAATATGATATATAATAAAAAGTCGCAATTTATAAGCAATAATCTAGCACGCAACGCATCTTTCGCGTCTGCGTCCTATTTCTAACGGGGTGAACCCCAACACAAAAGTTTTAATAGTTGACGATGACGCCTTTCTTTTGGATATGTATTCCATAAAGTTTAAGGAATCCGGTTTTTTGGTGGAGATCGCAAAAAATGGAGAAGAAGCTCTGGAGAAAGCCAAAAGCTCAAATCCTGACGTTATTCTTCTGGACATCGTTATGCCAAAGATGGACGGCTTTGATGTTTTGCGCGAAATAAAAAAAGAAAATATAGCGCCAAACGCCGCGATTTTTATTTTGACCAATCTCGGCCAAAAAGAAGACGTGGACCGCGGTTTGAAATTGGGCGCCAATGATTATATTGTAAAAGCGCACTTTACGCCGTCGGAGGTTGTAAACAAGGTAAGGAATTTTTTAGGGCCGAAGCAGCCCGCCGCGGATGATTTCCACTTATAATTTTATTTATGGAATATTCTAAACTTTTGGAGGAATTGATGACCCAGGTTGCAGAAGAGGGCGCTTCGGATTTGCATATCGCGGTGGGGCGCCATCCGGTGCTTAGAGTTTCCGGGCAACTGGTTCCGCTTACCAAAAAACCGATTTTAACCCAAGCCGACACCGCCGGATTGGTTGAGGCGATGATGGGAAAAGAATGGTTTCAGGAGTTTTCGCGAAACAAAGAAAAAGATTTTTCTTATTCTTATAAAGACAAAATACGCTTTCGGGTAAACGCTTATTTCCAAAAGGGTTTTATCGGCGCGGCTTTGCGCATCGTGCCTTATAAAATAAAAACTTTAGAAGAACTGAATATCCCGCTGGTTTTGGCGGAATTTTCTAAAAAAGAACAGGGATTTTTTCTGGTTGTGGGCCCGACCGGGCACGGAAAATCCACAACTCTTGCCGCTTTGGTTGATTTAATTAACCACACCCGCACCGAACACATTATTACCATAGAAGACCCGATTGAATATATTTTCACGCCGGACCGCTCCATGGTTGACCAGCGGGAAGTCGGTTTGGACACAAAAGATTTCGCGTCGGCTCTGCGCTCTATGTTCAGGGAAGACGTCAATGTGGCGATGATAGGCGAGATGCGCGACCCGGAAACGATGGCAGCCGCTGTGACGGCGGCCGAAACGGGACATTTGGTTTTTTCTTCGCTTCACACAAATAACGCCGCCCAGACGATTGACCGCATTATTGATACTTTCCCCGGCGCGCAGCAGGGGCAAATCAGAACGCAACTGGCAAGCACCTTAATCGGAATTTTTTCACAGCGCTTAATCCCCAGAGTTTCCGGCGGGCTGATTCCGGCATACGAACTTTTGCTTTCCAACGCGGCCGTGAGAAATTTAATCCGCGAAAATAAAGTCCACGAAATTGATTTGGTCATAGAAACAAACGCCGAGGTCGGCATGGTCAGTTTCAACCGCTCGTTGATTGACTTGGTCCGCCGGGGCGAAATTACGATGGAAAACGCTTTGCTTTTCTCCCAAAATCCGCAGGAGCTTAGAATCTTGGCGGGGAAATAAGGATTTGCAAAAAACCTATTGTTTTGATACTATATGTTTATGACTACAGTTTCCATTCCAGAGCCAATGTATAAGAAATTATTGAAAAAAGCTCAATTTGAAAAATATTCATCCCAAACATTGAAAGAATTTAAAACAAATAACCTCATTTCCAAAAAATTAAGAAAAAATATTTTTGCGTTGCT
>JAUYMO010000052.1 GCA_030699445.1 Candidatus Giovannonibacteria bacterium
ATTCAAAAGAAAATCCGGAATCCGCCCGCGAAACGCCTCTTTTAAAATAATTTTTGTGTTTTTAAGGTTAACTTTATATTTAAGCGGAATCTTGGCGGCAAATTCCACCAATTTTTTATCCAGCAAGGGCGCTCTCGCTTCAACCGCCGAAAACATAGACATTTTATCTGTCCGCATCAAAGATTCGTCTACCAGCCAAGCGCGCCTGTCCACATCCATAAAAAGCTCCTCAAAAGTTTTGAACGGATTTTTTTGAAAATAATTTTTTGCGAAAAAAGATTTTGCGGCGCCTCTCTCAAAAAACTCTTTTTGCAAAATTTCGCCTAAAATAGGATCTTTTTGGAACATAAACCGCGCAAATCTGTCTGTTTCTCCCGGCAAAAACAACTTAGGCAAAAAACTTATAACGCGGCTTAATCTGTATCTTTCGTATCCGCCGAAAAGTTCATCCCCGCCGTCGCCGCCCAAAACCACATCCACGCCTTGGCTTTTGGTAAATTCGGCTAATTTCATCATAGGTATTGCCGTGGGATTGGCAATCGGCTCATCAAGCTGTAAAAAAACTTTTTCCAAAAAATTCAGAATCTCCTCCTCTTTTAATAAAACCTCGTGATGCCTCGTCCCATAGCGCTCCGCTGTGCGTTTAGCCAGATAAAAATCTTGGTTAAATTTATTTTCGTCATCTTTATTCGGCAATTCAAAGCCCACCGAAAAAGTAACAATGTTGCTTCTAAATTCACGCATTGCGTCTAGCACCGCGCTGGAATCAATCCCGCCGGAAAGATAAAGCCCGATCGGCCTGTCGGAAATCAATTGCCGCTCCACGCTTTTTAAAACTTCTCCGCGCAAATCTTCCGCTAAATCTTTGAGCGGCTTATCAAAATAATCCGCGGATTTTGCGTCCCAATATTTTGTGAGCTTAAGCTCTCCGTTTTTTCCGCCCGAGGCGGATCCGCCTTTGGCGGAAAAAACGCCGTAATGCGCCTGCGGAAATTTATGTATTCCTTCAAACATAGTAAGCGGAGCCGGCGCGTAAAGCGTTCTTAAATAAATATTAAAAGCCTCGCGGTTAAGTTTTCTGGCAATATCATGCTCCAAAATAGCTTTGATTTCGGAAGAAAAAATAAATCTACCTCCATCTAAATAATAATATAAAGGCTTCAAACCTACATGGTCCCGCGCCAAAAACAATTCTTCTTTAGTTTTATCCCAAATCGCGAAAGCGAATATTCCATTAAATTTTTTTACAGCGTCCGGTCCCCATTTTTTATAAGAAGCCAAAATAACTTCCGTGTCGCTATTGGTTTTGAATTGATAAAAATCTTTAAGTTCTTTTTTTAGCTCCTTAAAATTATAAATTTCACCGTTAAAAATAATGATAAATTGCCCGTCGCCATTCACCATGGGTTGGGAAGCAGCGCCGCTTAAATCCAAAATGCTTAGGCGATTATGCCCTAAAGAAATTTTTTCGTCCAGAAAAACTCCTGTGCCATCCGGGCCGCGGTGGCGCGTCGCCCGGTTCATCTTCAAAATTAAACTTTCGTCTTTAAAATTAAATCCGTTTATGGCGCACATAAAAAATTTGCTTTTTTGTGAATAAATATAAAAGATAGAAATGATGCCATAAGGTTAAAAACTGGATGCGCGGAGGCATAGAATCTTTAAATCCGTAAAGCAGATACATTTTTGGTATTCTGTAAAGATATCCGGCAATGATGAGGAGCCGTTTATAAACGCACCAGTAAAAAAATGAGCCCCAAGGGCCGCGCCCCAAAACTTCTGCTTCCCAACCGGAATACATTTTAAGATATTTCCAATAATTTTCTACCCTTTCTTTTGACCAATGAAAATCATAATAACTTTTTAATTCGCCTACTTTATATTTTTCGCGGTCAAATTCCAAACGATCATGCACTTTGCCTTTAAAATACGGCTTTATCTTTCTATTAATTAATCTGATTTGATACGACGGATAACTGGCTTCGTGTTTAATTTCCCGGCCGTCAATAAAAATTCTGGCCGGCATGCGGTAAACTAAAAATTCGGGATTGGAGTTTAAAGCAATTTTTCTGATTTCTTCGGTAATCCCGACCGGCAGCGCGTCGTCTGAATCCATAAAAAAATACCAATCGTAGGAAGCCGCATCCATATTTTTTTGCCGAACGTTTGCTTTGTCTTTTACACAACGCAGGTTCGGTTTATCAGAATCGTATTGTTTTATGATTTTTGCGCCATATTCTCTGGCAATTTCTAAAGTATTATCCGTGCTGTTGCCATCGCAAAGTATGATTTCAGCAAAATCTTTCAAAGAGTCCAGGCAGCGCTTCAAAGTAGTGCCTGAATTTAAAGTAAGAATGCCGATAGAGCATGGAATTTTTTCATTCATATTTTTATATTTTCTAAAACTTTACCGATTAAATTGGTTAAGTTGTGGTTCTGAATTATTATTTCGCGCAAAGACAAACCCGCCTGCCGGACGGGCAGGTCTTTTCCGGCATTTTTCAATTGAATAATTTTTTCCGCCATTAAATTTGCTTCTTTCGGTAAAACATTAAGCGTGCCGATAAAAGCTTCGCTTGTGGTAAGAATCAGAAGCCCGCAAGCCATTGCTTCTAAAACAGCTTTATCAAGGCTTCCGGTTTCGCTGGCGTGCAATAAAACATCGTGATTATTATAAATATCCGGCATTTCAGCGTAAGTTTTTGCCCCGAGAAAATTTATATTTTTTCCCAAATTTTTTTGTCCGATTAAATTATCCAATTTCTTTTTATAAACAAAGTCCGTGGGGGTTGCAGGAGCGCCGGCTATATTTAAAACCGCGCGATGGCCTTTTTTAATTACAATTTCAATCGCATTAATTAAAAATTCGTAATCTTTAGAAAAGGTTGTCCGTCCGGCTGTTAAAAGCTTAATGGTATTAGAGTCCTTGGGAATATCTTTGGGTTTAAAATGTTCCGTGTCAATCCCGTGGCCTGTCACTATGATTTTTTTGGAGTTTAAGCGGCAGCTTTCCGGAGAAGCTGTAAAAATTCTGGCAACCAATTTTTCGGCGAACCGAAGCGAAAAAGTCGCCGATTTATGCGTGTACCACAAATAGATTTTTTTCCGGAAAATAAAAGCAACCGGCCACGCCAAAATAACCCAGGCCGGAATCATATGAATAAATACGGTGTCGGACTGCGGCAAAATATTAAAAAGATATTTATAAAAATTTATATAGCGCCTAATTCTGCCCATTTTTTTTTCTTTG
>JAUYMO010000053.1 GCA_030699445.1 Candidatus Giovannonibacteria bacterium
TTAAATATCTGTACCCTCGGTTGGTGAAAGGGGGAGTGTTTATAACCGACGATTACGGAGTTTTTCCGGGAGAAACAAAAGCGGTGAATGATTTTTTTAAGAATAAGAAAGTTAAAATACAATGTTTTCCTAAATTAAAAACCCCGCATTTTATTATTAAAAGATTTTAATTATGAAAAAAACTTCACCAGTCTGTATTTTATGTCATTCACAAGAGAGCAGAATTTTAAGGGATTCTTTGCGCTATGATATCAAGCGCAAAGTTTTGCAGTGCAAGCGCTGCTCTCTGGTTTACTTGGAGCCATTATCCGGCGTTTCTACTGCTTATTATGCAAGTAAAAAATACCGCAAGAGTTACGGGCCGAATTTAAAAAAAACCTCTTCGGCTCGGGAAATTTTTAACGCCTACGCCCCGTTTCAGGAACCTATTGTAAAAGAAATAAAGCATTTACTTAAGCCAAGCACTAAAATTTTGGATATCGGTTGTTCTACTGGCCATTTTCTCGCGGCTCTTAAAGGCAAAGCTAAAACTAGGGTCGGGCTTGAGTTGGGGCAAGATGAAGTTAAATTTATCAGAAAGAATTTGGATTTTAAAGTTTATGCGGAGCCGATTGAGGATGCAAAAATTGCTGAAGGGCCTTTTGATTTAGTTACCGCTTTGCAAGTGCTGGAGCATGTTCCTAATCCATTCAGTTTTCTTCAAAGTATAGCACAAAATTTAAAACCAAAAGGATATTTGTATCTTGAACTTCCCAATATATCAGATGTTCTATTATCCATTTTCAAAATAAAGGGATATGAAGATTTTTATTACCGCGAACCGCATGTTTTTTATTATTCTAAAGACACCTTAAAAGCCTTGCTCAAAAAAGCCGGCTTTGAAGGGGAAATAAAAAATGCGCAAAGATATAATTTTCTAAACCATCTCAATTGGATGCTTACCGGAAAACCGCAGGACAATTTTGCTGTGGGCAACGGCGATCCGGTTTTAATAAGCGATACAAGCGTGGATAAAATGATTAAGAATGATTTTAATAAATTTATTAAAGATACGGACTTAAAATACAAGCAATTGGTGGAAAAACACAATTTGGGCGAAAGCCTAACTTTCCTCGGCCGGAAGGGGTTATAGTTATATATGAAAAAATGCGTATTGACTACCAAGGCAGAAATTGATAAAACCCTTTCGCAGAAATCTGTTTTGGGCAAGCATCAGTTGGAGCCGCTAAAATCCTTGTTTTTAGGCGGGAAAATTCCGTTTGGGATTATTGAAGATTACAAGATTTCAGACACAGAAGCCGAGGTTCATAAACATGAAGGGGATTTATGGTTTTGCTTGGAAGGCGAGGTGGAATTTATTTACGGCGGCGAGCTAGTGGAGCCATGGGTGCGCGAAGGTTCTGACGGAAACGAGCTCGGTGGCAAGGGCATAAAAGACGGCACGAAAATTATTTTAAAAAAAGGCGATTGGCTTTGGATTCCTCACGGCCAACCGCATATGCATTGGGCTCCCAAAAAAGCTCGCATGGCTATAATCAAAATTCCGAAAGCATAGCTTTGTCTTGACTTCCAGATTGTTCTTTGCTATTCTAGCACCAGCTAAAATTTCTTTGAAAACAAAAGGAGATAGCCAATGTTGCAAACTGGTTGGATTGCAGTGGCGTTCACCGTATTTTTGGGTTATTGCGTGCATCCATACTTATTACGTCGTGTTGCGGTATTGCCTGGGCGCGCTAGAAATCTCGTACTTCAATACTTTTTTGCCGCTCTTTTGGCGTGGATTGCCGCCCTTGCCGGCCATTGGCTAATGGGAACTCATTTTGAATGGAAAGCTCAGATGCTGGTGGTCGTGGTGATAGGAGTGGCAAACGCCGTTGCGTGCTATTGGCATTGGAAAGCGACTGCCATCAATCAGGCAATTACTTCGCTTTCTACTTGGTTGGACGATATAATTCCGCTCGCGTTAGGACTATTTGTCTTAAATGAATTTCAATTACTTAACGCAATGGTTGTTATGGGCATTATGCTAGCTGTCGGATCGGCGGTGCTTTTTGCAACCCAGACAACGTCTTTGAATGGAATTAAGCCGGGCGCGGTGCTTCAAATCTACAAGTATATTCTAGCGTACAGCTTTATCTGGGGCGTAGCTGGATTTTCCATGAGATATCTGGCGGTTAAGAACGATATGCAGGTCTGGGATTTTATTTCTTCCTGGTATTCCGGTTCTTTAATTGGCGCTCTCATGGTGTATCGTTCAGCAAGTTCTGTAGATAAAGGAGATTCGTCCACTTTGCGCGAAGCAATGCAAAAAGTCGCGATGCTTACCGGAAGCGTTGTATCGTCTTTGACCGTTACTTATTGGGCGAAATCTCTTGTCCCGCTGGTTTTTACCCAGCCGATTTTTATGGTGTCGGAAATGATTTTCCCGACCATGATTGGATTATTCATTTTCGGCGAAGCGAAACATTTCACGCGGCTTGGCTGGCTTTTAATGCTCTGCGGGCTGATCGGCGGACTGATTATCGCCACGCATTTGTGACCTCGATATCGGCCCTCAAACTTGGGGGCTGTTTTTTTTGTGACTATTTATATGTAATTTCAGTTTTATAAAAGCCGATGCCCACCAAATTTAATGAAAATTTAACTTGGCTTAATTTATTCAAGAAAGCCTTTGGGGAATACAAATCAGAAATAATTTTGCTGGCGGTTCTTTCTTTTTTTAGCGGTTTTTTGGAGAGCATTGGGATAAACGCCGTCATCCCGCTTTTTTCTTTTTTAAGCAAAGACCAAGCCGCGGGCGCGGATTTTATTTCCAGAGCCATTGAAAATTTTTTTCTCTACGCCCATCTGGAATACACCATGGCGTCTCTTCTGGTTTTTATCATTTCACTTTTTATAATAAAAGCCGCAGCTCTTTTTTGGGCTAATTATGTCGCCGCGCGCACCACGGCCGCTTTTGAAACAAAAACCAGAAACGAACTTTTCTCGGCGACTTTAAAAGCCGATTGGCCGTATTTATCCGAACAGAAAGTGGGCTATTTGGACCAAACTTTAACCAATGACGTGGATCAAAGCTCCAAACTTTTAAGTTACATCAGTTATTCCATAATAGTTTTTGCCAATTTAATTACCTATGGTTTTTTAATAGTTAACATTTCTTGGGTTGTGGCTTTATTCACGCTGGTTTTTGGCGGAGCTGTGCTTCTGGCGTTAAAACCGCTTTTTAATAAAAATACAGCAGTCTCGGAAGCAATAGGAAAGCTTTACAAGGAGCTGGCGCACTATGTAAATGAAAACGTGTTGGGGATGAAAACCGTAAAAGCCGCTTTTGTTGAAGAAAATGTTTTAAAGCGGAGCAATAAATATTTTGAGGAAATAAAAAGTTTGAATTTACGGGTGACGGCTTTAAGAAACGCAACCACGGTTTTAATCCAGCCGGTAGGGCTTATTTTCGTTATCGCCGTCTTTGCTTTCTTTTATAAAATGACGGTTTTTAATTTTGCTTCCTTTGCCGTAATAGTTTATGCCATAAACAAGATTTTTGCTTTTATTCAGCAGGCCCAATCCAATCTTCATACAATCCATGCACAGGTTCCATATCTTCTTAGTGTGCTGAAATATAAAAACGAGGCCAAAAAACACGAAGAATATGATTTAGGAACAGCAGGTTTCCATTTTCAGAATAAATTGGAATTTAAAAACGTGGATTTTTCTTATAAACATAGGGAACAAGGCGTTTTAAAGAATGTTTCATTTTCTGTAAAGAAAGGCGAAATGGTAGGGCTTATCGGCCCATCGGGCGCAGGAAAAACCACAGTGGTTGATTTGATTTTGCGGCTGTATTTGCCGCAAAAGGGAGCGATTTTGCTTGATGAAAAAGAAATTTCAGATATACGTATGGAAAACTGGCGCAAAAACATTGGCTATGTTTCGCAGGAGATTTTCTTGCTTAACGATACAATTGAAAACAATATAAAATTTTACAGCGGCGCAGTTACTGAAAAAGATATAATAGAGGCCGCGCGCATGGCCAATATTGATGATTTTATAAATTCACTTCCGGAAAAATTTGCGACGGTTGTGGGTGAAAGAGGAATTCTTCTCTCCGGCGGGCAGAGGCAGCGTATAATTTTGGCGCGGGTTTTAGCACGGCGCCCGCAGGTTTTAATTCTGGATGAGGCTACCAGCGCGTTGGACAACGAATCAGAGATTTTGATTCAAGAAGCAATTGATGGCTTGAAAGGGAAGGTTACGGTTTTGGCAATTGCCCATCGTTTGTCTACAGTTAAAGCCTCGGATAAGCTTATTGTGCTGGATGATGGGAAAATTATAGAGGAAGACTCTCCGGAAGAACTTCTGAAAAACAAAGATTCTTATTTCTTTAAAGTTTATAATTTAAGGACTTAAACATGCGTTTATTTTTTATAAATTGGAGCGGTAAAAAATTAGGGATGATGGACGTTGTGAAAAAGATTAAAGAAAATCACACAGTGCTTTATTTGACCTCCACGGATTTATCGAATATTAATAAATCTGACTTTCCGGATACTATTTTACACGATCATTCCGAAGCTCTTAATGGCATACGGGCGGAAAAATTAGCCGGGGAAAACTTTGCGCCGCCAGGCGAAGGATTGCTTAAAAAAATGTATGAAACGGAATCAATCGTTCTCACGATGATGAATAAACATTTTGAGGAAAAAACTGTCAGCGAAAGGAAGTTTCTGTATTTGAAATATGTCGGATATTGGGATGCCGTTCTCCAAAGATATAGGCCTGATGCCATTGTTTTTCCGACCACGCCGCACACAGTTTATGATTTTGTCATTTACGCTTTGGCCAAGATTTATAATATTAAAACCGTGATGATGGAGCCGCTTTGGATTGGCGACCGCATGATAAGCATGAATGATTATATTGAGGGGCCGAAAATTTTTCTGGATACGGCCGAGCCTTTTTTGGGCCGGGAGGCAGCGCTAAACGGCATAAGCCGGGATTTGCGGGAAGAATATGTCTCGCAACATGACAAAAACAAAGATACCGCGCCGGTTATGTTCGTAAAAAGCGTCAAACGGAAATATTCCGGAGTCGTGGGTTTAAAAATTAAAATCCGCTCTTTTTGGACAACGATTACGGTGCTCGGGGATTTTTCCGTTTTTGCGAAAATAATAACTTATTTTCCTCGCAGATTAAGGCCCAACCAAAGAATGGAATATATGAGCTTGGCCGCGCCGCCGGATTTTGATAAAAAATTTGTTTATTTTCCTTTGCATTATCAGCCGGAGCGGAACAGCTCCCCGCAGGGCGGCGTTTTTGTTGACCAGATTTTGATGGCGGAAACATTATCCGCGTCTCTTCCGGAGGACTGGCTTCTTTACATCAAAGAGCACCCTACGCAGTGGCTTTATCGCGGGCCGGACTATTTCAGCTATCGCTTCATGGGTTATTATCGGGCTTTGGCGAAACTTAAAAATGTCAGGATTTTGCCGTTGGAAACAAGCGCGCGCGATTTAACGGAGCGCTCGGAAGCGGTGGCGACTATCACCGGCACTGCTGGCTGGGAAGCGATTTTGAGGCGGAAGCCCGCTTTGATTTTCGGCTATCCGTGGTATCGGCACGCTCCGGGAGTTTTCAGGATTTGGGGCGTTGATTCCTGCAGGAGCGCTTTAGAAAAAATTAAAAACGGATTTTCTTTTTCGGAAGAGGATATTATCAAGTACCTGCAGGTTTTGGACAAAGCCACATTCCACGGCTATATTGATTTGTATGGACAGCAAGTTTCCAAATTGAGCCCTAAAGAAAATAGTATTAATATAGCCAGTGAAATTTTAAAACAATTATGATGGCAATTATTATTCAGGCAAGGATGAGCTCTACGCGTTTGCCGGGCAAAATAATGAAAAATTTAGCGGGCAAACCGATGCTTTGGCATGTTGTTACCCGCTGTCTGGCAGCCAAATCAGCGGATAAGGTTATCGTTGCCACAACCGTAAATTCAGAAGACGATGTGGTGGAGAATTTTTGTAAGGAAAATAATTTTTTGTATTCTCGCGGCTCTCTTGATAATGTGCTCTCGCGTTATTATGAAACCGCCAAGAAATTCGGCGCCGACATTGTTGTTCGCGCAACAAGCGACTGCCCGTTGATTGACCCCAAAATTATAGATTTATGCGTAGAGGTGTTTCAAAAATCAGGCGCTGATTATATTAGCAATGTTGTGCCGGGAGAGAGAACGTTTCCACGCGGGCTTGATGTCGAAGTATTCAAATTCTCCGCTTTAGAAAAAGCTTGCCGCCTGGCCTCTGAAAATTACGAAAAAGAACACGCCACCCCTTATATTTGGGAAAACAAAAAAAATGAATTTAAAATTGGCGCAATGATAATGGCCGCGCCGGAATATGCCAGAAATTACCGGCTTACGGTTGATTATCCGGAAGATTTCGAGCTGATTGAGAAAATCTACTCCAAGTTTTTTGTTCCAGGAAAAATTATCAGTATTCCGGAAGCGCTGAAATTTTTGGACGCCAGTCCTGATTTATTAAAAATTAACGCCCACTGCGAGCAGAAACCGTTAAAATAAATAATGAAATCTTTATTAATAGCAATTCCTGGCGGATGGATGAAAAAGGAAACGGATGGACTATGGCATTCCACCGGTTTTGATGATTTAAAAGAGCATTTCGGCGCTCCTGGGAGCATATTAAGAGTTGAAGCTGGCGTAATTTTATTTAAGAAAAATCCAAATTCTTTTATTGTTGCTTTGGGCGGCAAGGGACAACTTAGCCATATGCCGGATGCGCGGCCTTTGGCGGAGATCATGAAACGGGAACTTGTTGGATCGGGAGTGCCGGAGGAAAAAATATTGGAAGAAGCGGAATCGAGCGGAACCTATGAAGCGCTTAAGGCATTAATAAAGATTGCCAAAGGAATTTCTCCGGACGAGATTGTTATTGTTTCCAATAGATACCATCTGCCGAGAATAGAAGCGATGGTCGCATACGAGCCAGTTCTAAAAGATGCCGCGAAGAAATTCAAAATAAAATTCGCGTCTGCGGAAGATATATTGATTGAAAACAATTCCAAAGCGTGGGAAGGAATTTTAAAAACAATCTACGATAGCGCGGAGATTAAGGAATTGATGAAAAAAGAGGAATTCGGCGCTAGGCAGGTCCGCGAGGGCAAGTACAAATATCCCGTGAAATTCTCTTTGCGCAAGGCAGAATTAACTGACTTGAAATTTTTATTTAATTTGAGAAATGAAGAATCGGTAAAAAAAGTTTCATTAAACAGCGCACCCATTGATTTTGATGCCCACAGTAAATGGTTTGAAAAAAAACTGGCTGTGAGCGACAATGTGATATTCATCGCCGAGATAGATTCTCTGCCTATCGTGCAGCCCGTTGCTCAAACAAGGTTTGATTTAGATGGCAACAGTGCTGAAGTAAATATTGCTGTTGTTGCTGGTTTCCGCGGCAAGGGCTACGGCACAGAGATTTTAAAAACCGCCGCCGCGCGTTTTTTTAAAGAGTTCCCGGAAACAAAAACCGTCCGCGCCTTCATTAATTTAGGAAACGACGCTTCTCTCAAGAGCTTTACTAAAGCCGGCTATAAATACATTGGCAAATCGGAAGAAGGCGGTCTTATGCGCCATCTAATGATTTTAGAAAATTAAGCCTAGAATTTTTCTTTAATTAAATAAGCAGTAGGAGTATTTGTCCACGGCAAAGAGCGCAGTTTCGGGCTCCGGCCTTTGAAATATTCGTTTACCGCGTCCGATTCGCCGTGCCCGCGGATCGCGTATTCGTCAAAAACCACAATTCCTCCCGGGGTAACTAAGGGGAAAAAATTTCTTAAGATTGCCAAAGTGCCTTCGTAATTATCAACGTCAAGATAAAGCATGGCTATGCGGAAGCCCAAGTTTTTTTTGGCGTAGGCCGCGGTAGTTTTAATCACGTTTCCGGCGACGAGCTCCACGCTGTGAATCCCCAAAGCGGATAAGTTTTTTAAAATTGTTTCCCTGCCCTCCCATTTTTCTCCGTGCCATTCCAACACTTGCGTATCTTGCCGCTTTTTTAATTTTTTTTCTCTTTTGCTTTCAAAAAAATCAAAGCCAATAATTTTTCTGCCGGCGTGGGGCATCAGCAGATTATTGAGTTTGGCCAGGGTATAAATCCCGCTGCCTTTAAAAACCCCGCATTCCACGATGTCGCCTGGGACGCCGGAAACCATTTTAAGCAATTCGTAGCGCGCCAATATTTTTTGCAGGCGGTCGGTTGATGTTTTCGCCAGAAATTCGTCGTATAGATTAAGGATTTTTTGGCTTGCCATGTTACTTTATACTAACATATATGGTTTTAAATTTATACATGCAAAAACCTAAAATATTAATCTGCGGGGGGGCGGGCTATGTCGGTGGATACCTTACTGACTTGCTTATGGCTAAAGGGTATAATGTGGCAGTTTATGATAATCTTATGTACGAAGATCGTTATTTGAAAAACACAAATTTTATTTACGGCGATATTCGCAACAAAGAAAAATTGGGTAGGATCATAAACGACTTTGACATTGTTATTTGGCTGGCGGCGATAGTGGGGGATGATGCCTGCGCGCTTCATCCATTGTTGGCCAAGGAAATTAATCTTTCTGCGGTCCAGTGGCTAGCCAGCAACTATAAAGGCAAAATAATTTACACCTCTACCTGTTCTGTTTACGGGCAAAATAATAATTTATTGGATGAATCGTCGGAAGTAAATACTCTCTCGCATTATGCTCTAACCAAATTAAAGGCTGAAAAAGAAATTACCAAACGCTCAAAGGATTATCTCATATTCAGGCTGGGGACTCTGTTTGGAATCGGAGACGATCATGCGCGGTTAAGATTTGACCTCGCCGTCAATTTACTGACTCAAAGGGCCGCTTCGGGCGAGCTCTTAACTGTTTTTGGCGGCGAGCAATGGCGCCCGTTACTGCACGTTAGAGACGTAGCTGACGCGGTGCTTTTTGGAATAGAAAACAACATTAGCGGTTTATTTAATTTAAGCGATAAAAATTATAGGGTCCGAGATATCGCTGATGAAATTAAAAGGGTAATTCCGCATACTAGGGTAGAGTATGATAATGTGACATTTGAAGACTTAAGAAATTACAGGGTTTCTGCCGCCAAGTTTATGTCTTTCGGCTGGCAGCCGAAGTATAATTTGGAATATGGTGTGCGCGAAGTTTACAGGCTCATAACCGATGGCAGGATCCGCGACCCCGGCAGCCCCCTTTATTCAAACGGCCAATATTTAAAAAAGAAAGTATCATAAAAAGATGGCCAAGATAATATCGGGAGATTCTTACATTGACGAAAGAGGGACGCTAAGATTCGTTAATGATTTTGATTTTAAGGGCGTAAAAAGATTTTATCAGGTGGAAAACCACCGCGCGGGCTTCATCCGCGCCTGGCACGGGCATAAGCGGGAAAACAAATATATGTACGTGGCCTCGGGCAGCGTTTACGTCGGCGTGGTGGACTTGGAAACGGAAGAAATGCAGAAATTTATTTTGTCCGCGGAGAAACCGAGAATTTTATGGATACCCCCGAACACCGCCCACGGCTACATGAACCTTGAAGAAAACACCAAAATAATTTTCTTCTCTTCGTCCACTTTGGAGGAAAGCCAAAAAGACGATTTGCGCTTTCCCTACGACAAGTGGAACATTTGGGACATAAAGTTTTATTAGAAATATTTTTCTATGATTCCTTACAGCCGCCAAACTATTGATGAAGACGACGTTGCCGCAGTCGTTAAAGTTTTAAAGTCCGATTGGCTGACCCAGGGCCCGACGATCGCGGAATTTGAAAAAGCGCTCGCGGAATACTCCGGGGCGCGCTTCGCCGTTGCCGCGCCCAATGGCACGGCGGCGCTTTACCTCGCCTACAAGGCGGCCGGCTTGAAAGACGGCGATGAAATTATTACTACCCCCAATACTTTTGTCGCGACTTCCAACATGGCCTTGATTTGTGGCACAAGGCCCGTTTTTTGCGATATCCGCCCCGACACCTACAATATTGACGAAAATAAAATAGAGAAGCTGATCACGCCGAAAACAAAAGCCATCGTGCCGGTGCATTTCGCCGGGCATCCCTGCGAGATGGATAAAATTATAGAAATCGCCAAAAAACATAATTTGCTGGTAATTGAGGACGCTTGCCACGCTATTGGCGCGGAGTATAAAAATAAAAAAATTGGCGGCATCGGCGACCTGACCATTTTCAGCTTTCATCCGGTAAAGCCCATAACCACCGGCGAGGGCGGGGCGATTTTGACCAACAACGAAGCGTATTACCAAACCATGCTCCGCTTGAGGACGCACGGGATTGCCAAAGATCCGCAAAAAACGGAAACCATCGGCAAATGGCATTATGAAATGCTGGACTTGGCTTTCAATCATCGCGTCACCGATATCCAATGCGCACTGGGCCTTTCGCAGCTGAAAAAATTGGATAAATTCCAAAAAGCCCGCGAGCGCGTCGCCAATTATTATTTTGAAAAATTGAAAAATTTAAAAGGCGTTGTTTTGCCGACGAAGCTGGCCGAGATCAAGCACAGCTGGCATCTCTTTCCTATAAATTTGAAAGATGCAAGCAAAAGGAAAGAAGTTTTTGATTATTTGCAGGCCAACGGGATCGGAGCGCAGGTTCATTATATACCAGCGCATTGGCAGCCATATTATCAGGCCATGGGCTATCCGAAGAATTTGTGCCCAAATGCCGCGGCTTATTATAACGCGGCTATTTCTTTGCCTATTTTCCCCAGCTTAACAACTGAAGATCAGGATAAGGTTATTGATTTATTGACGCGCGCCTTGGGCAAAGAGCATCAATAAACATGTTAAAAACCAGAGTAATTCCTGTTCTGACAGTTAAGGATTTAAAATTGGTAAAAAGCGTCCAATTTGCCAACCACCGCAATATCGGAAGCTATGTCGGGGCCGTGAGGGTGTTTAACGCGCGGGACGTGGACGAGATGATTTTTTTGGATTTGGACGGCAGAGAGGGCGGCATTAAGCCCTGGCTTTTGCAAGAAATTACCAAAGAATGCTTTATGCCGCTGACTATCGGCGGAGGAATCCGCGCTTTGGACGACATCCGTTTGGCGCTCAAAATCGGCGCCGATAAAATCGCCGTAAACACCGCGGCAATAAAAAGGCCGGAATTTATTTCCGAAGCGGCAAAAAAATTCGGCAGCCAGTGCGTGGTGGTTTCCATTGATGCCAAGCGCGCCGGCAACGGATATGAAGTTTTTGCCGATGGCGGCAAAACGGCGACTGGCTTGGGCGCGGCGGAATGGGCGAAGGAAGCCGAGCGAAAAGGCGCGGGGGAGATTCTGCTTACTTCCATTGACTCCGATGGGATGATGAAAGGCTACGATATCCAGCTGGTCCGCGCGGTTTCTGAAGCGGTCAAAATTCCGGTTATCGCTTCTGGAGGCGCGGGCAACTTGGACGATTGTTTAGATGTTATAAAAGAAGGCGGGGCTTCTGCTCTGGCCGCCGCGAGCATTTTCCAATACACCCAAATTACGCCCCTGAACATTAAAGAGCATTTGGCGGAATTCGGCGTAGAAACCAGAATTAAAAAATTATGAAAACAGCTTTTAAGTATTGTAAAAAATGCGTGATGCCCAACACCAAGCCGGACCTCTTTTTTGACGAAGAGGGCATTTGCGACGCTTGCCGATCAGCAGAGATAAAGAGCGCGGCGATAGATTGGGAGGCGCGCAAAAAAGAGTTTGAAAACGCAATTGTGGCAAAATATAAAAGCAAAAATTCCGGCAATTATGATTGCATCATTCCGGTAAGCGGAGGGAAAGACAGCCATTACCAAGTATATTTGATCAAAGAAATTTATAAAATGAATCCGCTTTTGGTCAGCTTTGAATCTTCAAGCCGCACGGAGCTCGGCAGGAAAAATCTTGATAATATTAAAAAGGCGTTCGGTTGCGACCTGATCGTTTTTGAAAAAAATCCGGAAGTTTACAGAAAAATGTCCGTTGAAGGATTCAAACGGGTTGGCGACGAGTTTTGGCCGAATCATATCGGCATTTTTACGGTCCCGGTGCGCTTAGCCGTGCAGATGAAAATCCCGCTTATTATTTGGGGGGAAAATTCGCAGTTGGAATACGGCGGGCCGAAAGCATCACGCATGAAAAATATTTTGGACCGCAGATGGCTTGAAGAATTCGGCGGGCTTTTAGGCTTGAGAATAGAAGACGTTGTCGGGGTGGACGGGGTTAGGGAAGAAGACATTGTTTCCTACAAATATCCTTCGGAGGTTGAGCTTAAAGCTGCTGGCATTACGGGAGTATTTTTGGGCTATTATTTTAAATGGGACGCGCGCAAGCAGGTTGAGCTTATAAAAAAATACGGTTTTTCTGTTAAAGAAGACGGGCCAGTTGAGGGGACTTACACCAGCTACGAAAATTTGGATGAAGAATTCCAGTCGGTGCACGATTATTTGAAGTTCGTGAAATTCGGGTTTGGCCGGGCGACCGACCACGCCAGCATAGACGCAAGAAACGGGCGGATGAGCCGGGCGGAAGCCGTTGAGACTGTAAAAAAATACGACGGCAAATTTCCGGCGCATGGCATGCGGGCGTTCCTTAAATTTTCCGGCCTTGGCGAAGACGAGTTCCGCCGCGTTATTGATTCTTTCACGGACAAAGCGCTTTTTCTCACGGACGGTAAGGGCGGGGTCCAAAGAGACGCCGGAGGCAATCTTATAAAGCGTTATCAGAATTACGATTTATAAATTTTTATGGTTGTTATCATTGATTACGGCATGGGCAATCTTTTTTCCGTTATCAACGCTTTAAAGTTTTTTAACGCGGACGCCAAAATTTCAGGCCGGGCGGAAGACATCAAAAGCGCCGACAAAATTATTTTGCCCGGCGTGGGGGCGTTTCCGGACGGGATGAAAAATTTGAAAAATCTCGGACTTATCGGGGCGCTGGAAGAAGCGGTTCTTAAAAATAAAAAACCATTTCTTGGAATTTGTCTTGGGATGCAGCTTCTCGCAAGCGAAGGCGAGGAAAGCGGGCTGACAAAAGGCTTAGGTTGGATTGCCGGCCGGGTCAGAAAATTCGCCGTTGACGAAACAAAATTCCGGATTCCCCACATCGGCTGGAATGATGTTGTTGTTGGCGCAAATGGCGTGTTATTCGAAGGCATCCAGAATCCGGTTTTTTATTTCGTGCATAGTTATCATTTGGTTCCGGAAAATCCGGCTGTGGTCGCGGCCACTTGCGAATATGGAGAGAAATTCGCCGCAGCCGTGCGAAAAGACAATATTTTCGGAACCCAATTCCATCCGGAAAAAAGCCAAAAAAGCGGACTTAAGCTTCTGGAAAACTTTTTAAATTTTAAAATTTAGATATTATGGCGAAAGAATTTAAAATAGGAAATCGGTTGGTTGGCTCGGGGCATCCTTGTTTTGTCGTCGCGGAGCTTTCGGGCAATCATCATCAAAATTATGATGAAGCGGCGGCGCTTGTGAAAGCGGCAAAAGATGCCGGCGCGGACGCGGTGAAGTTGCAGACTTATACGGCGGACACTATTACTTTAAATTCCAATAAAGAATGGTTTATTGTTGGAGGCGAAGACAATCCGGATATTTGGAAAAACCGTACTCTCTATGATTTATATACTAAGGGCAACACTCCTTGGGACTGGCAGCCGAAACTGAAAAAATTGGCGGACGAACTCGGCATTTTTTTGTTTTCTTCGTCTTTTGACGACACGGCTGTGGATTTTTTGGAGAAAATAAATGTGCCGTGCCACAAAATTTCCGCTTACGAGGCGACAGATTTTTTGATTTTGCGCAAAGTTGCGCAGACCGGAAAGCCGGTAATTATTTCTTTCGGTTATTCGTCGGAAGAGGAAGTAAAATTCGCATTAGATACATTAAGGGCTAACGGCGCCAAAGACATTGTTGCGTTACATTGCGTCACCGGATATACTGATAAACCAAAGCTGGAAGATATGTATTTAAAAAATATTCTGGATCTTCGCGACAGGTTCGGCGTTTTAAGCGGATTTTCTGATAACAACGCCGGCATTGATATCCCAGTTATGGCCGCGGCGGTTGGAGCAAATGTTATTGAAAAACATTTTATTTTGGATAGAAAATCCGGCGGGCCGGACGCGCGTTTTTCCATTGAGCCGGCTGAATTGAAAGAAATGATATTTAAAATCCGCGCCTTGGAATCAGGCAAAGAAAAATTAGCCGTCTCGGGAATAGCTTTGGGCGAGGTTCATTACGGGCCCACCAACGCAATTGAAGAATACAATAAGCGCTGGCGCAGATCTCTTTTCGCCGGCAAAGACATTAAAAAGGGCGAGATATTCACCAAAGAAAATGTGCGGGATGTCCGGCCGGCGTTCGGTTTGGAAACAAAATATTTTGACGAAGTTATTGGAAAGAGCGCAACTCGAGATATCGATTTTGCGACTCCGCTTTCTTGGGATATGATTGATGAATTATAATCTAATACAATTTAGTTATGCAGAAAAACGTAGATAATTCTTCTGTTGGCGCTTATTATGATGCGGTTTCGAAAAATTATCATAAATACTACGATAAAGATAAGCTATATGATCCATTGGCGGTTTATCCAGCAGACTATTTTCGGCTACAGTTGCTATTAAAATCATTTGCGGACAAGCATATAAAAAGTCTTATTGAGGTTGGTGTTGGAGAGGGCACGCCCTTGATAACTTTAGCTAAAGCTACCGACATGGATGTATGGGGCTTTGATATCTCCAAAAAAATGGTTGAGAAATCCAAAGAAAATATGCGCAAAAACGAATTGGATCCGGAGCATATTTTTTTAGGCGATATTCAAAACACCGCCACCTGTTCTCGTATGTTAAAAAATAGACAGTTTGACGGGCTTATGGCTTTGGGCGTAATGCCGCATGTAGAAAACGATGATTTGGTTTTGCAAAATATGGCCACTTTAGTTTGCCCCGGCGGAAGCGTTTTTATTGAATTTCGCAACAGCTTATTTTCTTTATTTACATTCAATCGCTACACAGCGGATTTTATTCTTAATGAATTGCTTTACGATGTAGACCCCAAAGTAAAAGAAATAGTAGCTCAAGAATTAAAAACGCGCTTACGCATGGATTTGCCTCTCGCAAGAACAACTGTTGAAGATTCCGACGCACCGGGTTACGATGCCATCTTATCTAAATTTCACAACCCATTTACAACCATAGAATTATTTAAAAAACACAATTTCGCAGATATTATTTTGCATTGGTATCATTATCATCCAGCTATGCCGTATTTGAGCGAAAAAGCTCCGGAGCTTTTTCGCAAAGCGGCAATAAGTTTAGAGCACGAAACTTCCGGCTGGCGCGGCATGTTCCTTTGTTCGGCATTTGTAATTGAAGCAGTAAAGCGATGAAAGCTGCGGGACAAGAGATCTACGATTTGATTGCCAAGCTCTTTCCTATTTCAAGAAGTCTCACTGGG
>JAUYMO010000057.1 GCA_030699445.1 Candidatus Giovannonibacteria bacterium
ATAAACCTTTGTTCGTCGCGGATCGCCGTATTTATCCTTAATTTTTAAAAGTTCGTCTTTAATGACAGTTAAAATTTTTGCCGGATGGCTCAAGAGATCCTCAAGATAAGCAATTGTTTCTTTAACCATTTCGTACTCGTCTTCAATTTTTTGTCGTTCCAAAGCGGCCAGTCTTCTAAGCTGCATGTCCAGAATGGCTATTGCCTGAATTTCGGATAATTTAAATTTAGCCATTAAATTCTGCTTTGCGGAATCCTGGTCTTGTGATTCTTTGATGGTTTTTATAACGGCGTCGATATTCTCAACAGCAATTTTTAAACCCTCTAATATGTGAAGTCTTGCCTTTGCCTGTCTTAATTCAAATTCCGATCGTCTCTTGACAATCTGGTAGCGATGTTTTAAATATTCTTCAAGAATAGTTTTAAGATTAAGCGTTTGAGGTGTCCCGTCAACTAAAGCGACAATATTGGCCGAAAAAATTGCTTGAAGGTTGGTGTGCTTGTAAAGGTTATTTAAAACTTTTCGGGGCGCGCTGTCTCTTTTTAGCTCAACAACAACTCTTACTCCATGGCGATCTGATTCATCCCGAAGATCGGAAATTCCCTCGATTTTTTTCTCTTTTGCCAACTCGGCAATTCGGGCGACAAGCAAAGCTTTATTAACCTGATAAGGAAGTTCGGTTATGATAATGGCCGATTTACCCTGTCCGATATCTTCGATTTCCGCTTTTCCCCTAATTATTATTCTTCCTCTTCCCGTTATGTAAACATTTTTAATTTCAGAGATGTCATAAATATTGCCGGCTGTGGGAAAATCAGGTCCTTTGATAAATTCCAACAGCTCATCAACGGTTGTGGTGGAAGTCAAATTGATTTTTTGAGACGTTTCAAGCTTGTCAAACTTAGTTTTCGCGATCATAAAAATGAGAGCGTCAATAACTTCGGAAAGATTATGCGGAGGAATTTTAGTGGCCATACCAACAGCAATTCCCTCGGATCCCATCAATAACAAATTGGGAAGTTTTGCCGGAAGATATAAGGGTTCTTTTAGGGTCGCGTCAAAATTAGAAAGCTGGTCAACGGTTTCTTTGTCCAAATCAAAAAGCATTTCCGAAGTTATCGCGGCTAATCTTGCTTCGGTATACCTCATGGCGGCCGGCGGGTCTCCATCCATGGAGCCAAAATTTCCCTGACCGTCAATCAAAGGATAACGCATGGAAAAATTCTGAGCTAATCTAACCAGTGCGTCATAAATCGGTAAATCTCCATGAGGATGATATTTACCCATAACTTCTCCCACAATCTTGGCGCTTTTTGAGTACTTTGCCTGGTGGGTAAGGTTCATCTCGTGCATGGCAAAAAGAATTCGCCGATGCACGGGTTTTAGTCCGTCTTTAACATCCGGCAGAGCCCTTGAAACAATAACCGACATAGCGTAGTCCAGATACGCCTTTTTCATCTCGGTTGTTATTTCTGTTTTTTGTAATTTACCTATATCCATTTATTTTATTGCTTTTCTAATTTCCTCAAGCGCGACTTCTTTTCCTTTCCACTCTCTTACTTTTACCCACTTGCCCGGTTCGGTTTTTTTATAGTTTTCAAAAAAATATTTAATTTTTTCTTTAATCTCCTCCGGGATGTCGCTGACATCGTTATATGACGCGAATTTTGGATCAACTTTAGCAAGCGGTACCGCGATAACCTTGGTGTCTTCTCCTGCCTCGTCTTCCATTTCAAGGACTCCAATTGGTTTTGACGGTATTACAACACCGACGGCCACGGGTTTGCTCGAAAGAACAAGTACGTCAATCGGATCGCCATCGCCTGATAGAGTTTTTGGTACAAATCCGTAGTTAAATGGGTACTCCATTTCCGTATAAAGAAACCGGTCAACAAAAACAGTCCCGCTTTCCTTGTCGAGTTCGTATTTAACACTTACGCCTTGCGGGATTTCAATAAAGACATTCACTTCTTCCGGTGGATTTTTCCCGACAGGTAATTTTTTAATATCCATAATTCACCCCCTCGCGTTTACATTTTCAATCAAATTCAAAATGATTAAATTTTCAAACATCCAAATTAGCTAATCTCGCGTTTGTTTGGATAAAGTGTTTTCGAGGTGGAACCTCGTCGCCCATAAGCATTGTAAATGTTGCATCTGCTTCCTCGGCGTCTTCGATTGTGATGTGTTTTAGAATCCGGTTTTTGGGATTCATAGTTGTGTCCCAAAGTTGCTCGGGATTCATTTCTCCCAAACCTTTGTAGCGCTGAATATTTGGAGTAAAATTGTTTTTTGATCCGGTTTTAAGAGTAATAATAATTTTTTCCTTTTCTTCGTCTGAATAAGCGTATCTTATTTCTTTGCCGAGTTGAATTTTGTAAAGCGGCGGTTGGGCAATGTACAAAAACCCTTGTTTTATTATCTCCGGCAAGTGCCTGAAGAAGAAAGTTAAAATTAAAGTTTCGATATGCTGGCCGTCAACATCGGCATCGGTCATGATTATTATTCGATGGTATCTTAATTTTTCAAATTTTATAGTCTCCCCTATTCCCATTCCCAGGGCAATAATCAGATTTTTAATTTCCTCATGTTCGATAATTTTGTCAAGCCTTGCCCGTTCGGTATTAAGAATTTTTCCCTTTAGTGGAAGAATGGCTTGAAATTTCCTGTCTCTTCCTTGCTTTGCCGAGCCGCCTGCCGAATCTCCTTCAACCAAATATAATTCCGAGACTGCCGGGTCTTTTTCCTGACAATCAGCCAACTTTCCCGGTAACGATGATCCTTCCAAAGCGCCTTTTCTTAAAATCGCTTCCTTGGCAGCTTTAGCGGCGAGTCGGGCTTTGGCAGCCAAATAAACTTTTTCCAGAATTTTCCTTGCATCCTGCGGGTTTTCTTCAAGAAAATTATCAAGACCTTCTTTAACAATTTGGGCGACAAGAGGTTGAATTTCGGAATTCCCAAGTTTTCCTTTTGTTTGTCCCTCAAACTGGATTTCGTCCTGGGGCATTTTTACGTAAACAACAGCTGTTAAACCCTCCTTAGTGTCGTCTCCCGTAAGAGTTTCTTTCAAATCT
>JAUYMO010000008.1 GCA_030699445.1 Candidatus Giovannonibacteria bacterium
AAGAGGCGCTTAAAGGACCAGCAATGCTAAGGTTGGCCGCTACGGAAGATGAGGCGGTTAAAATAAGCCCGGCAAGACTGGTGAGAGTCGGGCTGAACGTACCCGTGACAGTTAGATTACCGTTGACTGTTGAAGAAGCAGAGGAGAGAAATCCACCCAAAGTAGAAAGTCCACTCACCGTTAATGTGGAAGAGGCGCTCAAAGGCCCGGCTACATTAAAGTTAGCCGCCACGGAAGATGAAGCGGTGGAAATAAAGCCCGCTAAAGTAGAAAGGCCAGTAACGCCGAGCGTGCTGCTTAATGAGGTAGCCCCACTTGCTGTAAGCGTGCCGCCTGTGCTTATATCGGTACTAATGGTTGATGAATAAACTATGCCGGAAACCAACAAAACAGAAGCCAAAACCGCCAACGAAATTGCGACGGACTCCCGTCTGTTAATAAGAAAATTGTTCATAAAATCTAAATAAATAAAAACTTATAAAATAAAGCATCGACGCTTTACAAAGACAACCTTAAGTATAACAACTTAAAGATATAAGGCGCAAAACGTCCGCCTGTGGATAACTACGGATTCCGCCCCGCCCTAATTTCTTCTATAAATTGCTCGCCTTGCGCTTTAAATTGTGGATTTATGGAAATAGCGTTTTGTAACTCTTTTATGGCGCTTTGCCTATCGCCGAGCTGCCTATAAGTCGCGGCCAGGTTTACATGATATTGAGCGTTTTGAGGTTCTTTCTCAATAAACAAAAGCCAGATGTCTCTCACTTTTTTAAAATTTCCGACTCGAGCGTAAGCTGTAAGCAAATTCTGGTCTGCAACAATTTTATTGCCGAAAGTTTTCATCAAAACTTCCTCGGCGTAATCGCTTTGATTATTCAACACAGCGCCCAATGCCATATTTTTTGCCGCCTCGCTGTAAGCTGGGTCAAAATCATAAGCTTCCTTCAAAATTTCAAAAGCTTTTTTGTTGTCCCCTTTGCCAATCAAAGCGTCCGCCCGCAAGAAAAATATCTGCTGTTTTTTTGGCGATAATTCCTGCGCCTTATCTAGAGTCGTAAGCGCAATATCAATTTTCCCTCCCTTCAAATAAAGCGCGGAAAGAAAAAGGTAGGACCTCGCGTCTTTGGGATTTTCGACAACCTGACGTTCCATTTCGGAAATTGCTTTCTGTAAAACTTTAATTTTAAGCTCGTTGGAAACATTAAAAGCAAGCGCGTTGCTGGCGTAACTGCTGAATTGCTCTCTTGCTTCACCGCTACCGAAAGTATTGTACCCAAAAACTTTGTCAAAATCGCCCAAGATAACATCAACGCTTTGGCTAGAAATAGCCATATCTTTCAGAGTATTAAGCAATGCTTGGCCGGCCAAAAGAGGTTTTATATTCACAAAATATAAAGAAAAAATCACGGCAATAAAAACAAAAACGACGGCGATGTATTGAAACGGGCTGCCCGCTGGGAAAAAACCGGGTTTTTTTGCAGATTCAAAACCCGGTTTTAAAGAAGCGGGCTGAGCCAAAAAATGGATAAATCCCAAAACAGCAAAAAACATAAAGTAAGAAGTGAGGTTGTCAAAAACAAAAAAATTGTGGGAAAAGTAAGCGGCCAAAAGTGCCGTAAAAACGGCTGTGGCAAGTTTGTCCGATTGCTTTTTCCAAAGCGTATAAAGGCCCAAAATAAAAGCGCCGAGGTAAGCCAGAAGACCCAAAATACCGCCATGAATAAGCCAGTCAAAAATAACATTATGCGCCCGGTCAAACCACGGCTCCTGCGGCCAAAGCTGCGGCTTGTAATATTTATTGAATACTAAATTAAAATTTTCAGGCCCCCAGCCCAAAATCGGATGCTCTTTGAAGCCCTCAAAAGCCATCCCCCAAATGGTAAAGCGCGATTTTACGGTCTGCTCCTGCGGAGAGATGTCTGCAAAGCGCTTAAGCACGTAGTTTTTATGGATAAAATCAGTATTTCTTAAAACAAAAAACGCCCCAGAAAGCGCTAAGACAATGCCGATAATTCCGGAAGCTAAAACTTTAGACCTACGGCTTCCCTCCAGCCAAACCAAAAGCAAAGCAAAAAGGACGGCGCCTCCAATGAGCCCCAAAATGGCGCCGCGGGTTGCCGTCAGAAAAACAATAGGTACCTCTATAAATAATATAAAAGCAAAAAGACCGCGCGCAAAAATCCGTTCATCTTTAAATAAGTAGTAAACCAAAAGGAAAATGTTAAAAATTAAAAAAATTGCCAAATACGTGGAATTGCCTAAAGTGGCGTCCAAGCGGTCGCTGGATTGGTGAATTTCCAGTTTACCCATGAATTGAAGATATGAATAAATTGTAATAATAAAACTTACCGCGATAGAAGAATAAAAAAATCGGCGCCAGTCCGTTTCATTTTTAAACACGCTGATTAACATTATAAAATAGGCCAAAAGATGAAGATGCGTCACAAGGCCTTCCATTCTTTCATAGTTTGACCAAAAACTGCGATATGGATTTTCGCCGAAAATCGTGGAAAGCGTTAAAACTCCAACCGTGGCTAAAACCGCCCAAAAAATCGGCGATGGCCTGGGGCGGTATTTTTTGTTAAAAATAGCGGCGGTTGCCCAGAGAGCGAATAAAATTTCAACAACAATGCGGAAGAAAAAATTCTTTCCGGTGATGAACGGAAAAAACAAATCGCCCACTCCGGGAAGAAAAATATTAGCGAAAAAATTGCCTGCCACAATCAAGGCCAGCGCCGGCAGAACACAGAGTCCGATTTTTATTATTAAAACAAGATTGCTAACAGCTTTTTGCGACATGTTATTTATGATACAAATCTTTCCTTAAGTAGACAAACTCATAATATTTGATATCCGGGTCTCTCGGAATGTAGCGCTTGTATAAAACGTAATTCTTAAAACGCGGGTCGCTGACAATCGCTTGGGCCTCGGCGCCGTAATCCAGCCGCTCGGCGTTCACGCTGGAAATCGCCACGGCTCCCGGATTTTGAGAAAAGAAATAATCCAGCCGCTGCGCGGAAGATAATTTATTACGGGCCAGCGTTTCGTCGTTTAAAGCGCCAAAATCAACCGCTCTTAATTTAGAAAAATAGGGAATCGCCCCGGCGTCCATATAAACTATAACTGATTCGGTTGGCGGCAAAATATTTTTAAGCGTCTTGCCTATTAAATTATGTTCTTCTTCCTGCAAAATAATCTGTTGGGACGCAAAGCGGATTTCATCTTTTAATTTAACAATTTGAAACAGCGCTTGATATGAAACCAGCGCAATAAACATAAAAACGATAAATTGATAGCGGGCAGGCTGTTCAATTTTTAAACGTTCTGTCGCCGATAATCCCAAATGCCAGATTAAAATCAAGCCGACCCAGAGCACAGCGAGAAACGGAACGTAAAAGCGCGTTGAGAAATTGGCGATTAAATGCGCCCGGCTAAGCACCAGAAAAACCACAGCACAGAATAAAAGTCCCGCCGCCATGGGAGCTAAAAATCGCCAATTCCAGTAATCTTTTTTTATTTTCTCTTTCAACCAATCGGTTTCCGCGGACCATAAAAAGAGTCCCGCCAAAACCGGCAAGGCCAGATAGAAACGGATAAAACGGAAAATATCCGCCGCGACGCCCAGCTGGAACCCCGCTACAGATTTCGCGTAAAAAGTGTTCGGCAAAAGCTGGCCGTAATAATTCCAGCGCCAAAAAAAATAAATCAGCGCCGGGAAAAAATAAACAAAAATAAAACTTTTTATAAACGCCCGAAATTCGTCCGGATAATAACGATATTTGACAAATCCAGCCGCCAAAATAAAAAATACGGCTAAGGCCGCCCCTTCCGGACGGACCAAACCAACCGACAGCAACGCGGCTAAAAACCAATTATCCGCGCCTGAAATTAAAAAATAAATCGCGGATAAAGCAGTTGCCGCAAACAGCATGGTTTCCATTCCGCTGAAGGAATGGGTGAAAAGAATCGGAGTCGTCGCGTAGAGAATCAATATCCCGCCCAAACCGACTTTGGGCAATTTTAACTTTTTGGCTATCAAAAAAAGCATCAGCCATCCGAGCCAAAAAGAAAAAATCCCGATCCAACGGCTGGCTGAAATCGGAGAAACTCCTAATTTAATAAAACCCGCCAGAATTACCGGCAAAGCAACTCCGGTGTAGCCCTCCACCGGATTTTCTCCGACGTTCCAGTTTAATTCTCCATGCAGCGCCAAATTTTCGGCATAACGAAAAGTAATGTAAGCGTCATCAACCGTAAAACGCGGAAATGTTGACTGCACAAAAATCGCATATATGAATGAAACTATTAAAAAAGCTTTTGCAATAAATTTCATAGACTCCATAAGTATTATCTTACCTAATTAGCCCAGCAGTTTGTAGTTTTGCTGCCAAGGGATAAAGTTTCCATACGGGTACATTGATTATATTGCTAATATCAGCCAAATCATTAACTCCATCAGCGTAAGCAAGAAAATTTAGTGTATCCATCACAGAAACCCATGAAGAACTTGTGCTCAAATGCGGATATAGCCCCCTTTTGCCAAGTTGCGGCTCCCCCAAATAGACCGCATGATATTGATAATTATTTTCTATGAGCTCTAAACAATCTTTTAGCACATCATAACTGCCATCAAGACTTTCTGGACTTATAATACTAAGATTATCTAAAGACGTATGATACTCCGGATAAGCCGCGTATTTGCTGCGCATCACAGAGACAACCGGCAGATCAATTCCGGGACTACAATATTGGCGTTCATCGCTTCCACGATCCAAATAAGAATATTTGATAAACTCTGGATGCTTAAATTTTAATACGTTTAAGGCAATTTTATCCGCGAGAGTATTGCCGTTTCTCGTCGGCAGAAAAGAATATGGCCCATCATCTCCAACACAGGTAATATTAAACCCTGCTAACATATTTTTTCGCATAATATCGAGATTTTTACTTAGATAAATCATAGAACCAATTGTCTCGGGTATAAAAATTATGCGATAAGTATATTTGCGAGACTTGCTGACAATCCATCTGGCAAGAAATGTAGTTATCGCTGGTCCTGATAAATTATCGTTGACCATCGATGGATGGCAAATATACGTAGACAAAAAAACTTCCTTGTTTGTTTGGCCGGGAATAATATATTCTCCGTAAGTCAAATGTCCGTTTTTCAATTCGCTATCGATAAAAATATGGTAATTGCCATCTTTTAATCGAGCTCTTTTGCTGTGCTCAATGCAAAAACCCCAATTTTCTTGATAATACGAGTTAACATAAGGTATGGCGTCGGGCTGTTCCGGTAAAGAATGCAAATGTTCTTGCAATTTAGAAAGCGGTAGCCATTCATCCCTCGGCACAGAATACCCAACAACATGAAGATTATTCTTTTTGAAATCTACAATTTTATTGCCCGATTCATCCGCTATAAAAGCGTCTCGTATATTCCATTCTTTGGGCACCTCCCAATCAAAAACTTTGGTGCCTGTCGGCACTTCATAAATTTTTAAGGGAATATGATTTCGAATGATATTT
>JAUYMO010000020.1 GCA_030699445.1 Candidatus Giovannonibacteria bacterium
CCGCGTCGAGTCCGGCGGAGTTCCACGCGATTTTGGGGCAGATTAATCTTTTTTCCAAAATCCGCCTGGTAATTTTTAAAAATATTTTGGAATCTAATCCCAAAATTTTTGAAATTCTTGAAGAAAGCGGCGATTTTTTAAAAAATTCAAAAGACATTTTCGTTTTTTGGGAAAAAGATTTAACGAAGCATAAAGAAGTTTTAGCGTTTTTTAAGAAATTCGCGGAAAAAATGCAGGAAGTAAAAATACTTGGCCCGAAAGAACTGGATTTGTGGCTAGCGAAAAAAGCGCAAATTTTGGGTTTAAAAATCAGCAAAGAGGAGCGCGATGTGATGATATCCGAAGCCGGCGACGGCGCCGAATGGGCGCTGGAAAATGAGCTGGAGAAAAGGGTGCTAGGCGCGCCAGCCTCTTTGAAGTCCGACTTCAAATCCCCAAAGAAGTCGGACTTCTTCCCGGCTAGCGCGGCTTCTCCCTTTCCTTTCATTGAAAAAATGTTTGGCCCGCGCGCGTTAATTGCTTTAAAAGAAATGTCTTTCACCGGCATTGAGCCGCAACAATTTATTTATCCTTTGCTTTGGAAAATAAAACAAAAGCGCATGGCGGACGCTTATTTCAAAGGCATCCAAGTAGAATCAGCCATGCGAAGAGACCCAAAAAATTCGTACGAAATTCTGGAGCGATTTATTTTTTCCCTGCCCGACCGGCAGGCGGGGCTAAAAGTTTAGCCAGACGAGATTTCATCCGGGCGGCTTTGTTTTTTTTGATGAGGCCTCTTTTGGCGGATTTGTCTATGGCTTTATAGGCGGCGGAAAGTGAAGCGGGCGACTTTTCAAGAGCCGCCTTTTTTACAGCCTCCTTTAATTTTTCTTTCCATGCCTGATTTCTCTCCCGCCTTTGGCTGGATTGCCTTAAGGCCTTTTTAGCCGATGAAGTTATTGGCATAAAAAGAGTTTATATTAGTTTAAACTTTTAATCAAGTCTCTCAATTCGGCGGCTTTTTCAAAGTCCAGCGCTTTGGCGGCTTCCAGCATCTCTTCTTCCAATTCCTGTTTTAGTTTTTCTTTGGACATTTCTTTAGACATTTTAGTAAGGTCAAATTTTATTTTCTTTTCTTCTTCACCAAAGATATTTTCTCCGATTTCCCGCCTGATTGGCTCGGGCGTAATGCCGTTCTTTTTGTTATATTCATCCTGGATTTTTCTTCTGCGTTCAGTTTCTTCAATCGCGTTTTTCATGGATTCCGTAATTTTATCCGCGTACATAAGGACGGTTCCGTCGGTGTGCCTGGCCGCCCGGCCGATTGTCTGGATTAAAGTTTGTTTATTTCTCAAAAATCCTTCTTTGTCCGCGTCTAAAATTATAACAAGCGAAACTTCCGGGAGATCGATGCCCTCCCTTAAAAGATTTATTCCGACGATCACATCAAACGAACCTTTTCTTAAATCTCTCAAAATTTTATGTCGCTCTAAAGTTTTTATGTCGGAATGCAGATATTCGGCTTTGATTTTCTCTTCTTTTAAAAAATCCGCCAAATCCTCGGCCATGCGTTTTGTAAGCGTCGTCACGATAACGCGCTCATTTTTCGCGACCCGCTTTTCTATCTCAAAAATTACGTCTTTGATTTGTCCTTCAGTTTTTCTTATCTCAAGTTTCGGATCCAAGAGGCCGGTCGGGCGGATAATTTGTTCCACGACGGCGTTATTGCTTAATTTTATTTCATATTCAGCCGGCGTCGCCGAAACATAAACCGTCTGGCCGACTTTTTTTAAAAATTCGTCAAATTTTAAAGGCCGGTTGTCCATAGCCGAGGGGAGTCTGAAGCCGTAATCCACCAAAACCTGTTTTCTAGCGCGGTCGCCCATATACATCCCGCGGATTTGAGGGATGGACATATGCGATTCATCAATAATCGTAATAAAATCTTTGGGCAAGTAATCCAAAAGCGTGGCGGGCGGCTCACCTGCTTTTCTAAACGCGAGCTGCCTGGAATAATTTTCTATTCCGTGCGTATAGCCGGTCTCGCGGAGCATTTTTAAATCAAAATTAACGCGCTGGGAAATTCGTTGGGCTTCCAAAAGCTTTCCCTCTTTTTTTAATTCGGCAACTCGGCTTTTTAATTCCAATTCAATATTGGTAAGTGCCAGCTCAAGTTTGTCCTGCGGGGTCACGAAATGTTTCGCCGGGAAAATTTTTGCCTCGCCAGCCTCCTCGAAGTCCGACTTCAAATCCCCAAAGAAGTCGGACTTCTTCCCGGCTGGCGCGGTTTCCGATATCTTTTCAATTCGGTTTCCGTTCCATTCAATTTTAACCACCGAATCTCCGGATGGAGCCGCGATTTCCACCGCTTCTCCGCGCACTTTAAAAATCCCCGCCCTCAAGTCGTAATCATTCCTTTCGTACTGCATCTCAACCAGTTTTTTTAAAAAAGCGCGCTGGGAAACCGGCATGCCCTCTTTTATTTCAAGCGCCGCTTTTTCGTATTCAACCGGATCGCCGATGCCGTAAATACAGGAAACCGACGCGACAATCACAAAATCTCGGCGGGTGAGCGCCGTAGCGGTTGTGGCGTGGCGCATAGCGTCAATAAAATCGTTTATTTTGGCATCCTTTTCTATATATGTGTCGGTTTGCGGAATATAGGCTTCCGGCTGGTAATAATCGTAATAAGAAACAAAATAATGCACGGCATTTTCCGGGAAAAAAGTTTTAAATTCCTGATAAAGCTGGGCGGCCAAAGTTTTATTGTGGGAAATCACCAAAGCCGGGCGGCCCAAATTGGCGATGGCGTTGGCCATAGTAAAAGTTTTTCCGGAGCCGGTGACACCTAAAAGCGTCTGATTTTTATTTCCTGCTTTCAGCAAACCGGTTAGCTCGGCAATCGCTTTTGGCTGATCTCCCTCCGGCTTATATGGCTGATGAAGTTTAAATATTGACATAGTAAAATAAACGCGAACTTAGCTTATCAAAAATTATTTGATTCCACAACTACTATGATATATCATAGTAGTTAATATGCCGCATGTTTCCAGAAAAAAATTAAAGAAGAAAGTTTTTATAAAAATCGGCGAGCAACTGGCCGATACTATCGCCAAAGCCAACTCGGCGCGGGAGTTAAGGTGGATTTTTAAGGAACTAATCACGCCGACTGAACGCGTTATGCTGGCGAAAAGGCTGGCGATAATATTGATGCTTGAGCGCGGTTATTCTTTCAATATTATTCAAAAAACTCTTAAAGTAACGCCGCAGACCATATTAAGGTTTTGGAAAATTACCAAACAGAGCTCGCATAAAGCAGTTATTAAAGAAATTTCTTCCAGCAAAGCCAAAAAAGATTTTTGGCAGGAATTGGAAAAACTTATTTTATTTGGCATGCCGCCTCGTGGCCGGCAATGGCAGCTCATGCGCCGAGTTGCCGCGAAACACTTATAAACACTTATAAACACTTATAACCAAACCACTATGATATATCATAGTGGTTTGAAGACTCTTAGATAAGATGTTAATATAATCATATGGCGAAATGGCATTTTTGGGGAGAAAAAGAATTCTCGGATGTTTATGAGAATATTTATATCCGCGCTTTAAACGAGGATTGGTTTGAAATAGTGTCTATAATGGTTGACGAAATCAATTCTCTAAAAACTCAAGGAAAGAAGTCAATTTTAGATATAGGTTGCGGAGAAGGGCATACTACGAAACAAATATTGGATAGGATAAAAGGAGCTTACGCGTGCGATTTATTGGAGCCCAACGAAAATGCTTTGGCCTCAGCCGAAGCTTTTTTGACCCCAGAAAATAATATAGGCAAGCGATATCCTAAATCGCTCGCCACTTTTAAGCCAGAAAAGAAATACGACATAGTGTTTACATCCCATACTAATTATTACTGGGCGCTTAATCAGAAAGATTATAATGAGCAGTTAAAAAAATTAATTACATTTCTAAAGCCGAATGGTAAATTACTAATTCTCACGTTGCCGTGGGAGAGCGATCATTATCAAATAGCACTTAGGCAGATATATCCAGTTTTCAATTACGCGCAGTATATTATTGATTTCTACAAAAAATTCAGCGTTCAAATAAAGGTTAAAAAACTCAGGATGCGGCTTTTTATAGGAGATATTTTAAACACAAAGAAACTTTTCGATGTAAAGATCTTTTATCGCTTTATACACAACACAGATTCCTATCCGCGCGAATCAGAAAGTAGGGCTTTTCTTAAAAAAATACAGAAGTATCAAAAAAATAACTATCTTGATTTTAAGGATTACTTAATTGTTGTCAGTAGAAAGGAATAATCAAATGATCAATTTTTACTAACTTCAAACCACTATGATATATCATAGTGGTTTGGATTTGTAATAGAAATATGCGAAATACGCATTTTGCGCGCAATTTATGTTATAATTAATAAATGATAGGGCACTTGGAAGGCAAGGTCATATTTAAAGGCGAGCGGCATGTTGTTTTAGATGTGGGCGGAGTCGGATATAAAATTTTTGTCTCTGCCTCTTCTAAAAATTTATCCATTGGAGAGAACGCCAAGCTTTGGACGCGCCTGCATGTAAAAGAAGAAGCGCTGGAGCTTTACGGATTTTCGCATCAGGCGGAATTGGAATTTTTTGAAATGCTGATTTCCATCTCGGGCATCGGCCCAAGGTCGGCCTTGGGCGCGCTTGCTTTAGCGCCAGTTGATTCTTTAAAGCGCGCGATATCATCCGGCGATACCTCTTATCTCACAAAAATTTCCGGCATCGGCAGAAAAACCGCCGAAAAAATAGTTTTGGAACTGAAAGACAAAATGGGCTTCGGAAAAGTTTCATTCGGCGGGGAAGAATTCAAGGAAGACACGGATATTTTGGACGCCCTGATTGCTTTGGGCTATTCCCAAAGAGAGTCGCGCGAAATGCTCCAAAAAATTCCGTCAAATATCCGCGGCCGCGAAAAAAGATTAAAAGAGGCCTTAAAAACGCGGGAAAAATAATATGCTTGATGAAACATTGGCTTCAGTAAAAAAATTTATTCCGAAGCCGATTTTTAATTTTTTCCAGCCATACTATCATTGGTGTTTGGCGTATCTGGCGGCGGCGATTTACGGATTTCCTTCGCGCAAGTTAAAAATCGTGGGAGTTACAGGCACCAACGGGAAATCAACCGTGGTGCATTTGTTAACTTCCATTTTGGAAGAGGCGGGCGAGAAAGCCGCGTCGATTTCTTCTCTGCGTTTCCGGATAAATAAAAAAGAAGAAACAAATACTTTAAAAATGACCATGCCGGGCAGGTTTAAGCTCCAAAAATTTTTGCGGGAGGCGGTCAAAGCCGGATGCAAATACGGAATTATAGAAATAACATCAGAAGGAATCAAACAGCACCGGCACATAGGCATTGATTTTTACATGGCGGTGCTTACCAATGTGACGCCGGAGCATATTGAATCGCACGGGACTTTTGAAAAATACCGCGCGGCAAAAGCGGAGCTTTTTAAAAAAGCGAAAATACATGTTTTAAACGGAGAGGACCCTTCTATTGATTATTTTTTAAAAATTCCTGCCTCGCCGGCAGGCAGGCCCGCCCAGAACCGCATTATTTATTCCAAAAAAGATTTTCCTCCGAATATACATCTTAAACTTTTGGGCGATTTTAATCTGGAAAATTCAGTCGCGGCGTATCACGCCGCGAAACTTCTGGGAATAGAGTTTGGCGCAATAAAAAGCGCGTTGGAAAAAACAGAAGGCGTGCCGGGGCGGCTGGAATTTATCCAAAAAGAACCATTTTCCGTGGTGGTGGATTACGCGCACACTCCGGACGCGCTGGAGAAAATCTATGAGACTTTGCGTCCACCCGGGAAAACACTCGGTGTTTTTGGGGATTCAACACCGAGTGTTGAGGAGGGTAGACGATTGATTTGTGTTTTAGGATCTGCGGGAGGCGGGCGCGACAAATGGAAACGGCCGGAGATGGGGAAAATCGCCGCGAAATTCTGCGATGAAATTATTTTAACCAATGAAGACCCGTATGACGAGAATCCGGAAGCAATTTTGGCGGAAGTAGAGCGCGGCATCGCGCAAAAAAACAAACTCCGGAAAATTTTGGATAGAAAAGAAGCGATAGGCGCGGCTTTGAAATCAGCGGAGCCGGGCGACACCGTAATCATCACCGGCAAAGGCGCTGAACCATGGCTCATGGGCCCCAACGGCTCCAAAATTCCTTGGGATGACAGGGAAGTGGCGAGAGAAGAGCTGGCCAGCGCGCAAAAATAAAAAAAGCCCAGCGATTGAGGCGCCGAGCTTTACTGGAATTTATTTCATAATGGAGGAGGAGGTGATAGCGAAAGCGGTGTTTTTTCATGAATCTCTATCTCATTTAGTTGCCCATCACAGACCCCAATAACAAACACGCCGCTTTTCTGATTTAAATCCTTTAACTCCTTCACTTTTATGTCAAAATATTTCTCTTTTCCGTCCTGCTCTCGGAGTGCCTCTTTTACTTTTGGGTCCTCCGGTGGCAATATTGGCGTGAGCTTTTCTATAACTTGGCTTTCAGAATTAGCCTTTACAATAAATAGATGTGCACGGCTCCATGCTGTCCAGCCATGCATACCGAGGCACGGAATAAAAACTTGTGCAAGAAATAAGCTCATAAAACACCCCCTTTCTTCTGTGCCTATAATACTCCCGCAATTTAAGAAGTCAAGTGCCGCGTAGTATTTTTTGAATTTGCAATTTACACGCCATAGCGGGTTAATTGCAAATTTGATTTATTAGAGTTGCAAAAAATATAGAACGATGCTAGAAAAAATAAAGAAGGAGAATTCTTTATGGACAAATTTTGGGTTGAAAGGCGTGAAAGCGGTATTGACAACAAAAAAGCGCTTCTAATTTTCCCTCACTGGGGAGCGTCCGTTTGGCCGTATAAATGGCTTGCGAAATATTTTACGGATTATCGCATAACTATTTATCAATGTCCTAGTTCGCTTTTAAGTTCGGACATTGAAGCCACGTTTCGCAATTTTGACCTTTTGGAGTCAGCGGCTTTGAGCGACATTAAACGTTTAAAGAGCGAAGGCGTTCGCGATTTTAGTTTTTACGGGGTTAGCTTGGGGAGCGTTATGGCTTTTCGTACCGCCAATATTTTAGCGTTTGCAGACGGTAGGGCGAACGGAGTCGTTGTAAATTTAAGCTGCGCTGATTTCCCGTTCGCGGTTTGGAACGGCAGCGCGACAGAACCAATCAGAGAAGATTGGAGAGAAAGGGGCGTGAGTTACTCAGAAATAGACCAGGCTTGGTCATATCTTTCGCCCATTAACAATTTACAGCGCCTCAAGGAAACAAAAATATTATTTTTTGCTTCCAAAAAGGACGCAGTCATGAATTCTCCCAATGTAATGGATTTGGCCGACACGCTTGCTAGTAGTTTTCCTAAAGCCGAAGTTTACACGAATGTTTTTCTGGGGCATTATTTGGGCGGCGCCAAGAATTTTTTGCGCCTGCGCACTATGAGAAAATTTTTAGATAAACCCTGACCATCCGGCGGGTTTTTTTATTTTTAATCTGTCTTGTGATACCATAAATATATGGATATAAACGAATCAAAATATCTGCATATCAGGCCGCCGAAGGAGGCGCTTTGGGCGCTAGTCGTGTTTTTGGCTTTGGCCAGTATTTATATGGCGGTAAAAATCAACGGCGAATGGAACGGCTACGGCAGAATTATTCCGCCCAACACCATTACGGTTTCGGGCGAGGGAAAAGTTTTGGTAAAGCCAAATATCGCGGTTATTAATATCGGAGTTATAAAAGAAGACGCTGATTTGGCTAAAGTTCAGCAAAACGCCGCCGATATAATGGGGCAGCTCACAAAATTTTTAAAAGAAAATAAAGTAGATGAAAAAGATATTAAAACAACCTCTTACAGCATTAGCCCGCGGTATGATTATAAAGAAGGCGAACAAAAACTGCGCGGTTATGAAGTTTTCCAAAATCTGGAAGTGAAAATAAGGGACTTAGGAAAAGTTGGCGCGATTCTTTCCGGCGCGGCTGCCCGCGGTGCCAACCAAGTCGGCTCTCTGACTTTTTCGGTGGACGATTCCAAAAAAGCCAAAGATGAAGCGAGAGCCATGGCCATAAAAGACGCTAGAGAAAAAGCAAGCAGGCTTTCGGCGGATTTGGGAGTGAGTTTAAAAAAAATAGTAAGCTACGGAGAATCTGGCGGAGATATTCCTCCAATTTACGCGCAAGCAGATTTCGGTTTTGGAAAGGGCGGGGCCATTTCCGCGCCAGTTCCTGCCCCTTCCGGCGAAAACGAAATCCGAGTTACGGTTAATTTGACTTACGAAATCAAATAGGGGATGAAAATTTTTCTTATTTTGCACAATGTCCGAAGTTTGCATAATGTCGGCTCAATTTTCCGGACGGCCGAAGGACTGGGCGTTAAAAAAATATATTTAACTGGATATACGCCGGAGCCATATGATATTTTCGGAAAACTTCGGAAAGATTTTCAAAAAACCGCGCTCGGCGCGGAAAAATATTTGGAGTGGAAGCAAGTTAAAAATATTTTCGCTTTAATTAAGCGTCTCAAACAAGACGGCGTTAAAATAGTCGCGCTGGAGCAATCAAAATCTTCTATTAATATTAAAAAATTCAAACCGCGCGCAAAATTTGCGTTGATTTTGGGAAACGAAGTCACTGGCATTCCGAAATCCGTTCTTAAAAAATGCGATAAAATTATAGAAATCCCCATGCGCGGCAAAAAAGAGTCGCTGAATGTTTCAGTAGCGGCAGGAATTGCGCTTTATGCTTTGCGCAACTTAGACGTCGGACGTCTAAGTGAGACGTCTAAATGACCCAAACCAGGTTTAGGTCAGTTGAAATAGGTACTAATTTTTGGAAATAAAAAGGAACGATATCATTATCGTCCCGATTTCGTTAAGAATTTTTACTCGGTTACTAGGATAGTCAGCGACCCGGTTTTGCGGACAGCCTCCAGATGATCATCTATCCGAACCTTTCCTTTTTCGTTTGAAAGCGCAATGGTCTCGAGGATTCTTTGGTCTTCTGCAGAATCTGCAGTTAGTATGATTTTGTGGCTATACCAAAGATCCAATTTCTCTCCGACTGTTTGAATTGTTCTCATTTTTCACCTCCTTTTTCGAGTCTAGCATATATAAAAGCATTGTCAAGCCCCAATCTTGGCTCTAAAAATTAGCACCGATTATAAAGGGGAGGTAATTAATAACTTGTCTCCGTGATTAATTTTCCAAGCTGGCCAAAAAGCTGGATGTTTTCGTGCCGGTTGCCCCACATTTCGGCGTTTTTGCCGAGATAAATTCTCCATTCCGGCTGGTTGAAATCGGAATCGTTTTTATGGTCGGCCACGCACCCGGCGTAGCTCGCGTGCTGCGAAACGAATTCGGCGCAATCATTATTTATTCCGGTGTCGGCGTTGATAGTGGGCGAGACGCAGGAATTCAAGCTCTCAATATAATCTATGCACCTGTTATTTAAATTTCTCGGCAAAGCCAAGTCCGATATCCTCGGGCAGGAAAAAGACATTGATGGAGAAATATTTTTTCCTTGCGCCATATAACCGGAACATTTGTTTATTTTAAAATTTTTACCCAAAGCACTTTCGCCCGTGGCTATAATCGCGCGCTCGCCGTATTTCAAAGAAATATTATTTCCATATTCATCTTTGCCGATGGTCGCCGAAGCCCTGTCCCTATTTTGGAGCGTGAGGCCCGAAATAACCGCGGTCTGCTTATTTTCATAATCAAAATTGTCCAGAGAAATATATTCTTGCGAAAAATCTCCGTAAGCAGCTCCGCCGGTGTTAACGCGAAGCGGATTTTTTAAAGGAGCGCTTGTTGCGGGCGCAGGCGGAGCCGGAGCGGGCTGCGCCGCGCTTTTAATTGGATTTTGTATTGTCGGAGGCGGCGTGGTTATGTTAGGCAAAGTGAAAAAAGAGCTGTTTGTGGATTGGTTTGTCGGCGCAGTTTCCGGCGCCGTGGGGGAGCCGGAAGTTCCGGCGGCGCCGTGCTCCGGAAATTGTCCCGGGGCTTGCGTTTGCGGGCTTTTGGTGAAAAGATTTAAGTTTTTTCTTTGAAAACTAAAAACTATGCCGATGATGATAAGCACGAATATCAGCCACATGACATCTTTATTCATATTTGCTATAATAGCAAGTATGGGAAAAGAAGGCGAGCTATTTCCGGTAATAGAAAAAAAGCCGCATGGCATAGAAAAGCTACGCGAATTGGAGAAGGAACTTGAAGCCAAAAAAAAGATAAGAGAACAAAAAGAGCGCCAAAAAAGAATAGACGAGATTTTAAAAAAAGATAAAAAATAAATTATGCTAAGCGTATTGCCTCAATTTTTAGATTATAGTTTCTACGCCCCCACAATTTTGAGGCTTGCCTTGGGGGCAGTTTTTTTAATTCACGGATACCCAAAACTTTTTGAAGCTCGACTGCGGCTCGCGGGTTTGCTGGAATTCATAGCCGGCGTTTTATTGGCCATCGGGCTTTTTACCCAAGCCGCCGCCTTGGTTCTGGCGGTTGAACTTTTAATTATAATTATTTGGTTTAAACGCGGGCAAAAATTCGTGGGCGGGTGGGAATTTGATTTTGTTTTACTTATTATGGCGCTCGCGCTTTTGGTTTTGGGCTCCGGCGCCTGGGCTTTTGATTTGCCTTTATAATATGGACGCCGGAGACATTGTTTTTGATATTGAAACCCAGAAATCTTTTGATGAAGTTGGCGGACAAAGCCATTTTGATAAACTTGGCGTGTCCGTGGTCGGCGCGTATCTTTACGGGGCAGGCTTGCCCGGCCGACAGGCGGGAGAATATTTAACATACGAAGAGCACGAAATTCCGGCTTTTGAAAATCTGCTGAAAAAAGCCGGACGCGTGGTCGGTTTTAATATCCATCATTTTGACTTGGCGGTTTTACAGCCCTATATTTCCTGGAATTTAAAAAATCTGCCGACGCTGGATTTGATGGATGACGTAAAAAAATCGCTGGGCTTCCGGCTTCGTTTGGACAGCTTAGCGGACGCGACTTTGGGCGTCCGGAAAAGCGGGGACGGCCTGCAGGCCTTGAGATGGTATAAAGAAGGCAAAATGGATGAAATAAAAAAATATTGCCTGAAAGACGTGGAGATTACAAAAAATCTTTATGAATTTGGCAAAAAGAACGGCCATGTGCTATTTTATTCAAGAGACACGGGCGGCAAGGTGGCGGTACCCGTGGCTTGGGAGAAGCCGGAAAAGCTAAACATGGAAAAAAATGTCCAACTCAAAATTTTTTAACATATTGGGCGCGGAATTAAACTTGGACGAAGTAGTCCAGGCGATTTACGATTTTGTTAAATTAAAACCGCAAAGAAAATATAAAATAATTATCGGCTCGGATTCTTCAGCGAGAAACGAAGTGGCTTTAATTACCGCAATAACCATTTGGCGCGTTGGAAACGGCGGAATTCATTTTTGGACGAAATCCGAAGTTATGAAATTCCACGGCTTGAGGGAAAGAATTTATAAAGAGGCAATCCAATCCATAACTTTGGCGCAGGAATTGCGCGGAAGATTAAAAGACGCGCTGGGCGACGAATTTTTCTGGGACGACCAGATTCATATTGATGTCGGCGAGAACGGACCGACAAAAGAATTGATTGATACCGTCGTTGGAATGGCGAAAGGATACGGCTTTGATGTTCAAATAAAACCAAACGCCTTCGGCGCTTCGACTGTCGCGGATAGACATACTTAAAATTCGTCTCCGTCGTCCAACGGATAGGACGCAAGCCTCCGAAGCTTGAAATCCGAGTTCGAATCTCGGCGGGGACACAGGTTCGATTTTTACCCGCCTTTGGCGCGGCCTGTCGAGGGCAAAAAATATGCCAGAACTTCCGGAAGTGGAGATTACAACAAGAAAATTGAAAACGCTTATTTTAGGAAAGCGGATTTTAAATTTTAATAGGAAAATTTTAAATATTGAGCGGAAAGGAAAGGCGATTTTGATTTATCTTTCCGGCGGGAAAATTTTGGGATTTCACCAGCGGATGAGCGGGAAGCTTTTGGTTGTAGGGCGCGCCCGCCTGTCGGACGGGCAGGGCCGGGATGATAAACACATAAGAAAAAGATTTAAACTTTCCGATGGGCGAGATTTAGTTTTTCACGACGTGCGCAAATTTGGTGTGATTTGGTATGGCACAGCCAAAAAAGTTTTGAAAGACAACTATTTTAAAACTTTGGGCGAAGACGCGCTAACCGCAGGGCTTCAAAGTATTAAGAATATTTTATTAAATCGGAAAGGAAAAATCAAAGCATTCTTATTAAATCAAAAAAATCTTGCTGGAATCGGCAATATTATGGCGGACGAAATTTTATGGAAAGCGAAAATCCATCCCGAACGAGAGATTAAAACACTTCGATATATCGAAGTAAAAAGATTATGGAAGGCGCTCAAATTTATTTTAAAAAAGAGCATCAAACTCGGTGGTTCAACGATGCGAGATTGGCTTCATCCGGGCGGGGAGAAAGGCGGATATTTCAAAAAAAGGTATGTTTATGGCAGAGAAGGCCAAAAATGCTTTCGCTGTCGCGCTAAAATCTCGCGAAAAAAAATCGCCGGCCGCTCCAGCTATTTCTGCCCGCGATGCCAAGTGCTATAATCCCAAAGGCGCACCCTTGGTCCAGCACTAAAATTTTCGGACTGTAGTATAGCGGTAGTACGCACCCTTGGGGTGGGTGTAGCCCGAGTTCGACTCTCGGCAGTCCGATTTAAAATTCAAAAATCCTCCCTAAGGAGGATTTTTGAATTTGTTTAATCGTCTACGTCTTTGAGGCTACTCTGGATTTCTTTTCTTAACTCCGGAGTGTCTGCGTGGCCGTGGTCGGCTACCGCGTGTTTTATCGCAGTATCCAAAACTTCTTCCGCTGTGCCGGAGATGTAGAGAGAGCAATTTTTCTCGCTCGGCATCAATCTGCAATCCGCCGCTTTTCTATTTGCCATTTGATTAAAATTTTAAATTAATAATTAACGCGACCTTTTTTTCACTGCCTTAATTTTTATTTTTAAATGTTTTCCGGCTTTCATGCACCTTGTGCAGATTTTTATTCTTCCGCCAGCGGGCAAGCGCGCCCATTGGAGGTTGGGATATTTTCGTGAGCGTTTTGTCGGATTATAATGACCGCGGAGAAGCCGGCGCGTTCCCATTATTACCGACCCTTTTTTACAAATTGGACATGCTTTTGCCATAAAAAATTATTAAACTTTATGTTATCATAGATACAACCATGAATCAAGTTCTGCAATTTATTTTTCAAATCGCCATTTTAATGCTCTCCGTGATAATCCACGAGGTTTCTCATGGCGCGGTGGCTTACGCGCTGGGAGATTCTACTGCAAAAGATGAAGGCCGGCTCACGCTGAACCCCGTAAACCATCTTGACCCTTTCGGCTCTATTTTACTGCCAATGCTCACTTATTTGGCAGGAGGATTTATTTTCGGCTGGGCAAAACCCGTGCCTTACAATCCCTATAATTTAAAAAAACCGCGCTGGCTCGGAAAAATTTCGCCGGACGCTTTGGTCGGCGCGGCGGGCCCATTGAGCAATATTCTTTTGGCGGTTATTTTCGGATTTTTTATCAGGTTCGGCGGCGTTTATGCTTTTTTGCCGCCGGCTTTTTTCCAAATCGCTTCTTTCATTGTTTTTTTAAATTTGATTCTGGCGATTTTTAATCTGGTGCCGATTCCTCCTTTGGACGGTTCAAAAGTCCTTTTCGCGTTTCTGCCGGGCCGGACTTATGAAATCCAGCGCTTTATGGAAAGATACGGCATTATTTTGCTTTTGATATTTATTTTTCTTTTATCTGGCATTATAATTCCCATCGCGGATTTTCTCTTCAGCGCCATCACCGGCTTGGGGATTTGACCGATGTTTATTTTTTTGTTAGCATAGTCCCTACAATGCCGACCATTAATCAATTGGTAAAAAGAGGCCGAAAAAAAATTCAATATAAAGCCAAATCGGTTGCTTTGGCTAAAAGTTTTAACGCGCTCCAAAATAGGCCGAAATTTTATCCTTCGCCTTTCAAGCGCGGGGTATGTCTGGCGGTAAAAACAATGACGCCCAAAAAGCCGAACTCCGCTTTGCGGAAAGTCGCCCGTGTGCGCCTTACCAACGGCATGGAGGTTACCGCTTATATTCCGGGAGAGAAACATTCTTTGCAGGAGCACTCGGTTGTCGTAATCCGCGGAGGGCGCGTGAAGGATTTGCCCGGGGTGCAGTACCATATTGTGCGCGGAGTTTTGGACACGACCGGCGTTGAGGGCAGAAAACAGCAAAGGTCAAAATACGGAGCGAAACGCCCCAAAATATCATGAGGAGAAAAAAGAAAGAAAAACGCGAATTAGTTTTAGACGCGATTTATGAATCGTCTTTGGTTTCCAAATTGACGAACTATCTGATGTTTTCCGGGAAAAAATCCACAGCCCAAAAAGTAATTTGGGGGGCTTTGGAAGAAATAAAAAAGGCAAAGAAAACGGACAATCCGGTGGCGGTTTTGGAAAGCGCGATGAAAAACATAACGCCGATGGTGGAAATCCGCCCGAGGCGCATCGGCGGAGCGACTTACCAGGTGCCCCGCGAAGTTCAGCCCGACCGCGGATTTTCTCTAGCTTCCAGATGGCTTATCGGCGCGGCGCGCGCCAAAAAAGGCAAGCCTATGGCGCAGAAACTTGCCGAGGAGATTTTACTTGCCACAAAAAATGAAGGCGCCGCCATCAAGAAAAAACTGGACACGCATAGAATGGCCGAAGCCAACCGCGCCTTCGCGCACTTCGCGTGGTAATTTGAAAATTTTATGGAAGGAGGCAAGGAGCAGTTAGATAAAAAAGAAAAAACAAGAGAGGCAATTGACGATTTTCTGAATAATTATGGAGAATATCCGGATACTTGGCTTAGCGACGACGAGAAAGAAAATTACGGAGAAAAAGTCAAGGCCGAACCAAAAAGCGAGTTCGCTAAACGCGTTTACGAATGGAGCCACAATAAGTACTCCGTTACTTGGTGGATATTCCCGGCTTTAGTAAAAGTTGAGGAAGCCGTTTTTTTTGAAGCATTGATAAAAGACGAAGCAAAACAAAACGAGATAATACAAAAGTGGGAAGCTTTGCACAAGCGCGTTAAGGAAGAACAAGCGAATAAAATTTCTGAAGAAACTATAAAGCAAATTGAAGCCTTGCTTCGCGAAGTGAGAGAAGCTCTCTAGGCTTGCAGGTTTTTATTTTTTTAAGAATGTGCTAGAATGGCTATATGTCCACAATTACTATAGAAATTCCAAAAGAAGTCTTAAAACGCGCTAACGGCCGCAAGCTTTTGGTGGTTGACCCAAAAGAATTTGAGAAAGAGTTGAGAAGAAGTTGGGAAACAGACGACGCGCTTAAAGCCAGCAGATTGGGGAGACGAGAACATGGGCTAGGCAAAACTAAAACTTTAAAAAGCCTGAGCCAGCTTATTAAATGACGCTACGGAGGATTTCTAAAGTAGAATATGCTTCTCTTTTTGAGAAAAATTTTGAGAATTTGCCCGAACATATTAAAAAATTGGCGGCAAAAAAAGATAAGCTTTTTCAGCAAAACGCTTTTCATCCGTCTTTAGAAACCCATAAACTCGGCGGCAAACTAAAAAACGACTGGGCTTATTCGGTAAATAGGGATTATCGAATTCATTTTTATTTTGTAAACGATAATACGGTAGTTTATTTAAACATCGGCACGCACGAGATTTACAAGAAATAAATAATTTTTTATGGCGCGTGAATATCCATTGGAAAGAGTTCGCGATATCGGAATTATCGCCCACATAGACGCCGGTAAAACCACCGTTAGCGAACGGGTTCTTTTTTATACCGGAGTTTCGCATAAAATCGGCGAGGTGCACGAAGGCGAAGCGATTATGGACTGGATGGAACAGGAGCAGGAGCGCGGAATTACCATTACCGCCGCCGCCACAACCTGTTTTTGGACTCCGTCTTATCTTCCGAAAGAAAAATCAAACGAGTACCGCATAAATATTATAGACACTCCGGGCCATGTTGATTTCACGGTGGAAGTGGAGAGGTCTTTGCGGGTTTTGGACGGAGGCGTGGTGGTTTTTGACGGCGTGGCCGGAGTTGAGCCGCAGTCGGAAACCGTCTGGCGCCAAGCTGATAAATATAATGTCCCAAGAATTTGTTTTATAAATAAACTGGACAGAATGGGTGCCTCCTTTGAAAATAGTTTCAAATCAATTTTAGACCGCTTGACCCCGAACGCCGTGGCTTTAAATATTCCGGTGGGATTGGAAGCGGCGTTTTCCGGAGTGGTTGACCTTATGCGGATGAAATTTATAAAATTTGAGGGAGAGCACGGCGAAAAAATGGTCGTAGAAGAAATTCCGGCGGAGCGCAAAAAAGAAGCCGAGGACTGGCGCCACAAGCTTGTTGAGAAAATCGCCGAGCAAGATGATGCTCTCACCGAAAAATATTTGGAGGGAAAAGAAATTTCACAGGAAGAACTAAAAAAAGTTTTGCGCAAGGCCTCCCTTTCCTACGCTTTGGTGCCGGTTTTTTGCGGTTCGGCTTTAAAAAATAAAGGAGTCCAGCTGATGCTGGACGGCGTGGTTGATTATCTGCCGAGCCCGCAGGACCTTCCTCCGGTAAAAGGCACGGACCCCAAAACCGGCGCGGAAATTTCCAGAGAATCCAAGGATGACGCTCCTTTGGCCGCTTTGGCTTTCAAGCTTCAGACCGACCCATACGTCGGCCAGCTTACTTATTTCAGAGTTTATTCCGGCACGCTGTCTTCCGGCTCGTATGTTTTTAATTCCACAAAAAATGAAAAAGAAAGAGTCGGAAGAATTTTGCGGATGCACGCCAACCACAGGGAGGAAGCGAAAGAAATGCAGGCCGGTGAAATCGGCGCGATCGTCGGCCTTAAAAGCACCAAAACCGGAGACACGCTTTGCGATCCGGAGAAGCCGATTATTTTAGAAAATATTATTTTTCCCGAGCCGGTGGTGTCTTTGCGGATTGAGCCCAAAACCAAAGCCGACCAGGAGCGCATGGGCTTGGCTTTGCACCGCCTTTCGGAAGAGGACCCGACTTTCAGAATCAAAGGAGACGAAGAAACAATGGAGACGATTATTTCAGGAATGGGCGAGCTCCATTTGGAAATTATCGTGGACAGGATGAAGCGCGAGTTTAAAGTCGGCGCGAATGTCGGTCGCCCGCAGGTTGCATACAAAGAAACCATTAAAAAAACGGCGGAGGCCGAAGGAAAATACATCAAGCAGTCCGGCGGGCACGGGCAATATGGCCACGTCTGGTTGAGAGTTGAACCGCAGGAGCGCGGAAAAGGATTTGAATTTGAAAGCGAAATCAGAGGCGGAGTAATTCCGCAGGAATTTATTCCGGCTGTTGAAAAAGGGGTGAAAGAAGCGGTTGAAAAAGGAGTGGTAGCGGGGTTCCCCTTGGTAGATATAAAAGTCGCGCTCTATGACGGCTCTTACCACGATGTGGATTCTTCCGAATCCGCTTTTAAAATCGCGGGCTCCATCGCTTTGCAGGAAGCCGTGAAGCGCGCGAGCGCTGTGCTTTTAGAGCCGGTTATGAAAGTAGAAGTGGTGACGCCGGAACAATTTTTGGGGGACGTGACCGGCGACCTTTCTTCCAAACGCGGAAAGATTGAAAAAATGTTTGAGCGCGGAACCGCGAAAGTCGTTGACGCTAAAGTCCCGCTTTCCGAAATGTTCGGATATGTCACAAAACTGCGGTCTATGACCGAAGGCCGCGCCTCCTACACAATGGAATTTGACCATTATGAGGAAGTTCCCGCCAACATCGCCGAGCTGATTAAAGAAGGAAAGAAATAATGGAAAACGAAAATATAGAAATAGAGAAAGAGGAAAAACTATTATCAGACGAATTGCTCGCCGAGGATTTGGATTCAGAGCCGTCGCTTGACGATTTGCCGGTGTAGAAAATGGCGGGGTTGACAGGATTTCCGGCATCATATAACATACCCTTATACGCTAAATGGCGTTTTTTATTAGCTTTTAGTATTAAATAAAACAATTTATGGCGGAAAAATTTGAGAGGACAAAACCCCACTTAAATGTGGGCACAATCGGCCACGTTGACCACGGCAAGACCACTTTAACGGCGGCTATTTTACACGTGCTTAATTTGGCGGGCAAAAAGGTGCGCATTGAAAAAATTGAGGACATTGACAACGCTCCCGAAGAGAGGAAGCGCGGAATTACCATCGCCTTGCATCATTCCGAATACGAAACCGACAAGCGCCACTACGCGCACATTGATGCTCCCGGGCACGCCGACTACATTAAAAATATGATAACCGGAGCCGCGCAGATGGACGGCGCGATTTTGGTGGTTTCGGCCGCGGACGGCCCGATGCCCCAGACCAGAGAGCACATTCTTTTGGCGCGCCAAGTAGGCGTTCCGGCGGTTATTGTTTTTCTGAATAAAGTTGACACGGTTGACGACAAAGAATTGGTTGATTTGGTTGAAACGGAAATCAGGGAGCTCTTAACCAAATATGAATACCCGGGCGACAAAACTCCGATTATCCGCGGTTCGGCTTTGAAGGCCTTGGCGGCGAAATCCGCCGATGACGAATGGGCCAAGCCGATTTTGGAACTTGCAAAACAATTAGATGAATATATTCCGGAACCTGTTCGCGACATTGACATGCCTTTTCTTATGCCGGCTGAAGATGTTTTTTCAATTGAAGGAAGAGGCACCGTGGTTACCGGAAGAATTGAGCGCGGAAAAGTTAAATTAAACGACGAAGTTGAAATCGTGGGATTGAAAGACACCCAAAAAACTGTGGTGACGGGCATTGAAATGTTCAATAAGCAATTGGACGAAGGCATGGCGGGAGACAACGCCGGGATTTTGCTCCGCGGAGTTAAAAAGGAAGACGTGGAAAGGGGCCAGGTAATCGCCAAGCCCGGGTCTATTACTCCGCACACCGATTTTGAATCGGAAGTTTATATTCTCACCAAAGAAGAAGGCGGACGGCACACGCCGTTTTTCACCGGCTATAAGCCGCAATTTTACATCAGGACAACCGATGTGACCGGCGATGTGACGTTGCCGACTGGGACTGAAATGGTGATGCCAGGAGACACGATTAAATTCACTGTGAAGCTCATCGCGCCGGTTGCCATGGAAGAAAAATTGCGCTTCGCGATTCGCGAAGGAGGCAAAACTGTCGGTGCGGGAGTTGTCACCAAAATTGTTAAATAAAGCTAAAAATTAAGCGATGCCGAAGAGCCCATTAAAAACCAAAGAGAAAGAAAAAGAAAAGGAAGCGGAAGAAAAGCAAAGGCTTAGAATCCGCGTGCGAGCTTACGACCATAAAATTTTGGACTCCTCGGTAAAACAAATCGTGGACACGGCTTTGAGGTACGGCTCGGAAATACAGGGGCCGGTGCCTTTGCCCACGGAAATAAAAAAATACACCGTCAACCGCTCATCTTTCGTGCACAAAAACGCGCGGGAGCAGTTTGAAATGCGCGTGCACCGGCGCCTAATTGATATTTTAAACCCCACGGCGAAAGTTATTGAAGCCATGACCAATCTCAATCTTCCGGCAGGCGTGGATATTGAGATAAAAATGTAATAATATTAAATTGATGGCACAAGAAATTACAATTGACGATTTGGCCGGAATGGTAAAACGCAGGTTTGATAAGGTTGACGAAACCTTAGACAGAATCGAAAACTTTATTTTAAAGAAACACGAAAGAGAAATCGGAGATTTGAAATTGCGCATGCAAAACCTTGAAGATATGCTGGCAATGCCAACGAAGAAATAAAAAAAGTTGTGGGTGCATATTACCACACGCTATTGACATAGGTCTATCTTAGGTCTATGCTCAAACACAGAAGAAGAAAGGAGCTTTTATGACTAAGAGAGATTGGGAGTTTTTGGAAAAAATGCCTGGTCGCCTTGACTCTGTTATTAAAAGTCTCGAACTAGTTTCTTTCCTAAAAGACAGAGAGAATCAGATTGGGGGCGAAGAAATGCTTTGCCGGGCTCGTTTCGAGTTTGGCACCAATTACGGTCAAGAAGACGCCGATTGGTTTATTGAGCATCAAGAAAAGATTCCCAAAGAATTCCGTCCATTCTTTCTCGTTTTTGCTGGTTCTGACTGTATGACCTCATGGGGTTGGCGTCATGTTGCGTGTCTAAGCTTTGAAAGTGGGCTGTGGGTTCTCGGCTTAAAGGGGCTCAACGAGTATTTCTATTCCCCTTGCCGACTGGTTCGTAATCGTAGATAGTTCTTTGAAGCTTGGGATCTTGTTTTTTTAACTTTCAGCTCTGCGCGCACGCAGAGCTGATTTTTTTTATGCTATTGAAATTTAAATCTTTGTTTGCTACACTAAGCCAATGAAATTCATACTTGCTAAAAAAATAGAAATGTCGCAGATTTTTGACGACAAAGGTAGGGTGCATCCGGTAACCTGGCTTTTGGCCGGGCCTATTTTTGTGACCCAGAAAAAATCGGCGGAAAAAGACGGATATGTTTCCGTGCAAGTCGGCTTTGGGACGAAAAAAGAAAAAAATATAAAAAAACCGCAGAAAAAATTGGGAAATTTTGAGGGATTTAAAGAATTCAGACCTCTAACTTCCGACGCCTCGCTTCCGGAAGTGGGGGACAAAATTGATGTTTCGGTTTTTAAAGAAGGAGACGCTGTTAATGTTTCAGGAACTTCCAAAGGCAAGGGCTTTCAGGGCGTTGTGAAAAGGCACGGCTTCGCCGGCGGCTCGCGGACTCACGGCCAGAAGCATTCGGAAAGAGAGCCGGGGTCAATCGGAGCAACTTGGCCGCAAAGAGTTTTGAAAGGCAAGCGCATGCCCGGGCGGATGGGCAGCGAGCGCGTCACGGTGCGGAATCTTAAAGTAATCAAAATAATTCCGGAAAAAAATCTTCTGGCCATTTTAGGAGCTGTTCCTGGTCATCGTGGCAGTCTCGTGGAGGTTAGGGGGTGAATTTATAGTTATCTCCGGCGCCCTGCCTGCCGGCAGGCAGGCATCCCCGGCAACCGCGGAAGCTTGGTGGAAATCAGAGGATAAAAGGGTTATAATTAGCATATGTCAAAAACACAAGAAGAAAACATCATAAAAATGCCCGATTTAAGCTCAATTCTTAAGCCATATGAAAATAAATGGGTGGCGCTTTCTCCTGATAGAAAAAAAGTTGTGGCCAGTGGCGAAACCCTTAAAGAGGCCGCTTCTAAAATAGACAGCAAGTTTAAAAATCAAGTTGCTTTTTCGAAAGTGCTGTCGCTCGGCATAAATTTAGCGCCTTCTATAAGAAATAATATATATGAGGCCTACAACAGAAGAACTTAATAAGAAAATTTGGTACCGGATATTTAAAGTTGTCGCTGTTTTGGTTTTTATTGGAGCATTTATCGCGCCATGGATAGTACACGAACCCAATATTTTGCTATTGATCGATAGTGCTGTCAACGCACTTATATGGTTGATATTACTTTTTATTATCCGAGCGGTGATTTTGTATACAATATATGGAAAAAGAGAGACAACACCGGAAGAAAGAAAAAGAATATGGGAATGGATAATTTGGGGGACTGCCAGTTTGATACTAATAGTCGGCTTTTTATCCGTCGTTATTTATTTTGCTTTCTAAGCGATATTCACACAGTAGTTGAGGTGTATGCTATTATAAGAGTATAGTAAAATTGGTTTATATCTACGACAAACGACGTGTCTTTTTTGGTTTTGTCTTGACAAATGTTTAATAACGCTTTATATTAAGAACATAAGAAAACATACAAACAAATGAATATACCACTCCCAAAATTGAAGGCCATCATACTCTATTTTTGCACTTACACCGACAGTAAGTTTCTTGGGAAAGTAAAGCTAATGAAGCTATTTTACTTTCTAGATTTTATGCATATAAAAAAATATGGCGCGCCAGTTACTTATGATCATTATGTGAATCTAGAACATGGGCCTATACCTTCCTCTATAAAAAACTTAATTGATAATGCCTCCGATGACGTAGATAATTCTGTGTTATCTGACATAGTTTCATTTGAGACGCCGGAAGGAACTGGTATGTACCGCGTTATTCCCTCTAGAAAGTTTACAGAGAAAGACGAAAAATATTTTTCACGCACAGAATTAGACATTCTAAACGCCGTTTGTAGGAGATTTGGTGATAAAAACACCAAATATATAGAAGACATATCTCATGCAGAGGCACCATGGAAAGAAACAAAATTTTTGGAGGAAATTCCATACACACTTGCTACAAAGGACACTGATTGCTTGGTAAGCGAGGAAGAAATAAAATTATTACTTAGCCTTTAAAAAACGTTATGGCCGAAACCATTAAATTCGGTGACGTATTTAAATACAAAGAAAAAGAATACGTATACCTAGTAAAAACAGACGAAATACTTTACGTTGCCGCAATACTGAATAAAGAAGACACATCTAGGGTTAACACGCGATATGAGAATTTGGAGCGTAACGGCAAAATTGATCAATATAAAGACCACCCACTTTATTGTTTTGTAATGTTAACGACAGAGGAATTTAAAGATAGAATGGCTAACTTTTATCGGCCCGGACATGACGAGAGCAACCTAAATTTTGGTGGCATATTATGTTCCTTAAATGTTAGAGATTTAAAGGATATAAAATCCGAAATATTAAAAGGGCCTGTACCCAAAGAGCTTCAGGAATTAGTAAAAAATATCAATATATAAGCTATGTCCAGCCCCCTTGCGGGGGGTTTTTGATGATGATATTATTAAATTGATGGCAAAAAAGAAAATTAAAAAAGACATACTTACTTTTAACGCTGTTTTTTCCGAAGAAGACGCTGGCGGATATAGTGTGAGCGTACCGGCTTTGCCGGGATGTTTTTCGCAGGGGGATGATTTTGAGGAGGCGGCGAAGAATATCGCAGAAGCAATTGAACTTTATAAGGTAGCCACATGAAATTTATTCGTATGGGTTCTGAGGGCGCAAAAGAATCCATTGTTGTTCCAAATCACAAAGTTTTAAAGAAAGGAATGTTGCATGATATTTTAAAAAAGCTCGGACTTAATATTGAAAAATTTAAAGAGCTTGGTTGAGGCGAGAGGATAAATAGCTATATTTTGAAGCTCAAAAGCCACCCTTGCGGGGGGTTTTTGGTTGTGCTAATATCTAAATCACTTGTGGGAAGAGAACCAAAATACGGTTTAGGAGGATAAAAAGGCGCAAAATCCCGGGTTTTTAACCGAGGAGGTTCTGCCTCCTTGTTTTTCGTTGCTTTAGCAACGATCCCGCCATCGGCGGGATGAAAGCTAAAGCTTTCATATGAAAATAACAACTTATAACACAAAAGGAGAAAAGGCGGGAACTGCGGAATTGCCGGAGGGGATTTTTGGGGTGGCTTGGAAACCGGCGTTGGTAAAACAGGTTTTTGACGGGGAAATGGCCAACAAGCGCCGCCCCTGGGCGCATACCAAAACCAGAGGCGAGGTAAGGGGAGGCGGCAGAAAGCCGTGGCGGCAAAAAGGGACGGGACGAGCGCGCCATGGGTCAACACGCTCTCCTTTGTGGGTTGGCGGTGGAGTCGCCCATGGGCCGAGAAACGAAAGGGATTACAGCGTAAAAATAAATAAAAAAATGAGGCGGGGAGCGCTGATTTCTTTGCTTTCCAGAAAATTAAAAGAAAAAGAAATTATTTTGATTGATAATTTTGAAATGGCTAAACCCAAAACAAAAGAAGCTTTTAATATTTTTAAAAATTTAAGGACAGCAGGAGATATTTATAATTTGGGAGTAAAAGGCGGGAAAGCGCTTTTGGCTTTAGTGAAAGGCGACGCCAAAAAAGCGGTCCATAATCTGCCTTTCGTGAATTTTATAGAGCCGAGAAATTTGAATGTTTCGGCGCTTTTAAAAAATAAATATTTAATTTTGGATAAGGCCAGCATTAAAGAATTAGAAAAAACTTATGCCGTTTAATTTATCGCAAATATTCGGAGGATGGAGGAGGAAAGAAAGCAAAGGGCGCAGCAAGGCCCGAGGCACAGCGGATGAAATTTCTAGGCGTGGGCGCGCGCCCGAAGCCGCGAAAGCGGCTGAGGGCAGGGTTAAGGAAATTTCAGATGCTACGCCTCGGGTCGCTTCCGTCAAAAATAAAAGCGAATTGGCGTGGAAATTAATTATCGCGCCGCATATTTCCGAAAAATCAACTATGCTCGGCGATGGCAGGTATGTTTTTAAAGTCTCCGGCTCCGCCAACAAGCCTTCCCTTAGGCAGGCCATAGAAGGCAGGTATGGCGTCGCGGTTCAGTCTATCAACATTCTCGCGGCAAGAAATAAAAAACGGAGACGAGGCGTGATTTTGGGAATTAAGCCGGGATTTAAAAAAGCAATTGTGGCGTTAAAAGCAGGGCAAACTATTTCTGAATTTTAATTTATGAAAACTTTCGCTCCAACATCTCCATCCAGAAGGCAAATGACCGGAATAAATTACAGGGAGTTTTTGACGCGCCATGAGCCCGAAAAATCTTTGGTCTTTGGAAAGCATCGAGCAGTCGGCAGAAATAATTTAGGCCGCATTACCACGCGCCACAAGGGAGGCGGAGCAAAACGGCTTTTGCGCATCGTTGATTTTCTATTTGATAAAAAAGATATTCCCGGGCGCGTGGAATCGGTTGAATACGACCCAAACCGCACGGCTTTTATCGGGCTGGTTGTTTATAAAGACGGCGAGAAGCGCTACATGGTTTTGCCGAAAGATGTCCGCCCCGGGCGCGAAATTTTAATATCCGAAAAAGCCCCAATCATAGCCGGCAACCGCTTGCCGTTGGGCGCTTTGCCGCCTGGCACTTTGGTTTACAACATTGCTCTTGCTCCGGAAGGTAAAGCCGCTTTAGTGCGTTCAGCCGGAAGTTTCGCGGAGGTAGTGGCGCATGACGGCGGATATGCCACAATAAAACTTCCTTCGGGAGAGGTCAGAAAAATAAAAGACAACGCCTGGGCTTCCGTTGGCCAGGTTTCAAATGAAGAAAATAATCTTGTGGTAATCGGCAAAGCCGGCCGGTCGCGCCTGATGGGCATCCGGCCTACGGTTCGCGGTTCAGCGATGAATCCGGTGGACCATCCTTACGGAGGCGGCGAAGGGCGCACCATGCGCGGGACAAGGCGCCCGAAAAACAAATGGGGCAAGGGAACCCGGGGCGTTAAAACCAGAAACCGCAATAAATATTCTTCCCAATTTATAATTAGCCGGAGAACCAAAAATTAATTTAAAATTATGTCGCGAAGCTTAAAAAAAGGCCCGTATACAGACCCAAAATTGCTCAAGAAATTAAGCAAGTTTAAATCCGGCGGGCGGGATATAATCAAAACCTGGTCCCGGAGGTCGCAAATCGCTCCGGAGATGATAGGATACACTTTCGGGGTGCATAACGGCAAGGATTTTATTACGGTAAATATCTCCGAAGAAATGGTCGGGCACCGCTTGGGCGAATTTTCGCCTACGCGAAAATTCGTGAAGCACGGCGGGAAAATGCAGAAAGAACTGGAAATGCAGGCCAAGGAAGCAGAAAAAACCAAAGCTGCCGCTTCAACCGCGCCAGCATCAGCGGCTCCGGCTAAAAAATAAAAATTATGAAAGAAATAAAAGCACATTTGAGATATTTGAGAATGGCGCCGAGAAAAGTAAGATTGGCGGCCGATTTAATTCGCGGAAAATCGGCGGAAGAAGCCGAGGCGGCTTTGGGATTTTTAGCGCGCCGGTCCGCCGAGCCCCTAAAAAAACTTCTTCATTCCGCGGTCGCCAACGCCAAACATAATTTTAATATTGAAAAAGAAAATCTGTTTGTGAAAAGCATCAGTGTTGACAAAGGGCCGACTTTAAAACGCTTTATGCCGCGCGCGAGAGGAGTAGCTTCGCCGATCAGGAAGCATTCCAGCCACATTACAATTATACTTTTAGGAAAATAACATGACGCACACATCACATCCATATTCAATGAGGTTGGGAATCATCAGGCCGTGGAAATCGCGCTGGTTTTCCGTTAAGGATTACCAAAAATTCCTGAAAGAAGATGTTTTATTGAGGGAGCATCTTGAAAAAAAACTTAAAGGCATGCTGGTAGACGCGATTGATATTGAAAGATCCCCATCAACGCTGAATGTAATCATAAAAACGGCGAGGCCCGGGCTTTTGATCGGCCGAGGGGGCGAGGGCGTGGAAAAATTAAAAAAAGAAGTGGAGATATTTTTGAAAAAATTAAGAAAAACATCCGTAAAAAAAACAAGCCTTAAGCTCACGGTTGAAGAAATAAAATCTCCCGAACAGCACGCGAGAGTGATGGCTGAAACAATAGCGCAGGATTTGGAAAAACGCCTGCCTTTCAGAAGGGTTCTCAAACACACCATGAGCAAAATAATGTCATCCAAAGGCGTTAAGGGCGTAAAAATCACGCTTTCGGGCAGATTGGACGGCGCGGAAATGGCGCGCTACGAATGGCTGAAAGAGGGTCAGGTTCCACTGCAGACGCTGCGCGCTGATATTGATTTTGCCAGAGGCCGGGCGCATTTGCCTTACGGTGACTTGGGAATAAAGGTCTGGATTTACAAGGGAGAAATTTTTAACAAAGAAAAAGATGTTGTTACCCAAAAGAGTAAAATTTAGGAAGTGGCAGAGATTGGCGACCAAAAGAAACCTCAAAGAAACCAGAGGCGTGTCTTTGGCTTTCGGCTCATTCGGCCTCAAAGCTGAAGAAGCCCTTTGGGTAAAATCAAAACAATTAGAAGCCGCCAGAAAAGCCATGACCAATTATATCCAAAGAGGCGGAAAAATTTGGATTCGCATTTTTCCGGACAAGCCGATTACCCAAAAACCGCCGGAGGTGACCATGGGCTCCGGAAAAGGCGACGTGGCCGGATATGTTTTTCCGGTGCTTCCGGGAAGAATAATTTTTGAAATGGACGGCGTGACCAAAGAAGTCGCCAAAGAGGCTTTAAGGCGCGCCGGAGCAAAACTCCCGATTAGAACTAAATTTGTTTCAAGATAATTTTATGGCAAAAATTAAAATAAAAGATTTAAAAAATAAAGGCGGGGCGGAGTTGGCGGAGCTTTTATCCGAAGAGCGTGAAAAATTGCTTACGCTTAAAATGCGCGCGGGAGAATCCAAGATAAAAAACGTGAAAGAAACCAAAGAAATCAGAAAAAATATCGCCCGCATGCTTACAATTCTAAAAATAAATAAATAATATGGCGCAAGAATTAAAAGGGAAAATAGTTTCAAATAAAATGGCCAAAACCGCGGTCGTGGAAGTTTCGCGCCTGAAAAAGCACCGCCTCTACGGCAAATTTATGAAAATTTCCAAAAAATACAAGGCGCACACGGAAGAGCAAATTCCGGAAGGAACCACGGTTATCATAAAATCCGCCAAGCCGATTTCCAAAGATAAAAAGTGGAAGATAATTAAAATTTTATGATTCAACACCGCACCATGCTCAATGTGGCAGACAATTCCGGGGCGAAACTCGTCCAGTGTATTAAGGTTTTGGGAGGAACCCGCCGCAGATACGCAGGCATCGGGGATATTGTTGTTGTCACGGTAAAAATCGCTGAACCCAGAAAACAGGTTAAAAGAAAAGAGGTGCATAAGGCCTTGGTTGTCAGGCAAAAAAACGCGCTAAGGCGCCCGGACGGGTCTTATATCCGATTTGACGACAACGCTGTGGTTATTTTGGACGGCAAGGAGCCGAAAGGCGGAAGGATTTTCGGGCCGATTCCCAGAGAAATCAAAGAAAAAGGTTTTAATAAAATAGTTTCGCTCGCGGAAGAAATTGTATAAATATATGAAAATAAAAAAAGGCGATAATATAATAATAATTTCCGGAAAAGACCGCGGCAAGCAGGGCAAGGTTCTTAAAGTTTTTCCAAAAAGCGAAAAAATATTGGTGGAAGGCGTGTCCCTTAGAAAAAAACATCAGCGCCCGAGAAAGCAGGGCCAAAAAGGCGAAGTGGTTACTTTGCCGACGCTGTTTCATGCTTCCAACGCAATGCTTTTTTGCAAAAACTGCGGAAAAGGTTCGCGCGTTGGGTATAAATTTTCCGGAGATATTAAAACCAGAATTTGTAAAAAATGTAAAAACGAAATTTAAATTTTATGCAATCAATTAAAGAAAAATATAAGGAAGCAGTGCCAAAAATAATGAAAGAATTCGGATTTAAATCGCCGATGGCTGTTCCGCGTGTCTTGAAAGTCGTGGTGAACGTCGGCACGGGCAGGATGCGCGATAAAAAAGAAGCCGTGGAAACCGTGGAAAAACATCTAGCGCTGATTACCGGCCAAAAGGTTTCTCCTCGCCCGGCGCGGGTCGCCATTGCTTCCTATAAAACCAGGGAAGGCATGATTATCGGATACAAGGTAACTTTACGCGGAGAGAGAATGTATGATTTTCTGGACCGCTTGGTTAACTTTGCTATTCCAAGAACCAGGGATTTCCGCGGGATTCCGTTAAAATCGCTGGACCAGGGAGGCAATTTGACAGTGGGCATAAAAGAGCATATTATATTTCCTGAAATGATCGGCGAAGACGTAAGGAATATTTTCGGGCTGGAGGCGACAATTGTGACCAGCGCGAAAAAAAGAGAAGAGGCTTTGGCGCTTTTTAAATTATTGGGTGTGCCTTTTGAGAAAAAATAAAATGGCCAAAACTTCAACATACGTAAGGTCGCTAAAACCGCCGAAATTCAAAAGCCGGGTGGTCAGGCGCTGTTTCAGATGCTGGAGAAAGCGCGGATATATGCGCGATTTTGACCTTTGCCGGATTTGTTTCAGAGAATTGGCCAACGACGGATTAATTCCAGGCATTAAAAAAAGCAGCTGGTAAAAAAAATATGACCGACCCAATCGCGGATATGTTAGTGAGAATAAAAAACGCCCAAGCGGCAAAAAAAGAAGCCGCGTCTTTTGAGCACTCAAATATTAAAATGGAAATCGCCAAGGTTTTAGAGCGCGCGGGATACTTGGGAAGCATAGAGCGGAAAGGCAGAAAAGGCGGCAAACAAATAGAAGTCAAGCTTTTATACGACGAATCGGGAGACCCGAAAATTTCGGGCGGCAAAAGAGTATCCAAGCCTTCGCAGAGAATCTACCGCGGGTACCGCGAAATTTACGCTTTAAAAAATGGATTCGGAATCGCGATCTACTCAACGCCCAAAGGAATTATGACGGACCGCGAGGCAAGAAAATATAAATTAGGAGGGGAAGTTTTAATGGAATTATGGTAACCCCGTTAGAAATCGCGGACACATAAACAAAAATATGATATATAATAAAAAGTCGCAATTTATAAGCAATAATCTAGCACGCAACGCATTTTTTGCGTCTGCGTACTATTTCTAACGGGGTGAGCCGACTAGCAAAAAAACCAATAACTCCGCCGGCGGGGGTGACAATAAAAAAAGAAGGAAGCTTCTGGATTTTTAAGGGGCCAAAAGGGGAGCTTAAAAAATCTTTTTCTGATTACGTTAATATTGAAGAGCGTGACGGCGCTTTTCTGATTTCTCTGAAAAACGATTCAATCAAAGACGCTTACGCCATGCTTGGCACGACCGCAGCGCTTTTTAAAAATTGCGTTGAAGGCGCGCAAAACGGATTTGAAAAGAAATTGGAAATTGAAGGAGTGGGCTACCGCGCGCAAATTGACGGCAATGACCTGGTTTTATCCATAGGATTTTCGCATCCCGTAAAAATTCCGGCTCCGGAAGGCATAACTTTTAAAGTTGAAAAAAATGTTATTACCATAAATGGCGTAGATAAAGAGCAAACCGGTCAGGTAGCCGCTAAAATCCGCGCGGAGAAAAAACCGGAGCCCTACAAAGGCAAAGGCATACATTATCAAGGCGAGGTTATAAGGAGAAAGGCCGGCAAGAAAGCAGTTTCAACAGCATAATTTTATGGCTCAAAGAAGAAAAATTAGGCATAAACGGGTAAGGGCAAAAATTTCCGGGACTATACAGAAGCCGCGCCTTTCGGTTTACCGCTCAAACAAGCATTTATTTTTACAATTGATTGACGACGAAAAAAATAAAACCTTGCTTTCCATTTCCGACCGTGAGCTTAAATTAAAGAAAAAAGGCGTTAAAAAATCTGATTTGGCTTACGAAGCGGGAAAACTTTTAGCAAAAAAAGCCAAAGAAAAAAATATAAAAAAAATTGTTTTTGACAGAGGCGGTTACCAATACCACGGCAGAGTGCGGAAAGTAGCCGAAGGCGCGAGAGAGGGCGGATTAGAATTTTAAAAAAATATTTATGGCAAGACCTCAAAAACCAAAAAGTGAATACGAACAGAAATTAATTGACCTCCGGCGCGTGGCGCGGGTGATGGCCGGAGGCAGGCGCTTTACTTTCCGGGCGGCGATGGTAATCGGCGACCAAAGAGGGCGTGTGGGCTTTGGCTTGGGGAAAGCCGCCGATACTTCGCAGGCAATTGAAAAAGCAGTGCGCCGGGCGAGGCAAAATATGATTTCGGTGCCTTTGACCAAAGACCAGTCCATCCCGCACGAGATTTACGCGAAATTCGGCAGCGCCAGGGTTATTTTAAAACCCGCCAAGGCGGGCAAGGGCTTGGTGGCCGGGGGTTCGGCTCGCACTGTGCTCGCCATGGCTGGAGTGAAAAATGTCAGCGCCAAAATTTTATCGCACACAAAAAACAAACTGACCAACGCTTTGGCGACTCTGGAGGCGCTGAAAAAATTAAAAAGCCCAAAATAAATCTCAGAAAATTTGAAAAAGAAAAAGCGCCGTACCCATAGGTCGTGCGCCTGTTGTTGTCGCCTATCAAAAGATACTAAATTCTAGCCTTTTTTTCGCCCTTTTTCGTCCTTCCTTGCGAAGATCGGCTTGTACGCCGAGATCCCCATCATCGGATTGCCAGTGAATTTCCTGTAGTCGCTTTTTCCATGCCGCGATGATTTTATAATGCCCCTTCTGAAGCTTGGTTGCTTTAATGAGCTTTGCCAATAACTTCATTTCCGAATCGGAAGCCTCGCTGATCACATAGCTGATCGACTTATAGAAAGGATACTTCTTTCCAGTATAGTAGGCCTTTTTCATATGCCCCTTCTCCTTTCAAGGAATTTGAATTTTGTTGGGCACGCCAATAATTTGAACTTAATTTACATCTTATTTAAAGCTAGCATATCTATTTATATATGTCAAGCGCTTGCATACTGGCGTTTTTTAAGCTAGCATAATTGTCATTATGCAGGTTCATAATTTAACAAAATCAACCAATAAAAAACAGAAGAGAATCGGGCGCGGTGGGAAGCGCGGGTCATTTTCGGGCAGGGGAATTAAGGGACAAAAAGCCCGTGCCGGCAGGCGTGTTCGTCCGCAAATCCGTGATATCATAAAGAAGCTCCACAAGCGCCGCGGCTACGGCAGAAGCCGGGCACAGTCGGTGAACGCTAATAAAGCCAAAATAGCGGTGGTAAATTTGGGCGCGCTGGACAAAGCATTTAAGGATGGCGACAAAATTACTCCCAAAGAATTAGTAGCGGCGCGGTTGGTAAAAATGCAGGGAAACAAAATGCCAAAGATTAAAATTTTGGGCGACGGCAAACTTACAAAAAAATTGGTTTTTGATAAAAATCTTTTAATGTCCAAATCAGCCAAAGAAAAAATCGGCTAACATGTGGGAAAAATTTAAACTTATTTTAAGAGATACAGACCTCCGGAGAAAATTTCTTTATCTTTTGGGTTTTTTGGCGGTGTTCCGCCTAATTTCTTCCATTCCGATTCCGGGGATTGACGCGCTGCGGCTCCGCCAATTTTTTGAGGCAAACCAATTTTTCGGCTTGCTCAATCTTTTTTCGGGAGGCGCTTTGGGAAATCTTTCCATTATGATGCTGGGAGTCGGGCCGTATATTACCGGCTCAATTATCATGCAGCTTTTAACTATGATTTTTCCCTCTTTAAAAGAATTGGCGCAGGAAGAGGGCGAAGCCGGCAGGCAAAGATTCAACCAGTATTCGCGCATGCTCACCGTGCCTTTAGCGTTTGTACAGGGATTCGGGCTCTTAACCATTTTGGAACGGCAGGGGATTTTGCAGTTCCTGACTTTTTACGAAAAGTTCGCCAATGTGATAATTGTCGCGGCCGGCTCTATTTTGCTTATGTGGATAGGCGAGCTGATTTCCGAATACGCTTTGGGCAACGGCGTATCTCTGCTTATTTTCGCGGGTATTGTGGCAAGTTTTCCCTCCGACCTCCGGCAAACCTTTTTGGCGTATGACGCGTCGCAGCTGCCGACGCTTATTGCTTTTACGGTAATCGCGGTCATAACCGTGGCGGCGGTTGTCTATATATCGGAAGGAGACCGGCCGGTTCCGGTTTATTATGCTAAAAGAATCCGCGGCATGCGCATGTATGGCGGCACAACCACTTATCTTCCCTTGAAAGTAAACCAAGCAGGAGTCATTCCGATAATTTTCGCGCTTTCCATTTTGCTTCTGCCGCAGATGGTCGCCAGTTTTTTTGCCGGTTCAGCCAATGCTGTTTTAAAAATTGTTTCGTCATTCATAATTAATTTTTTCGCGAGCCCCTGGGTTTACGCCGCCGCTTATTTTCTTTTGGTTTTCCTTTTCACTTATTTTTACACCGCCGTCACATTTGACCCGCAGTCGGTTTCCAAAAATCTCCAGCAAAGCGGGGCTTTTTTGCCGGGAATCCGCCCGGGAAATTCCACGGCGGAATTTTTAAGCAAAATCGTCACGCGCATAACTTTTGTCGGGGCTTTGTTTTTGGGCGCGGTGGCGGTTTTGCCGCTTATTTTGCGCGCTCTGACCGGCATCTCAACCCTTGCCATCGGCGGGACGGCTTTGCTGATTGTGGTCTCGGTGGTTTTAGAAACCGCCAAGCAGGTTGAAGGCCAGCTCTCATTGCGAAGTTATGATTAAAAATAGTTATGAAAAATCAGCCTTATAATTTTACTTTTATCGGACGGTCCGGTTGCGGCAAAGGCACGCAGGCGGATCTTCTCAAAAAATTATTGGAAGAAAAAAGCGGAACTGACAGTGCACTCTATGTTTATACCGGCGCGCGCTTGAGGGAACTTGCCGGTCACTCGGAGTTTTTTACGGCAAGATTGTTAGATGAAAAAAGTTTAAAATCCGGCAAGCTAACACCGAACTCTTTAGCTATTTGGGCCTACGCAACCGAATTTATTCATGGAGTCACCGAAAGCAACCATATTATTATAGACGGCTCACCGCGCCAGGCGCTGGAAGCGGAAGCGTTGGATGAAATGTTTGATTTTTATGGCAGAGAAAATGTTTTTCATATTTGGCTGAATGTAAGCGAGGAATGGGCAACCGCGCGTATGAAAGAAAGGGGGCGGTCAGATGACAGCCCGGAGAGCATTAAGCACCGTTTTGCCTATTACGAAAGAGAGGTTGTGCCGACAATTGAATTTTATAAAAAAGATAAAAAACACAAATTTATAGAAATCAATGGCGAGCAGACGATGGAAAAAGTTCACGAGGATATCGTGAAAGCGATTGAGTTATGATTATTAAAAATAAAAAAGAGCTGGAAATTTTGCGGGAAGGCGGCAAGAGACTTGCCGCTGTTTTGGCTGAAGCCGCGTGCCACGCGATTGCCGGAATTTCCACAAAGGAACTTGACGCGCTCGCGGAAAATTTGATTTTAAAATCCGGAGGCGCGCCGTCTTTTAAAGGATATAAAGTGCGGGGCGTGCCGCGTCCCTACCCGGGTTCGCTTTGCGTTTCAATAAACGAAGAAGTGGTGCATGGGTTGCCGTCCGACCGCGAATTAAAAAACGGCGATATCGTCGGCTTGGATATCGGGATGTGGTTTGAAGGCCTATGCACTGATACGGCGATGACTGTTTTAATTGGCGGAGGGAAAAACCTGCCTGCCGGCGAGGCAGGTAAATTAATTGACGCGACAAAAAAATCTTTGGAAATCGGCATCGCCGAAGTCCGTGCCGGAGCGCGTGTTGGCGATATTGGCTTTGCTATTCAAAAATATTTAGAAACAGAAGGATTCGGTGTGGTGCGCGAACTTGTTGGGCACGGCGTTGGGCGGGCAGTGCATGAAGACCCCGAAATTCCGAATTGGGGCCATCGCGGCGATGGTCCCGAGCTCCGCGAGGGAATGGCAATCGCTTTAGAACCAATGGCGACCGACGGCAGCCCGAAAGTAAAACTTTCCAAAGACGGCTGGACATGGCTTACGCGCGACTGCTCCCGCGCCGCGCATTTTGAGCATACTTTGGTGGTGAAAAAAAACGGGGCGGAAGTGTTGACAAGGATTTAAATTTAGAATAATATAAACTTATGCGTAAAATAGATTTACAAAATGTGGTTTGGAAAGAGGGCAAGTATTATGTTGCCCAGTGTTTGAATGTTGACGTTTCTAGTTTCGGTAAAACCAAAAAGGACGCTTTGACCAACCTGCAAGAAGCCCTGGAACTTTATTTTGACGGAGCCAAAATATCGGATTTGCTGAAAGTGGAGCAACCGACTATCGTGAAGCGCCAACTTCAGTATGCCTAAATTTTATTCTTCGGATTACATCATCAAAGTCCTTCGCAGGAAAGGCTTTGTTTTTGTTTCTCAAAAAGGAAGCCATATGAAATTTCAAAGAGCAAATCCGCCGTTGACCGTGATTATTCCGGCTGGCCGCAAAGAAATTCCTATCGGCACTTTCCGCTCGATTTTACGGCAGTCACATCTTAAACAAGAAGATTTCGATTAAAATGTGCTAAAATAAATCTATGCCAAAACCGGATATCTACTTATCTGTAATAATCCCCGCGTATAATGAAGCCGAGCGGTTGCCTAAAACTTTGAGAAGATTTCAGGAATATTTTGCAACGCAGGCGCATAGCTATGAAATTTTAGTTGTAAGCGACGGCTCCAGAGATGGCACTGCGGAGGTCGCGGAAAAAATGGCGGGCGAAATTAAAAACCTGCGCGTGATTGGCCGCAAAAAAAATATGGGCAAGGGCTATTCTGTCCGCGAAGGGATGCTGGCGGCCTACGGCAGAATCCGCCTTTTTGCTGATGCCGACAACGCCACCGACATTTCCCATTTTGATAAAATGCGCCCGTTTTTTGACGGCGGATACGATGTTGTGATTTGTTCCAGAGATTCCAAAGATGCTCCGGGCGCCAAACAATCCGTGGCTCAAGTTTGGTGGAAACGCGCGCTGGGGAACATGGGCAATCTGTATATTCAATGGATGGCGGTTCCGGGAATTTGGGATACCCAATGCGGTTTTAAGGCGTTTCGCGATTACGCCGCCGAAAAAATTTTTTCCGCGGCAAAAATAAATCGCTGGGCTTTTGATGTGGAAACTCTGGCGCTGGCCAAGCGTTTCGGATATAAAATTGGAATTATTCCCGCCAATTGGGTCAACGATCCGCGCTCTTCAGTAAACTTTACGGCGTATTTCCGCACCCTTTGGGAAGTTTTTAAAATCATGAGGTCTTTAAATAAATTAAAATTTTAATTTTATGAAGCCAACAATAGAATTTCGCAAAGATATTGTTTCCGGGGACTGGGTTTTGATTTCCACGGACATTCAAAAAAAACCCGTGTTTTTTAAACGCATTAAAACAAAACCGTTTCCCAAATCAAGATGTCCATTTGAAACAATTCAACAATCCAAAGACCGATGGGTTCATGTTTTCCCTAATAAATATCCGGTTGTCGCGCGCTCCAATATCTGCCCGCCATTGGAAAAATGCGGCATACACGAAAAAAAAATCGGCGTCGGGTTTCAGGAGGTAGTCGTGACCAGGTCCCACGAAAGGCATTTCGCGCTTATGACTCGGGATGAAATATGTTTGGTTTTGGAGGCCTACCAATCAAGATACCAGGCGCTGGCTAGCGAGCCATGCGTGGATTACATTTTAATAATTCACAATCACGGCTCGCGCGCCGGAGCCACCGTGCCCCATCCGCATTCCCAAGTTTTCGCGATTCCAATAATCCCACCGGACGTGAAAAGAAGCTTGGAGGGTTCGCATAATTATTTTCGCGCGCACAGGCGCTGCGTCCATTGTGATATTTTAAAGGATGAGCTTAAGGAAAAAGAGCGCACTATTTATCAAAACAAGCGTTTTGTGGTTTTGGCGCCTTATGCTTCGCGGGTCTCGTATGAAGTCAGGATATTCCCGAAATTCCACGAGTCGCGTTTTGAAGTTATAGACCAGGCGCAAAGAAAAGATTTATCGGACGCGATGAGCTTTGTTTTCCAGAGAATTTTTAAAAAAAATAAAAATCCCGATTATAATTTTTTTATCCACACCGCTCCGCCGAAAGAGCGCCACGCCGAGCATTACCATTGGCACATGGAGATTTTGCCGAGGGCCGCAATTTGGGGCGGGTTGGAATTGGGCGCGGGGATTGACGTCGTCAAAATTTCTCCCGAAGAAACAGCTAAACTTTTAAGAAGATGAAAAAAATAATTATTGCCAACTGGAAAATGAATCCGAAAACTCCGCGGGACGCTTCGCGTCTAGCCGACAAGATTGGGCGCGGAGTTAAAAATATCAAGAGTGTTGAGGTTGTTTTTGCCCCGCCATTCATTCATATTCCCGCAATTTATAAATTTAAAACAGGAGCACAGGATTGTTTTTATGAAAAATCAGGAGCATACACGGGCGAGGTATCCCCTTTACAGCTTAAAGCTTGCGGCGTACGGCTTGTTATCGTTGGCCATTCGGAAAGAAGGGCGTTGGGAGAAACAAATGAAATCGTAAATAAAAAATTGAAAGCGGTTTTAGGAACGGGTATGCGGGCAATACTTTGCGTTGGGGAAGCGGAAAGGCAAAAGGAAATAGCGTTCCCAAAAATTATACGGGATGAACTTCATGAAGGGCTCTCGCGCATTAAAAAATCATTCTTCAGGAATTTGATTATTGCTTATGAGCCGATTTGGGCAATTGGAACGGGGCGGGCTGACACGCCAAAAAATGTTTATGAAATTACGACAATAATACGCAGGGAACTTTACCGCATGGTTGGAAAAAGAATCGCTTCCAAAATCCCGGTGCTCTACGGCGGTTCGGTGGATGACAAAAATTCCTACGCTTTCGTAAAAGACGGCGCGGTTGACGGCTTGTTGGTCGGCGGAGCGAGCCTCAACGCGAATAAATTTGTAAAATTGGTTAAAGCGGTTGCCGGCTTATGAAACGAGTTCTTTTACGCGCCGATTTCAATGTTCCTCTCAAAAAAGGCAGAGTGGCCGACGATTTTAAAATACAAAAAACGATTCCAACCATAAAAAAACTTTTGGCGGGAAATAATCAAATTTTTATTATTACCCACTTGGAAATTGACGGCAAAACGCCCAATTTAAATCCGGTAAAAATTGCGCTGGAGAAATTGCTTGGATTTAAAATAGGTTTCGCGCGAGGCAAGTTGCCGTTAAAACCAAAAAAGTTTTCCGAGCGCGTAGTGCTTTTGGATAATATCCGCTTAAATCTAGGAGAGAAAAAAAACGATTTAGCTTTTGCCAAGCGTTTGGCTTTTTGGGGCGACTCTTATATCAATGACGCTTTTGCCGAATCCCACCGCAAGTACGCTTCAATTGTTTTACTGCCCAAGTTTTTGCCTTATGAAGCCGGGCCGCTTTTAAAAAAAGAAATTAAACATCTTTCCAGATTTTTCAAGCCAAAGCATCCATTTTTGGCGGTTATCGCCGGAAAAAAATTCGCGACCAAAGAACCGCTAATTTCAAGATTTTTAAAATCCGCCGACGCGGTGTTTGTCGGGGGCGCCATCGGCAATACTTTTTTGGCCAGGCGCGGAATCGGTGTGGAAAAATCAAAAGTTGAGAACATAAAAATTCCAAAAAGCGTTGTTTGGAGCAATAAAATTTTATTGCCGGGGGATTGGACGATGAAGCAAGGTTTGATTTTAGACGCGGGGCCGAAAACAGTAAAAACTTTGGGCGAGCTTGCCCAGGCGTCCAAATTTGTTTTATGGAACGGAACTCTAGGCATTTGTGAAAAAGGATTTATTTATGGGACAAAAACTTTTGCCAAAGAGCTTGGAAAATCCAAGGCGTATAAAGTTGTTGGCGGAGGAGATACGGTTGCCGCCATCCGGAAATTCAAACTGGAAAAAAACTTTGATTTTATTTCAACCGGCGGCGGCGCCATGCTGGAATTTCTGGCGAAAGGAACTCTTCCGGGGATTGAGGCATTGAAGAAAAAATAAAGTGCTATACTGACTTAATCTTATGCGCTACGATAATGCGGAACATTTTAAAAAAGAAAACGGCTACGAGGTGGACGGGGCGTGGTATCCGAGGGTTACCAGAATTTTGGAAGTGAAAGCCAAACCGGGGCTACAAGTTTTTTTTAAAGAAATGGGAAGCTTTGACGCCGCCGAAGACGTAAAAAATAAATCGGCAGAGGAGGGTTCCGCGGTTCACGAAGCGATTCAGAAGTTGCTTACCGGAAAAAAAGTTTCCGTGTCTCGCGATATTGAACCCGCCGTGAATAAATTTTTGGAATTTAACCAATTAAGGCAGATTTATTTTCACCCCGAGTATGTGGAGCGCCGGATTTGGTCGGGGCTCCATAAATACGCGGGAACGGTTGACGCGCTCGCCACCATAGACGGGAAATTCGGCGTTTTGGACATTAAAACCTCAACCGGATTTTTTCCGGAATATAATCTCCAGACCGCGGCTTATATCCAGGCGCTTCAAGAATTGGAAATTAAAAAATCGCTGGCATTGCCGAAAGAAATCCAAACAAGATGGATTTTGCGGATTAACCAGCACAAGGTTTGCAAAAAATGCAATTCAACGCTCCGCGAAAAAGGAGGGAGGAGCAAAGTCAGGAATGGTAGATCAAACGGCATGCCGCATTGTATAGAAGCAGAGCATGATTGGGGCGAGGCGGAGGGCGACGTGGAGCTCAAAGAATTTCCGTATTATTTCAGGGACGTCCGCGCGTTTTTAGCCGCCAAAATTCTCTGGGAATGGGACAATGATTACTGGCTCCGCCAAATCGGATATTCAAGATGAACAAAAATAAAAACATCGTGGTTTTGTATCATAAAGGGTGCGAGGACGGCTTTGGCGCGGCCTGGGCGGCGTGGAAAAAATTTGGCGCGCGCGCGGAGTATATTGGAGTAAATCATGGCGATAAATTGCCCGCGGACTTAGCGCGAAAAGATATTTATATGGTTGATTTTACGTATCCCGCTAAGGAAATGCGGCGGCTTCTTAAGATTTGCAAAAAAGTTGTAGCTCTAGACCATCATGTTAGCTCAATGGCTGCTACAATGTTGGCGCATGATTATCGTTATAATATTAATCATTCCGGAGCCGGACTCGCTTGGAAATATTTTCATCCTAAAAAACCAATTCCAAAGCTACTCAAATATATTGAGAATGTGGATATTTGGAAAATGTCTTTGCCCTATGTTTACGAAATCGCTGCATCGCTGGGCACTTATGAATTTGAATTTTATTTATGGAATAAAATTGCCAAAGATTTTGAAAATACTAGAAGTTTAAATAAATATATTGAAGAGGGCAAGGCAATTTTGAAGTACAAAAATGTTCTTATAAAAAAAGCTTTAAAAGACGCGGAAGAAGTGAGATTTTTTGGCAAGCGCGCGCTCGCGGTTAATTTTGCGCTGGCTCTCAATTCCGATATTGGCGACGCAATGCGCAAAAGGGGGTTTCAACTCGGAATTATTTGGCAAAAAAAGGGAGATAAATTGGTAGTAAGTTTACGTTCCACAAATAAAGTTGATTCGTCAAAAATTGCTATGAAGTTTGGCGGAGGCGGGCACAAAAAAGCGGCTGCATTTAGATTGCCAATTAACCAAAAATTCCCATGGAAAAAAATAAAAAAATAGTTTTTATAATCCACGGTTGGTGGGGCTACCAGAAAGAAGGATGGTTTCCTTGGCTTAAAAAAGAGCTTGAAAAAAGAGGGTTTAGGGTTTTTGTTCCAAAAATGCCGGAAACCGGCAAGCCAAAAATAAGCAGATGGGTTGGAAAACTCGCCAAAATTGTTAGGATGCAGTATAAAAATACTTATTTTGTCGGGCATAGCATCGGCGCGCAGGCGATTATGAGATATTTGGAGAAATTGCCGAAAAGTAAAAAAATCGGTGGGGCTGTTTTCGTGGCCGGTTGGGTGAGTTTAACAAATCAAACTCCCGAAGAAAAACCGATTGCGAAACCTTGGTTGCGAACGCCATTAAATTTTAAAAAAATAAAAAATTCCGGCAATAAATTTGTCGCCATATTTTCAGATGGCGATCCTTATGTGCATTTTTCTAAAAATTCAAAAGTATTCAGACAAAAACTCGGCGCAAAAATTATTGTTCAGCATAAAAAAGGCCATTTTTCCGGAAGCGACGGCGTTAAAAAATTACCGGTAGTTTTGAATGAGTTGTTAAAAATAGTGAAGAAATAAATTATGCCAAAAAAAGAAGCCGAAAAACTTATTGTCTATACTGACGGAGGGTCAAGGGGGAATCCGGGGCCGGCGGCGCTGGGAGTGGTGATTTTGGACGAAAAAGGGCGTGTGGTTAAAGAATACGGAGAAAAACTTGGCGTAAAAACCAACAACGAGGCCGAATACGCCGCGGTGATATTCGCTTTAAAAAAAATCAAAGCGCTATTGGGAAAAGAAAAAACAAAAAAGATGGAAATTGCTTTTCGGATGGACAGCGAATTTGTGATGAAGCAGTTAAACGGAGAATATAAAATTGAAGAAGAAAGAATGTTTCCGCTTTTTGTTGCCGTGTGGAATTTAAAATTTGATTTTGGCAAAATAACTTTCAGCCATGTGCCCCGCGAAAAAAATCGCGAAGCCGACCGCTTGGTTAACGAAGCGCTGGATAAGGAACAGGGCAGATTATGGCAGTAAAGCACGTTCCGTATTTGCTGGTCGCGTTTTTATGCGGAGTTATGCTCCGCTCATTTTTTAATATTCCGCAAAATTGGATTTTGGGAGTGTTGGGATTAACGGTGGGGATCGTAATTATTTTATATTTTTTTGCCGCGCCCTCCTCAACACTCGGTGTTGAATCTCAAAAAACACCGAGTGTTTTCCCGTGCGCGGCTTTGTTTATTATTTTATTTTTCCTCCTTGGCATATTCCGCTTTTCTATTTTTGAAAATAAAATTACGGCTGACCGGCTTCACGATTATTACGGCCAAACACTTACTTTACAAGGTAAAGTATTATCGAGCGTTCTTAAACCGAATAGTTCCCGCATCATTTTAGAAACCAATCTGGGCAGGATTTTAATAGTGAAAAGAATTTATCCGGAATATAAATACGGAGATGTTTTGGAAATTTCCGGAAAAGTAGCCGAGCCGGAGCCTTACGCCGGCTTTGACACGGCTAAATTTCTTGCAAAACAGCAGATTTATTCCCAGATGATTTTTCCGGAAATTAAAAAAATCGGCTACTCTCCCAATAAATTTTTAAATTCGCTATTTTTTATAAAAAATAAATTTGAAGAAAGCTTAAAAAATATTTTACCGGAACCGGAGGCCTCACTGGCTTCGGGAATGCTTTTGGGGATTGAGGGCGTAATCCCGCAAAATATTTTGGATAATTTCAGGAAAGCAGGCGTTATCCATATTTTGGTGCTTTCTGGCTACAATATCACGGTCGTGGGAGCGTTTATTATGGCTTTTTTGGGATTTATTTTGCCGGATTTTCTGGCTTGGGCCGGCTCGCTTTTGGGGATTTTAGCTTTTACTTTGATGACCGGAGGCGAGCCAGCCGCGGTACGCGCGGCGATTATGGCCGTAATCGGACTCGTGGCCCTGCGCACGGGCAGAAGCTACCTCGCGATACTCGGCCTTTTGTGGGCGGCCTTTTTCATGGCTTTTTGGAATCCGATGTATGTCCGGTTTGACAGGGGTTTCCGGCTTTCTTTTTTGGCGACTTTGGGGCTGATACTTTTTTCTTCCTGGTTTATTAAAAAACTTTGGTTTCTGCCGAAATTTTTGGGCATCCGCGAAGCGGCCGCATCCACGCTTTCAGCCCAAATTTTCGTGACGCCGCTTCTGCTTTCCTGGGGGAATCTGGTTTCTTATCTAAGCCCCTTAGCCAATGTTGTGATAGTCGGTTTTGTGCCGACAATTATGTTTTTTAGTTTTGTAGCCGGAATTTTGGGATTTTTTTCCAGTTTTTTGGGGACAACGCTGGCTTTGGTCCCTTATTTTTTGATAAAATTTCAGATTTTGGCCGCCCAATTTTTCGCTAGCATTGATTGGGCCATGATTTATTTTAATTTTTGAAGATGAAAAACTTTTTAAAGCTTCATAAAAATAAAATTTTATCCGGCGGGCTCTTATTTTTGGCGGCGCTCATGATGCTCGCCGGATTATATATTTGGAGTTTGAAAAATAAACCGGAACTTCAAGTTTATTTTTTTGACGTGGGGCAGGGCGATTCTATTTTTATTGAAGCCAAGGATGGGACGCAGATTTTAATTGACGGCGGGCCCACAAATAAAATTCTCCCGCTTTTGGGCGGCGTTATGCCTTTTTATGACCACTCCATAGACGCCGTTGTTTCAACCCATCCGCACGCCGACCATGTTTCTGGGCTGATTGATGTTTTAAAAAAATACAGCGTGGGAGAAGTGATAGAAAGCGGGGCAAGCTATAGCACGGCGGAAGCCAAAGAATTTGAAAATCTGGTTTCGGAAAAACATATCAAAAAAATAATTATA
>JAUYMO010000025.1 GCA_030699445.1 Candidatus Giovannonibacteria bacterium
CAAGAATTAAATGGCTTAGTTTGCCCAACGGGACAAACAGGATTTACGGTAATAGTGACATCTTTAGAAACACTGCCTCCGGGACCAGTGCAGGTGAGAGTATAAATAGTAGTTGAAGAAGGAGTCACGTCCTGATGGTCAATGGCGTCGCTTGAGCCATTGTTGGGATCGCGCGGACCCGACCATTGCGCGCTCGGTGGATTAGCCGAAGCATTACAAGAAGTAGTATTTTGTGAGGTCCATTGCAGAGAAGACGATTGGCCCGCTGTGATTGTGGTCGGATTTCCGGTGAAAGTGAGAGTGGGGGCGGGAACAACTTCCGGAGCCACATCAAAAGTCCAGTTGAGCTGGGCTGTCGGCAAAGTTAGTTTAAGATAAAGAGGTTGTTGATAGGGTTGATCATCTTCGTTTATTAAACCAACGGTATAGGTTCCCATAGGAAATCCTGAGGCGAGACTAACAATGTCTCCAAGGAGATTAAATGCCCAGAAACTGTATTTATCTCCCTCCTGATCTTGCCCTTCCCACTTAATCGGAACGCTTAATGTCGCGGCAGGACCGGAAGTTGTAACGGTGCAGGTGGTAGACAATTCTCTTACACCCTCTTCAATTTCCGCGGATTGCAAAGGGGCGCAGTTAAGTCCGCTGGTATCCGCGCTGACCATGGGCACCTGCACGGCGATTAAGGCGCACGTAGCAGCTTGCAAATCCCCATCCGCAAACCATTCGTAAAAATGGATACCGGAGAGCGAACCACATTTTTCCTTAAGAATCTGATCGCGCAACGAAGAATTATAATTGGCTACCCAGGGCGCGGGAGGGCTGCCGAACATGCCTCCGGTAACAAAATAAGAAGCGTTTTCCGTAAGCTTAAAAGATATTGTATCGCCGGGCTTAAGTACGGTTGCGGTAGTAGTTAAGTTTCCGTCCGCAGTCCTGGTTTCTCCAATAAAATTTACTGATAAAAATCTGTCTAAGTCGTACCTTACAACTTGTCCTACCCACTCTTGACCCCATGACGCAGACAATGTCGCAACCTGCTGTCCAGGAGTAGAAGCCGCAATGACAGTGTCGGGAAGGCGCGCTTCAAATGAACCGGCGACAAAAAGCGCGCCGATTAAAAACAGGGTTACGAGCAATGTGTGATGATGTTCTTTAAAAATTTGCATATTATTTTCCACTTTCTACGCCTAATTTTAATTCCAAATACTTTACGCGGGCTATTAAATCTTCAAACTCGTTGCGATATACAAAATGCTTTTTAATATCCGCAACATCAGTTGCCATAACACCCAAAGTAGCATTAATATGCTGAACTTCGCCCTTGATATGCTGAACTTCGCCTGCTAGTTGCCTCATTTCTTCCTTTGAAGCCGTGGCATCAAATCTTTTATCTACGGCATCAAAACCGCGCTTTACCATTCCCGCCAAATTCTCAAATTCTTTTTTTGTGGCTGTATCCATATTCATATTAAGGCCGCGATTTAGGCTTGTAAAAAAGACCGACGATAATCATTGTCGCAAGAACAATTGCTTCTATTATATAAAGAGTGGTGTCGCTCATATTTTTTATTCTTTATTGCGCATAGCGACAATATAAATTATTGTGCCTATAATTCCTATTGCTAAATACGCGATAAGCAGATTCATAATTTATTTTAACAAATTTAAGCTAAAAATAACAAAAGCCAATGCTGCAACAGAGCCTCCTATGAAAACAGGCGCGGTTATGTAGGCGGCATTGCTAGACACAAAAAATCCTACTACAGTTGAGGCAATCAATATTTTAGATAAATCAGCGAAGTATCTAGATAAAATATTAAGTTGGTCTTTATTTAATCGCATAGTATTTGATTTATTTTAACGGCATTACTTCTGTATTAAAATGTCTCTTGATAAAATACAAGGCGATGATAATTAAAATAAATCCCGCGCCGAAAAAATAAACATTAAAACTGCGCTTAACGCATAAGTCCGCGCTGAATTTTGAACAATCATAAGAAATATCTGATTGGTCAACTAAATTATTTTTATCGTCGTAAAGTTTCGCGGAAAGAATAAGCTTGTCGTAGCCGCGCAGGTTTGAAATATCTTTAGTTAAAACATCAATCGCGCCGGTAATTTTTCCGGAAAAAGTGGCGTCGGACAAAACCCGGCCGTCGGAATTTTTAACGGAAACATCCAGCCGGCCATTGCCCTCTCCGTTGGAAGTATTATGGTAACAGGCGAATAAAGTGTTGCTGTTTTTGTCTCCAGCGGGAAATTGTGTAATGCCCACAAAATTGAGCCGCGGGCGGAAACCGTCTTTTGCCAAACGGATACGGATTTCGCTTCTTTGGTCCCCGGCTTTAGCCGTGATTTTTAGAAAATAAACCGGGCGGCCGGACAACGGAACGTCAAAAGACAAAGTTTTTGATGATTGCTTTGAAATGTCAATTTTATCAACCCAAGTTTTTATGAGATTAGATTTATCAATTCCGTCCCAAACGTAAAGCGAATAGGAAATATCCGCGCTCACGGCTTTTGCGTTATCGTTTTTCAATGGCACGGAAACTGAAAGTGTTTCTGTGCCCGCGCTGAAAATCTGCGGGAGAAATCCGAAAATGCGATATAGTTTGCTGTCTATCTTCACTCCGGAGCGGTCAAACTTTATGGCTTTTTCGCTCTTTCCTTCCACCGAAAAAGTCGCGTATCCTCCATAAATGTCATCGGTGAAAGGAAGGCCTGAAATGTTGAATTTATTTTGAGTCAAAAAGTAAGAAGTCAAAATATACGTGCCCGTGGGCAGGCCCGAGGAAAGCTGATAAGAAATTGAAATGGGTTGCTTTTCCCCCGCCATTAAGTTTATGTTGTCCTTGGCAGTCCATTCTTCAATAATATCGTTGCCGAGCTGGGATTTAGGATCCAATTTTGATACTCGCAAGATTAAAGAGCCGCCAACCATTGGGTAGCTGTTTTTGTTTGCGAGAGAACCTATGAATTTGGCGCCTTCGCCGGATTTATAAACTTGCTTTTCTCCATGGAGATCAATTTCCACGCTTTGGAATTTGTAGTAATCAAAACAGCTTTCAGCGGAAGCCAAAAAAGGCAAAAAACCGATGAAAAGAGTTAAGGATAATGCCCTGCGCATAAAGGCATTATATCACAAAGGATTATACGCTCCCTGTGTATATCTATTCTATCCCCTATCCCCCATCCCCCAGCTGACCTAAACTTAGTTTAGGTCAATTCATAATCCTCGGCCTCCGATCTAGCCTCTTTAACAAATGCCTGGTACGCCGCCTTGTCCCCATCAAAATATTTCAAGGCGATATCTGTTTTTAGCAATTTACCCCATCTATTTTCACCAATGTAATCCTGAAAACTAGACCAATCATATAAGTGTTCTTTTTTTCTCCAACCCTTTATGTCTTGCGGATTTAAGTGCAAATAAGCCAAAGCGCGCAGAAAATAGTTATCGTCGTTTAAATGCTTAGAATTAAAAGTCCTTTCAAAAACATGCCCTCTTTTTTCGTATTTTAAATTAAAATATTTTGAATAACTGACCAAAATTCTGTGCAAAAATTTAGAAATGTTCCCATCTTTTTGTTCACCCAAAAGCAAATGAAAATGGTTTGGCATAATACAAAAGCCAATTACATCTACCAAAGTGTTGCCAATGTCTATCTTTCCGTCCCTTATGTCCCAAACTAAGTTTAGGTCACGAAAGCGGTCCAAACGCGGAATATCCTTTTTGCTGTTAGCAGAAAATAATGTGCTTAGGAATCTGATGTAATCTCGATCAGATTTGAATAAAACTAAATCGCCAATCGAATGAGAATAAATATGATAAAATTCGCCAACAATAAACGAATGTTTTCGCATTAAGTCATTATTGACCTAAACTTAGTTTGGGTCAAGTAAATACGCGCCCTGTGTATATCTATTCCCGGCGTCCCAGCTCATCCAGGATGTGAGGCCGGAATCGTAAACGGCCCTTTTTTGCGCTTCAACTTCGGCAACCCCGTAATTTTTTCCCAAGTCAAAATCCTGAAGCCACGGGCGCAATTTGGAAGGAGTGGAAGTCGGCGCGGAAAGACGCTCCACGGCTTTAGACATTGAATATAAAACTATTTCGTAAGGATGCGCGGCTGGATTTTTATAGCCCTGGAAAGTCGGCGGGTAGTGCGAAGGATAAACCATTGGGGAGATGTAATCAAAATACGGCGCGATATCTTCCAAAACCTGCCCGATATTCAAATCGTCATAATTGGTGGCGACCATCCCGAAAACATCCGCGGAAATCGGGACGCCTGTATTTTTTAATTCGGCGCTTAAGTATTTAAAAAAATCGGTGAGAACTTTGACTTTGATATTTTTTATTTTCATATCGCCGGATAACGGAAATTTTATATTAGACATATCCCCGTCCGAAGGAAATCTGATGTAATCAAAATTCAGTTCGTCAAAACCGGCTTTTTCGGAAGCTCTCGCGATTTTTATAATGTAATCCCAATATTCGCGCGATGCCGGATCCATGTATGAAAGCCCCTTTTTGTCTTTCCATAGCGTTCCGTTCTTTTTTTGTACCGCTTGGTCCGGATGTTTTTTTGAATAATACGGGTCCTGAAAAACGGTGATGCGCGCGATCGCGTAAATTCCCGCGTCGTGCAGAGTTTCAATAAAATCTTTCATGTCTTTTACGCGGATTTCTTCGGAGCCGATTTCTTTAATGGCGGGGTCTCCGGTTTCAAACGAAATCTTGCCGGCATAATCTTTAACGTCAATCACCACGCTGTTTAATTCTGTTTTTTTAATTAAATCAACCAATTCAGCGCGCCAATCTTTTGTGCCGGCCACCCAGCTTGTCATATAAATCGCTTTAACCGGTTCGGGAGTTTTTATGTGCTTGGGCTTTTCCGGTTCGGCAATGACGGCCGGGGTCGTCTGAAAAGCACTGCTGTTTCCGACTCCGTAAGTTTTTACCAAAGACCAAGAGGCGGCGCCAACCGCCACAACGCCGACCGCCAAAAAACTTAATTTCACGCTCCTTTCCAGTTTATGAAAATATTTTTGCAACTTCATTTTTTTCAGCTCCCCGCTCAATTAATTTTGTTATCTCTATTTTATCATTAAATCGGTTTATAAGCACGGCTCCTTTTAATTTGCCTGTTTTAAAAAGCGCGCGAAGCAATGTTTCGCCTGTTTTTATTTCTAAAGCGTCGTCAAAATTTTCGGTGTCGCCCGCGAAAGTGAGCTTTTCCTCCAAGCAGGATATATTATATGTGGAAACATTTTTAAAAATAACGCGGCGCCCGAGCATATTCAAAGCCGCGGCGCGCCCCTGCAAAAAAGAATTGGTCCAATTGCCGACAATTCTTCTCCGGCCGGCAATCATATCAAAAAATTCCGCGATGTCCCCCGCCGCGAAAATCCCCGAGCGCGATGTCTCCAGAAATTCGTCCGTCAAAATCCCTCCGCCAACCGGCGGACCGACTTCCAAACCGGCCTGCCCGTCCGGCAGGCGGGCGAATGCTTCCAGATTCCGCGAAAGCCCGACGCCTGCCGCCGTTAAAGCTGTTTTTATTTTATCCCCGGCGGACGCTTCTTTGTGTATTACGGCTCCGTGCTTTTTAAAAACTTCTTCAAGCATTTCCGCGCCAGCCCGCCCCAAGCGGGCTTCCCCCCAAGCGCTACCCTTCGCAATTAAATGCGTTTTAAATCCGTTTAAAATAAAAAGCATTAGAAATTCTAACGCGATAAATCCTTCACCCAAAATAAGGGCGGTTTTTTCTTTGGCGCTCCGCAGCGCTTCTTTGATTTTATCCGCGTCTTCTAAAGTATGCATCTTTAATGCGCCCGGCAAAACATCTCGGGGCTTCCCTCCGGAAGCGATAAGCAATTTTTTAAAGGAAAAAATCAAGCCGTTTTCCAAAATCGCCTCGCGCTTTTCGGGATTTATTTTTAAAACCCTGGACGAAGGATGGAAATTGATATTTTTTTCGGCGTAGTCGGAAATTTTGCGCAAAAAAAGAGCGTCTCTCTGGATTTGCCCTTTGATATATTTTGGGATTAAAACGCGCGAATATAAAACGTGCGGTTCAGCTTCCAAAATAGTGATTTTGGCGTGCGCGTCTTCTCCGCGCAAAACTTCCGCGGCAGTCGTGCCAGCGATGCCTCCGCCGATAATTAAATAGTCCGCCGATTCCATTCAGCGCATTATAGCATTTTTTGGCTTTCGGAGGCCGACCAAAAAGCCAGCACGGCTATCACTATGCCCGTGATTACCATAAAAAAAGTGAGTAAGTTTTCCGGCAGGCCGGCGTAAGGCATAAGGATTATCCAAATGCCCAAAACGCCGTTTGTCCAAAGTTTCCACATATTTCTATTATACAACAAAAACCCCCAGTAAAGGGGGGTTTTTGTTGTATTAGTAGCGGTTTCTGAAACCGCCTCCGCCGCCTCCTCCGCCGTTTCCACGGGGCGGGCGCGCGGTCATGGGCCTGGCTTCGTTGACGGTGATTTTTCGTCCGTCCAACTCTTTGCCGTTCCACATCTCAATAGCCTTTTCGGCGTCGGCGTCGGAAGACATTTCCACAAAACCAAATCCGCGGCTTCTTCCGGACATGCGGTCAATTACGACCGAAGCGGAATCCACTGGACCGGCTTGCGAAAAGGCCTCTTTGAGGCTTTCGTCGTTAGTGTCGTAGGAAAGACTCCCTACATATAGCTTTTTAGCCATCTAACTTTTTAAGCTAACCTGATAAACCATGCTTTGTAGGCAGACCTTTCCTACTAAACGCAATAATCCGAGTATACACCCGTATTATTTAAAAGTCAAATCGCCTATCTTTGGCCGTCAATGGCGGCTTTTTGCTGCTGGTAAATTTTATAATTTGAATAATAATCCGCGCCGTAAATAACCGCGAATCCAAAAACCACGATAGCCAAAAGGCCGAAGAAAAATTTCCAAAAATGCCGGCCGAGCAAGCTCATGCCTTAAATTATAACAGAAAATTTAGAAACAGAATTACATTCCGCCGTTTGGTTTGCAATACCTGCAGGATTTGCTGTGAGTCGCGACTTCCGCGATCGCGGAAAGTCCGACGAGGATAAATACCAATTTCGCCAGCGTGGAATCCATCCCGCCCAAAAGCGCGCTGATGTCCCACCCGGAAAGCGCCCAGACGCCCCAGTTGAGCCCGCCTACCACCAACAAAATAAATGTTACTTTGTGAAGTGCTTTCATGCGAATTATATACGCCTTAATTATACCAAACCACAAAAAAGGCGTTTCCACAGGTGGAAACGCCGGTCAAGCTTTGGCAAACACGTTTTAAGAGGCAGTTTTTATGCCTTCTTGCCTAAGGCTTTCAAAATGGGCTAGTTTTTGTTCAAAAACTACGATATACGGCGATGGAACTTTGGCAAGAACTTCCACGACAATATTTAAAATATTTATTTTTCCATCCAACACAGGCATTCCTCTCCTATGCACCCAGACTGGGATACACGGATTTGCCTCCGCGAATCGCCTAGCTTCCCACATGGACGGCTTATGCTGGATAGGAATACGAAGCATTTTCCATCTTTCTCCGTATCTAACAAACCGCCCGATGATGAAATCGATTCCTTCGCCATCTAAACCAGGATTTCTGTGGACAAACACAAAAACTCTGTCTTTGAGCAATTCCGTGAGAACAAACGCGGCAGCTTCTTCATGGGGGCTGCCGTGATTTATTTCCGAACCGGCAGTACTGGCTCCTCCTTTATCTTTATTGCAGTCTCCGTTTGTTCTCCACAAAAATTCTTTGCCCTGTTGAAATTTTTTGCTCAAATCGTAGCCCTCCCCTCTCTGTTATTTTTTGTCTCTGATTCAATGATAAAAACGCGCGCTAGCATTGTCAAAATTCCGGCGGTGGATAACAATTATCTGAAAGCGAATTTTTCGTGCAAACTTTTAAAAAAATAATTCGGCTCCAGCTCCGCGAATTTTGCCAGCCGCGGCGATTCCGTTATTTTTATCAGGTCGCTTTTTTCAAGCGGGAAAATTGATTCACCGTCCGCGGACAAAATCACGTCAGCGTCAACGCCTGTATTTTTTATGGAAAGCATTCCCCTTTTTCTAAAATCATCCACGCGAATATCTATTTCCATCCCGCGCTTCACCACAATGCTTGGGGTGGGAATATTGTGGTCCATGATTTCCGTAAGCACCATGCATTTGATGCTAGGCATCACAATCGGCCCGTGTGCCGAAAGATTATAGGCGGTGGAACCGGTTGATGTTGAAACCATAACCCCCGAACCGCGGATGTGTTGAATCGGATATTTTTCCATGGCAACTTCCAGCTCCGCCATCCCCAAAAAATTCTGGATGGTAATTTCGTTTAGGGCGCTCGCCTCAAAAACAATTTTATTTTTTCTCAAAACTTTGGCCTGAATCATCATCCGCTCAACTTTTTTAAAATCCCCTTTTAAAAATTTTTCAATGCTTGGGAAAAATTTTTTGGGCTCCCTAACCGATGCCAAAAAACCGGTGCTCCCAAGATTCAGCCCCAAAATGACCGGCTGGTATTTTTGAAAAATTCTGGCGGCTTCCAAAATCGTCCCATCTCCACCCAAAACCAAAACGGCTCCCGGGCGCTCCGCCGGGGATTCGGCGAATTTTATTTTGGGATGCCGCTTTTTAAGCCGACGCCTGATTTTTCCCGCCCAAACAACAGCTTCTTTATTCCCGCTCCTAAAAAATAACGCCAATTTCATATCGCAAATTTATAAATTTTAAAAACCTCGTCTCCTCTTTTATTTAATACGCCGGTATAAGCGCGATCTTTTATCAACGCCGTAAATTCGGCTGAAGAGACAATATTTGAAGAAAGCATAAAATAATAATTTTTGAATCCGGATTTTATGTAATAATCCGTTCCCTTTTCTTTCGCGAAATCTTCGTATTCTGCCAAAGAAATAATCGGCCAGGCATGGTAGAAGCGCAATCGGTCAAAAATCCAAAGCCGCGCGCCGTCGTCAATGTTGCCATAATAAACTAAAAGCGCGGGATAAGGCTCTAGGTTTCTACGGCGGTCTTCCGCCAAGGCATCGTCTTGGAGCTTGTTTAAAAATTGGTATTTCGGATAAAAAGTAAGCGCCGGCATTTTGCCCACCAATTCTTTTTCCAAATAATTATTCAGGTCATTATAGCCCCAATTATAATTTTCGTAGCGGACTTTGGAGGAAAGCCATGGAATCGGGCCTTTGGGATAGTAAGCAATTTGATTATTCCAAGCGTAAAAAATCTCAAAAAGAAGGATTGCGGCCAGCAAGAAAATCAGGCGGTTTAACCGCCACTTGGCGGTTAAACCGCCAAGTGAGAGCGCCATCCATGGCGTGAGCATCGTGAGAAAACGGTAAGACGGACCGATGACAAGAAGTAAAAAAACTAAAAAACCAAAAGTTAAAAATAAAAACGCGTTTCTTAAAAATAATAAAGACACGGCGAATAAAATTAAAAACAGCCAGGAATTGGTGGAGATAAGCCGCGGAATAAAATTTTTAACCCTGTCAGCCAACGTGCCGATTTCCTTGCCCGGCTCGGAAGTCCATTCCGGATGCGGCTGGCGGAAAATATAGGAAAGCTGAAAATCAAAATGCCCGACGGCGCGGTACATTTCGTAGTTATAAATTATTACGGGGCTGAAAATCAGCAAAGCCAAAAACGCTCCTAGCCAAAGCTTTTTATTCCAAAAATATCCGCGCTTATAAATAACAAGATAAATCAAAAATATCGGCGCCATTATGAATATATTGTATTTTGTGAGAAAGCCGAGGCCTAACGCAAGGCCAGTCCAGATTAAGTAATTTTCCTTTTTTAAAGATTTTAAAAAGAAATAACTCGCAAGCAGCATGAAAAAAATCACGTAGCTCTCCTGCATTCCCGTGCGCGAAATATAAACATTGTTTAAAGTGACGGCAAAAAACGCGGAAGACAAAAGCCCTGCCGTTTCTGAAAAAATTAACGCGCCGAGCAAATAAACCAACCAAACCGAGGCCACGCCCAAAATCGCCGAGGGCAGGCGGAACGCCCAAGCGCTCTCGCCAAAAATATTCATAAAAAAATGCTCCGCCCAAAAAACCAAAGGCGGATGGTCGTGGAAAGACAAATTCGTCCAAATCGGTATATTTGGGTCAAACCATTCCAACGGCGTGGTCTGGTCGGGAGCTTTGTCAAAATCCATAAGGCCGATTGCCCGAAAAGCGTAAAAAACTTCGTCGTTCACGGTGTCCCCTCTTTCCAAGCCGTAAAACCGCAAAACCGCCGCGGCAATTAAAATTATTAACAAATACTTCCGCATTTCAATATTATATAGTATATTATTGACCCCTGCTCACAGGTATGCTAATTTAATTACAGAAAGAAAAGGAGGGGCGCATGAATTCAAAAAAACGGCGTCAGATTATTTTAAACGCTATTCGGGAGCTCGGTGGAAAAGCAAGTACTCGACAGATCGCAATCGCGACGGGTTTTGATGCCAACGGCGTTTCCCAATCGCTCGGGGCGATGTCCGGGAGAGGCCTGGTCTCGATGGGAGATTACAAGATGGGCAACACGGAGTGGATGTTGGTAAAAATAATTCTCTAATAAAGGAGGTAAAATATGGACGTGAGAACGAGATTGGGCATAATGTCCTTGGTAAGAAGCAGAACGGGCTCTGTTGAATTGCCGGAAGAGATAACCCTACTGTGCCCACAGTGCGGGACAGAAGTGGCGGACAAAGGCAATTGCCTGGCAAGTTTGAGCTCCGTTCCAGGAAACTCAAAAACCGGATTCGTCGTCAAACTTCTGGTTGATTGCAGAGTCTGCAGTTGCTATGGGAGGGAACCCGGAGTAGATGTGCGATAGAAAAAAAGGATAGGAAAGACGGACAACGGGCGGTCTTACGGAAGGCCGCTTTATTTTTTTTTAAAGTTGATTTAAACATAAAATTGGCCTAGAATATTTAAGTATTCCCCGGTAGCTCAGCGGTAGACCTGCCTGCCGGCAGGCAGGGCGGCTCGCTGTTAAAATCATGTATTTTGTTTACATCATACGCAGTCAAAAAGATAATAAATTTTATACTGGAATAACAAATAATCTGGAGAGGCGCCTTGCGCAGCATAATAGAGGTAAGAAATCAACGCCTTCTACGTTACACCGAGGCCCGTTTAAAATTTTTTACTATGAATCATTTAAAACTCGCGCGGAGGCTCGTGCCAGAGAAAAATTTTTAAAAAGTGGTGCTGGACGCGAGTTTAGAAATAGTTTATTATCTAAAAATATTCCCCGGTAGCTCAGCGGTAGAGCGGCGCCCTGTTAAGGCGACGGTCGCAGGTTCGATCCCTGCCCGGGGAGCCACTGTGCACGAATAGAGGCGAAAGCTTCTGTTTTTGCTTTATTCATCGGCATTTTATGCGGTTCTAACCTTAAG
>JAUYMO010000029.1 GCA_030699445.1 Candidatus Giovannonibacteria bacterium
TATAAAATAGAAAATTAAACAGCCGCGGATATCCGCGGCTTTGGGCCTTTAAGAAGGAACATCGCCAACCTGCCAGTCGGCGATTTGGCTCAAAATATCAGTCAGCTCCTCGTGTTTTGGGTGTCGCCTGAATGTTTGTAATGCTTCAGCGCTCTCAAACGAGGCTCTTTCCACTAAGTGCACATTCTTGCGAAGGTCAAGGTTCCAGTCTACTTTCCAAAAAAGTATTCCTGCCTCTTTCCCGCCACAGTCCTCATCCAAAGTTTGGTAGCGGTCGTAGATTTCTTGCCTTGCCGCCTGCGGGGCGCCTTGGCGGAACGAAATCAAGACTATATGCCAGAGCGCGGCCTTTCCCGTGTTTTTTCCATTGCACTCGATGCAGACCCAATCTTCCCCGTCTATCTTTACAATCTCAAGAGGGATTTCCCCGTCAGGATCGTAGAATGATGTCTTAATCATCAACTTTCCGCACTTGGGGCATTTCATAGCTATTCTCCTTTCTATTACTCTTTTAGCAAACCCCCATTTTCTTGTCAAGATATAAACTTAATTTACTTAGAAAACGTTATACTATATATCTATGAAATGTTTTATCTGCCAAGGAGGAAATCTATTTAAATTTATGGACTTTGGCGATCAGCCGCCCACTGACGCTTTTTTGCGGAAAGATGATTTGGAGAAACCGGAAGCATTTTATCCCTTGGCGCTTTATTTTTGCGAGAATTGTTCTTTGGTCCAGATCGGCCATATCGTAAGCCCGATGCTGATTTTTCAGGATCGGGATTATGTTTACACAACCAGCACCAATAATAGTTCGAAAATAAACTTTAAAAATTTGGTAGAAAAGTTAGTTGAGCGTTTTAAGTTAACCTCCGAAGATTTTGCGATAGACGTCGGTTCCAATGACGGAACTCTTCTAAGTTATTATTTGCCTTACGGCATAAAAATTTTGGGAGTGGATCCGTCCAGCGCGACTAAATTCGCAATAGCGAGAAACATTCCCACCGTTGTGGATTTTTTTGGAGAAAAAATTGCCGCGGATGTTTTAAAAAAATATGGCAAGGCAAAAGTTATTACCGCCACAAATGTTTTTGCCCATGTGTCAGAATTGCATTCTTTTGTGCGCGGGGTTGCGGATTTATTGCAAGACGACGGCGTGTTTGTGTCCGAGTCCGGCTATCTGTTAGATTTGATTGAAAGGTTAGGTTATGATGCGGTTTATCATGAACACTTGCGCTTTTATTCATTAAAACCGCTAGAACGATTATTTAATAAGTTTGGCTTAGAAATTTTTGACGCGGAAAGGATTCCGACTCACAACGGCTCCATTAGGGTATACGCGGCAAAAATCGGCGCCTATCCTAAAAACAAATCTGTGGAAGAGCTTATGGCGCTGGAAACAAAATTCGGGCTTTATAAAAAAGAAACTTTCATACATTTTGCGGAAGACGCTAAAAAACACGGAGTTGAATTCAAAACATTGCTCACTGATATTAAAAAAGCCGGAAAAACCATCGTCGGCATAGGCGCGCCGGCTAAAGCCAATACCTTGCTTCATTTTTGCAAAATTGACTCGAAGATTATTGACTGCATTTTAGAAAAAAGCGATTTAAAAATCGGGCTTTTCACGCCGGAGACTCATATTCCGATTTTGAGCGAAGAAATTTTATTTAAAGAACAGCCGGATTATGCCATTATGTTTTCTTGGAATCTCGCGGATGAATTAATTCCAAAGTTAAAAAATAGCGGATATAACGGAAAATTTATTATTCCTTTCCCTAAAGTAAAAATTATTTAAATTTATGCCAACATCAATGCCGCTTTTAGGCATGGGCACTAAGGGTATGGGCGGGGGAAAATATGGGCAAGATTTTAGCAATGTTGACGCGTCGGTTGCCGTCCTAAAGCTTGGATTTGACTTGGGCATTAAATTAGTTGATGTGGCCGAGCTTTATGCCGACGGGCTGGGGGAAGAAATTGTCGGCAGGGCCATGAAAGATTATCCTAGAGGCGATATTTTTATAATATCTAAAGTTTGGAAAACAAATTTAAAATATGATGAAGTTTTACGGGCTTTGAAAGGGAGCCTTGCCCGTCTTAAAACTGATTATATTGATCTTTATTTGATTCATTATCCGAGCGAAGAGGGCGTGCCGCTTACCGAAACAATGAGGGCGATGGAGAGTTTACTTGATGACGGCTTGATAAAAAATATTGGCGTAAGCAATTTTGACGTCGCACTTACGGAGGAGGCCCAAAAAAATCTAAAGCACGGCAGAATTTCGGCAAACCAAATTGAATACAGCTTAACTCAACGCTCTGCCGAAAAAGACATCATTCCTTTTTGTAAAAATCACGGCATAAAAGTTATCGCCTATAGGCCATTGGCTCGAGGAACGCTTAGCGCCGCGGGAAGCAAGGCGGTTGATGTTTTAGTCAAGAAATACCAAAAAACTCCGGCGCAAATTGCTTTAAACTGGATAATTTCCCAAGATATGGTTGCGATACCCGGCGCTTTAAAGCCCGAACATATTAAAGAAAACTCCGGCGCGCTTGGCTGGAAGATGGCGCAAGAAGATATTGAGTTTTTAAAAACATTAAGTTAAAAAATAAAATGGCTAAAAAAGCGATGATCACCGGCATAACCGGGCAAGACGGTTCTTATTTGGCAGAACTCCTTTTGGAAAAGGGGTATGAAGTTTACGGCTTGCAAAGGAGAGCCAGCTTGCCTAATACGGAACGGGTGGACCATCTTTATGAAAATTCCGACGTCCCGCGATTTAACATGGTCTATGCCGACCTCACTGACGGGCAGAATCTCTCCCGCTTGATTCAAGAAATAAAACCGGATGAAATTTATAATATCGGCGCACAGAGCCATGTTGGGGTGAGTTTTGAAATTCCGGAGTTTACGGTCAACACAAATGCCCTGGGGCCCTTGCGTATTTTGGAAGCCATTCGCGCCTCCGGGCGGCCGATTAAATATTATCAAGCGTCTTCTTCGGAGATGTTTGGAAAAGCGCTGGCTATTCCGCAAAACGAGACAACGCCGTTTAACCCGCAATCGCCATACGGCATCTCTAAAGTCGCGGCGTTTTATCTGACTAAAACTTATCGGACAGGGTATAATATGTTTGCTTCCAATGGCATATTGTTTAATCACGAGTCTCCGAGAAGGGGGCTTAACTTTGTGTCCCGCAAAATTTCTCTCGGGCTTTCCCGCGTAAAGCTTGGCCTCCAGCCGACGGTAAGGTTGGGAAATCTGGAGGCCAGGAGAGATTGGAGCTTCGCCAAAGATTATGTTGAGGCAATTTGGAGAATTTTGCAGCACAATGTGCCGGATGATTTTGTAATTGCCACCGGAGAAACGCATTCCGTAAGGGAAATGGTGGAGGAAGCAGGCAAGTGTTTAGGGATGGAAATTGAATGGCGAGGTAAAGGGGTTGACGAAGCAGGCATAGACAGAAAAACCGGCAGAAAAGTTGTGGAAATTGACACGGCGTATTTCCGCCCAAACGAAGTTGATTATCTGCAGGGAGATCCAACCAAAGCGAGAACCGTTCTGGGCTGGAAGCCGAAGGTGACATTTAAGGAGCTTGTCAAAATTTTAACCGAGCATGATTATGATTACGCTTTAGCGGAAGAAGCTTCCGGTAAGCCGATAGTGCACCAAAAACGTTTCCGCCATTTCAACTAAAATAACGTTTATACAGATGCGAGTTTTTTTAATTACTTCCAAGTTAAATTTCGAAACAGCCGGAGGATCGGTGATGGACGTGCATTTGAAAGCCAAGGGGCTTTTGGAATTAGGGCACGATGTGACCGTGGTTACGGCTTTTTCGCGCGCCAATAATATTACGCGGCGCATCCCGTATAAAGTTTGCGAAGAATTTGTCCCTTACAAAGGCCTTTTGGGCCTGCAGTACGGCATTTACCGCATTTTACGCAAATACGAAAAAGATGCTGATATTTTTCATATAGACGGGCATATGTTTTTGTACGGCGGTGGATTTTATAGATTAATTGGCGGAAAAGTGCCGGTTGTGGCGTTTTTTAACATCAAATTGAATTCTTGGGCGGATACTCAAGGCAACGCCACAAATCCACCCATTTATCATAGGATTAAAAAATCAATCAGATATTTTTTGGAGCACAGATTCGGCGCGCCTATTGCAAATCATTTGGACGCGTTTGTTTTTAACACGCCAATGGTGGAAGGCATGTATCTTGATTTTGGTGTCGCGAAAAACAAACCCCGCGCGGTTATAGAGGATTTTGTTGAAACAAAAAGGCTTTCGGAAAGATACGAAGTGACCGAAGAACAAATCAAGCTTCGCCAAAATAGTTCTGCGCCAATTACAATATTTTCCACCGGCAGGATGATACCGGAGAAAGGATTTGATTTAATTATCCGCGCTTTTACTCTTTTAAAAAATAAAGAGCGGTTTAAGGTTATTATGTCGGGCGGCGGGCCGGACGCGGAGCGTTTAAAAAATTTAGTCAGCGAACTTCAACTGGGAAATTATTTTGAATTTCCCGGCTGGGTGGAAAAAACCAAGCTTTACGGTTTTTTTAAAGAGGCCAATATTTTTATATTTCCCAAGTGGTGGATTGAGTACGGCTCGGCTTTGCTCACGGAAGCCATGGCTTTTGGCTCCGCGTGCATTATTCCTGGAGGGGGTGCCTTGGAATGGCTTACCGGGGGCGCCGCGCTTACCTTTAAAAATGATGATTTTGAGGAGCTGGCCCGCCAGATAGAAAAACTTGGTGATAATCAAAAATTACGGATTGATTTGGCCACGCGCGTCCTCGCGCGCTCCCGAGAGCTTGATTATAAAAATTTGGCTACTCGGTTAGAGAAAGTTATCAAATTTATTTCATAACTAAATCCGGGCACGAAATGAAATCGGGATTTTTTTCATCATACGGCTCCGAAGAATAGCAAATCATTTTGCTTCCAGGATTTAAATAAAAAGTATGGCCAGCCAGCGGAGGAAAATAAACTACGGAGTCAATTTTGAGCAGAGTTTTTTTAGGATTTTCCAATAATTTGCCAGTTTTATCAACTTTGGCGGCAAGAACAAAGCCTCCGCCTTTTATTATTACAAAGGTCTCGCTTTTTCTAGCGTGGGCGTGTACTGCTATGGGCAGATTGGTAGCCAAGACTTCTGTTTTCTGTACGGAAAATCCATATTCAGGCGCGTTGAATTCGCCC
>JAUYMO010000035.1 GCA_030699445.1 Candidatus Giovannonibacteria bacterium
AAGTAAAAATAAAAAAATCGTAGCGATCTTTCAATCGCATCGCCGCTTCATGTATCGCCACCTCCGCTCCTCCCACAAACGGAAAATAAGCGGTGCTAAAAACTAAAACCGCGGGTTTTTCATTCATTTATACAATTATAACGTAAAATTGCGGCGGATTATCACAAAAATAAGGCCGGCGAAAATTCCGGCGCCGAGGCCCGTAAAAAGCCAAAAATAGCCGCTCAAAAACGATGGGGGTTTTTCAATGCTGATAACCGAGGCGGTTTGAGCGCTTTCTGTATTTTTCGCAACGGACACGAGAGAATTGGTCTTCGGCTCCGCGGCGTTTTTTGTCAAAGGCGCCGCGGGTTTTGCCATTTCATTTTTCAAGCCAGGAGTTATTTTTGTTTTAAGCCATTTTCCATTTTCAAAACTTAAACTCTCATCGCTATTCAAATTTAAATTCGGATAATTTGATGAAAAAATAATTTTGCCGTTTGGGTAAAGCAGTTTTACTTCTCCGCTTTCAGGCAAAACAAATCCCAAAGTTGAAGCGCTCAAAGCCACCAAAGCGTACGGCGCCAAATAAGTGTTTTCCGGAAAGAAAAACGGCTTGGACGCGCCCTCTCCGAAACCGAATCTGGAAATTTCAATTTTCCGCGCCGAATTATTTTTTATCTCAACCCAGCCGTCTGGCCCCGGTTTCAATTCCGAAATAATTAATGGATTGTCGGAAACAGTGACCGTCGCCATATCCAGCGCGGAATATTCTCCGGCCGCAACATTTAAAGAAACCATGTACACGCCCGGAAAAAGAAAAGTATGGCCAACTTTCTTGCCTTCAACTAACACCATGCCGTCTCCGAAATTCCAGCTAAATCTCGCGCCGTCCAACGGGTCGCCTTTTATGCCTTCGGCGAATCCTTCAAAAAATATTTCCCCTCCGGCAATTCCCGCGCGGTCCAGCCCAGCATAAGCTTTTATTTGGTTCACCGGCAACGGCGCAACGCTTCCGGAAAATGTGGTGGCGATATCATTTTCTGCAACGGGCGCGGGTTCAGCCCCAGCATCACTTTGAGAAGCGTTCGTTAAAGACCATCCTGTTATGCTCGTTTTTTGGTTATAATCAATAAGTTTTAAAATTTTCCCTTCAGTGCCGGCTGAAATATCAAAAAATGTTCCGGCGGTCCACAACCCGGCGCTTGCGGCAGCGGTTTCCCAAGTTTTTCTTTCGGTACTTCCAGCTTTATGGTAGCGGATATAGGATATGATGGTATCTTTGCTATGCGTCGTGCTTGAAAAAAGCGCGAGCGAGCCGGAAGAATTGCTCATATTTCCGGTCGCGGTCGGAAAGTAAAGATTTGAAGCGTCATTTGTTCCGCTTGCTCTTAAATTAATTTTAACCGACTTGCCGGCTTCTAAAATAAAATCTGGAAAAGTAAAATAACCGATTCCATCGGGATATAAATCCCAACCCGAAAGATTTTGAGAAGCGGAACCGAAATTTTTTATTATTACATATTCCTGGCCGGTGTCTGTGCCTCCGGCCGGGTCAAATAAAATTTCAGAAATCGCGACATCGCCAGCGGCTCCGTAAACAAAATTCGCTCCACCAAGCAATATTATCGCCAACAAAAAACGCCAAAAGCTCATGCCCAGATGTTAGCCAGTTTTATAAATTAAGTCCAGCGCCGAAGAAGAAACGTGTGAGTTTGGTCTGGGTTTTGTGCGGTAAGGAAAAAAGAAAATAGCGCGAGGCGGTGATTGCCGAAAACATGCTCACCAAAATTCCCAGCCCCAAAGTCAGCGCAAACCCGCGGACGATTGACGTGCCGAACCAATAAAGAATCACGGAAGTAATTAAGCTGGAAACATTGGAATCGCGGATGGATGTCCATGCCCTGCGGAAGCCTTCCGCCATTGCCGAATCCAAAAATTTTCCGGAGCGGATTTCTTCCTTCATCCTTTCAAAAATTAAAATATTCGCGTCAACCGCCATTCCCACCGACAAAATAAATCCCGCGATGCCGGCGGATGAAAGCGTCACAGGGACTAATTTAAATAAAAGCAGAGTTAAAGAGCCGTAAACGCCGAGCGCCAAAACGGAAATCAAGCCCGGCAGGCGGTACCAAAAAACCATAAAAAGCATTACGGCGATTGTCCCATAAAGCGCGGCGCGCAAACTTTTAAAAAGCGCGTCGGAACCCAATGACGAACCGACGCTTTGCTGGGAAATTAAAGTGATTGCCACGGGAAGCGCGCCGGCGTTGAAGCGCCGCACCAATTGCCGGGCTTCGTCCACGGAAAATTTGCCGGTAATTTGCGCTTTGCCTCCGGTGATTTTTTCCCGCACCACCGGAATGCTGATGGGAGCGCTGTCTAAAAATATTGCTACTGGCTCATTTACGTTTCTCGCGGTAATTTCTTCAAAAAGTTTCGCGCCGTCATCGTTGAACTCCAGAGAAATTTCGGGCTCGCCCAAATTTTCCGCGAAATTCAAAGAGGCCTTTTTAAGATATCTGCCGGTAAGATTCGTTGCCACAAAATCTTTTAAAACATCCCCGGTGGAAGAAGCCACCCCGCCGGATTTGTCGCGCTTTAATTCCTTAAATTCCAAAAATGGCGTCTCGCCGATTGTTTTAATCGCTTCCCTTATGTCAAAAACTCCTGCCAATTCCACAATCAGCCGCCGCTCGCCCCCCACATTTTCCGTCTGCACCACCGGCTCCGACACACCAAAAAGATTCACGCGGCGCTCAATAATATCCCTCACGCCGGCCATCGCTTCCGCGACATCCGAAGAAGCGATAGAAGCGGTATCTGCTTGATAAACCAAATGCGTTCCGCCCTGCAAATCCAGCCCCAGCTGAAAAGGTTTCAGCCAGCGCGAATTGCCAGCAGATAAAAATTGCGCCGAATCGTAAAAACCGGCCGCCAAACCGATTATTAAAATAATTAACGCCCACGCTCGAACTTTCATAAGTTTATTTATTATTGCTTAAAAAAAATAAAATGGCAACTTCACAAATTAAAAAGCCCCGTCAATTACGAGGGGGCTTTGGTGCTGCCAAAATTAATGTGCTTCAAAAAAATTTTATTCGCCCAAGGAGAGGTCACTGCGAACCATGCGTATATCCTATTGGCAAACTGCCTAACTTCCCACTGGGCATGAGAATCGCGCCTCAAGGAAAAGAAATTCATCAGGCTTTCTACGTTTGCCGTCCAAAGCGTTTTTATTCTGAAGGTATAAGGAAGACAAAGTGCGGCCTGTTGCGGCTCCAACCCACGCTTTCGCAACTCCAGATATCTGTGTTGGCTTTTGGTTATTAACCCCCACAGCTGGTGTTGTTGTTCCTTATTTTTTTCATCCGCCATATCCTGATACTGATAGCCCATGGTTTTTCCCACCTGTTCGCGAAATCGGCGAGGCACGTAAAAATTAATTTTATTTACAACCTCATCAAAATCAACCGGAAGTTCCGACCAAGATCCGTATCTATGGCGCACCCATTGGCGATGGACAAAAATCGGGCACTCTATTAAGAAAGTCGCCGAGCAATGCCCAAACCCGCGCTTGGGAGAAGGCCCCGTATGGATTCCCAATTGCATCAGGTTTTCATCAATATCCGATTTAATCAGTTGGACGCTGCCGATGTTTTCTACCCGCGAATCAAAAATGGGCCTGTCCAGCTCTGCCATCGGCTCTTCTTCCGCCCATTTGGTTTCGTAGATTTTTTTATGTTCCACGAACTTGTCGTAGACCCAAGGAGTCCAATCGCGGATTATGGAGATCAGAATATTGTCTCTAGTCTGCCAAAATTCTTCAGGCGCAAATTTATTTTTCTCCAGAGCGCAAATCTCCAGCATATGGCGCAAAGAGATCGTCCAGTAAAACTTGGTGAAAAATCGGAAAAGCAAAGCGAACCGCGCTTGTTCTTTGGCCATGGAAGCGCCAAGAAACTTTTTATAAAGCGCCTGGCTCTCCGCTTCGGCTTCCTCAAAAATTCGGAGAATTTCGGGGTCGCGCTTGGCAAACTCCGGGACATAAAACGGCCCGTCAATCACGCTGTATCTTCCGGAAAACTCGTTATGCGAACCCGCGAGCTGAAAAAACGGCTGAACTACGCTTATGGGCGCGGTAACTTTTAGCCGAAACATTACTCCGCCTTCAAAAGGAGTTACATGTTCGTCTTTATAAAGTGCCCCCACCATTCCCGAGGCTTTTTCATTTACATCAACTGTGTCGCGGCCGGTAGAAACCCTAGCGCTCCGAATAATGGCCGGATCCTGCAAAAAATCTTCCAATGACACCGCAACACTTTCGCCGTCTATTGAAAAAGGCTCCTCGTCTATGCGGACGAAAACTCCGTCCACCTCAACAGTAACATCGCCGAATTTGTAGGTCCTTCTGGGATTAAAACGCTCTTTCAACTGTCTTAAGTTGTTCATGTGCGATCCTCCTTAAACTAAAATTTGATTTCTTCCCAAAGCCTAGCAAAGCGCCCAAAAAAAAACAAGCCCCGCTATAGCAAGGGCCTGATGGATTGGATGGCGCTTTTTAACACCGCCTCTTTGTTTGCTCCGGCATCAATGACGACAATTCTTCCGAGGTCCGGGCGGTTGGCAAGCTCCAAATAATTGGTTCGGATTTTCTGGAGCTTTTCCGCTTTGGCAAACCAATCAAATTGCCTGCCTGCTTTCTGTATGCGCCCCAGCGCCTCATCAACTTCCAGATCCAAAAGCAGAGTGAGATGAGGGTAAAGCATTTCCTCACCAATAATATCTCTGTGAAGTTGCAAATACCGCTCCGCGGAATCTTCCAGCATTCCGTAGGCCAAGGTTGAGAGCCAATAACCCGCGCTTATCACCCAGTGCCCAAGATTAATGAATGGGCATATAGTCCGCCTAATGTGCTCGGCTCTGTCCTTAACTGAAAGTTTCAGAAATTCCGAATTTGTCGGCATCGGGGATTTTCCAGCCAAAATCTTCCTGATGCGCCGGCCGATTTCACCATCCGATGGCTCTTCCGTCACGACAGTATAGATCCCTTTTTCAGCAAGCTTTAGTTCAATCTCATCTGCAAGTGTCCGCCTGCCCGTTCCTCTTACACCTTCAATCGCAACAAATATACCTTTTGTCATATTTGTCATATAAGGTTCCTCCTTCTATATAGAAATTTAGCACGCGGGGCTGAAATATTTCAAGCCTAGTCCGTTACCTCAATCCCCATTGAACGAGCCGTCCCTTCAATAATTTTGGAAGCCGCCGCGAGATCGTTGGCGTTTAAATCCTCCATTTTCCGTTCGGCGATTTCGCGGATTTTGGCGCGCGAAATTTTGCCGACTTTGCCCGTCAAAGGGTTTGCCGCGCCTTTTTCAACGCCGGCGGCTTTCCGCAAAAGGTCGGAAGCCGGCGGTGTCTTTAATTTAAAATCAAAAGTCCGGTCCTGGTAAATCGTGATTTCCGCGGGAATTATGTCGTCCCCCATTTGCGCGGTGGCGGCGTTGAATTTGCTCACGAATTCGCCGATGTTGATGCCGTGCTGGCCCAAAGCCGGGCCGATCGGAGGCGCCGGCGTTGCTTTCCCCGCCGGTATTTGTAATTTTAGTATTGTCTTTATAGCCTTAGCCATATAAATATTTTACAACTTTTTAACCTGTAAAAAATCCAGCTCCACTGGAGTCTCTCTGCCGAACATTGAAACAAAAACTTTCGCTTTGCCGCGCGCTTCGTCAATTTCATGCACCTTGCCTTCAAAATCTTTGAAAGGCCCGTCAATTATCCGCACCGGGTCGCCCACGGAAATATCAATTTTATGCACCGGCTCGTCTTTGCCCATCCGCGAAAAGAGCGAATCAATTTCCTCTTTTGCCAAAGGCACGGGCGTGGTGCCCGAGCCAACAAAGCCCGTGACCCGCGGAGTGTTTCTGACAACATACCACGAAGCGTCGGTCACCACCATCTCCACCAAAACATAACCGGGGTAAATTTCTTCCTCAACAATTCTTCGCTTGCCGCCTTTTATTTTTATCTTTTTTTCTTTGGGCACCACCACCTGAAAAATCTGGTTTTCCATTCCCAAGGACTCAATCCGCTGGCGCAAATTCCGCGCGACCGCGTCTTCATAGCCGGAATAGGTGTGCACGGCGTACCAATTTTTCCCGAATTCTGAAGTTTGCTTTGCCATAATTGGTTAAATAAAAGTCTGCAGGATGCTGGTAAAAATAAAATCAAACGCGCCCAAAACCGCGGCAACGCCCAAAGAGACCAAAATCACGGTCGTGGTGTAGCGCAAAGTTTCTGCTCTGGTGGGCCAGTTCACTTTTTTCATTTCCAGCTTCGTTTCTTTAAGATAATTGGCGAGTTTTTGGAACATATTTAAATTTTAGCATTTTTAAAAGCCCCGGAGGGCCTTATTTGATAATAGCAAACACCAAAAGAAAGTCAAATAAAAAAGGGGGTGGCAGTATCACCAGCCCCTTTTTCTTGCGATGTCTCGTCGCCCTCTCAAGCTATCCGGAATCCCAACTGTCTGCTCCAGAAATCACGGAATAGCCTGTGCGTTTTCCCCAAAACCGGCTCACTCAGCTGTACGCCAGCGACCCTTGAAAAAGAGATCACTTGATCCTCCACCGAAGGCCATATATCCTTCGGAAATGACGCAGGCGAAAGCTCAAAAACCCAGCCCTGTTCAATTTCCGTAATGGCGACGCGAACCTCGTGGGAGTTGCTTACCTGTGCCTTAACGCACTCATATTCAGCGCGAGTTTTCAACTCCTTAAGGATCAGATAGACCTTCCCGGAATCAAGATTCATCCAGATCTCAACCCGTCCATCTCTATTTCTTCCCATAGTGTTCTCCCTTCCTGTGTTTTTTAGTTCAGTTGGTGGACATCGAGAATTTCTTTTCTGAACGCTGGGTTTTGTCTCGATCGCATTTTGGCTTTGTTAAGATCTGCGATCCCGCGGTCCAAAATAGCTTCAAAAGCTTTCTGGTCAATCCTCCTAGCGGCTTCTTTAGAGCTTACAATAAGACGAAGCAGGTGACTTTCACCAGATTTGGTACTGGAAACAAGACAAAGTTCGTAGTTATTCATAAGGACCTCCTTTCCGAAGCTAAAAAGTGCTTCTACTTTAGATATAGCAAAATTGCAAAAAAACATCAAGTATGCTAAATGTCCAGATTCTTCACCGCCTTGGCGTGGGTTTGGATGAAAAGTTTTCTTGGGGCAACATCATCGCCCATTAAAACGTCAAAAATATGGTCGGCGCTTTTGGC
>JAUYMO010000040.1 GCA_030699445.1 Candidatus Giovannonibacteria bacterium
TCAGTACCTTCAAAATTTCGCAAAGACCTGGGAAAGGTTGTTGTGCTTACCCGCGGATTGGATAAATGCCTTTTTCTCTATCCTTTGGCTCAATGGAAAGAGCTCGCGGAAAAGCTTGCCAAATTGCCTTGGGGCAAAGCCGAGCACCGAAGTTTTATCCGCGCGATGATTGCCGGAGCGACCGACATAGAAGTGGATTCGCTGGGCCGGATTCTTTTGCCGGATTATCTGAAAGTTTATTCCAAATTGTCGGATGCCGCGCAGATTGTCGGGCTTTATAACCGCGTGGAAATCTGGAATCCGGAGCTCTGGGCGCGTTACAGCGAGGCCACCAAAGACAATGTTGAGGTGATTGCCGAAAAATTAGGAGAGCTGGGGCTTTACTGATGCAAAGGATTCATACACCGGTTTTAGTGAAAGAGTTGGAGGTTCTTTTAAATCTTAAATCTGGAGATAACGCGGTAGACGCCACCTTGGACGGCGGAGGGCACGCGCGGATGATGCTTGAGCTCATAAAACCGGACGGCAGAGTGGTTGGAATAGACCAGGATAAAAACATGATTGAAAAGATGAGCGGAGTAAAAAATCTTATCGCGACTTGGGGAAATTTCAAAGACATTGATGAAATTATCAAGAAACGCGGGTTTAAAAAAATACGGGCGATACTTTTTGACCTAGGCATGTCGCGGTGGCACTTAGAAGGAAGCGGAAGGGGATTTTCTTTCCAGAGGCCGGAGGAACCGCTCTTTATGAATTTAAATAAAGAGTCAGCCAATACGGCCGCCGAAATATTAAACGGGTATCCCGAAAGCGGGCTCGCCGAAATTTTCAGGGATTTCGGCGAAGAACCCAGAGCAAGATTTTTTGCCAAAAAAATTCTGGAGTTCAGAAAAACAAAGCGCATTATTTCAGTAAAAGATTTGCTCAATGCTTTAGGCGCTAAGGCGCCGGGCGGCAAGGAAAAATCATTGGCGCGGATATTCCAGGCTTTGCGGATAGCTGTAAACAGCGAGCTGGAAGCTTTAACGGAGGCCTTGCCGAAAGCATTCGGCGCGCTGGATAGAGGAGGAAGATTAGCGATTATTTCTTACCATTCTCTGGAAGACAGAATCGTAAAAAGTTTTTTTTCCGCTAAAACTGGTGAGGCCGTAATTTTAACCAAAAAACCACAAACCGCGTCCTATGAAGAAATTATCAAAAACCCAAGTTCCAGGTCGGCAAAATTAAGAGTTTTAGAAAAAATTTAATATGAGCCCCGTTAGAAATCGCGGACGCATAAATAAAAATATGATACATAATAAAAAGTCAAAATTTACAAGCAATAATCTAGTACGTAACGCGCCCTTTGCGTCTGCGTCCTATTTCTAACGGGGTGAGCGTGATTAATCTAACATTTTCATACGTCAGGCCGTATATTTACCAAGCCAGCGGGGCATTGGAAGATTTGAATTTCCGAAAGAAAAAGAAACTTTTGAAAAATCTTTTGTTTGTTTTTATCGCTTTGGCCGTTTTCTATATTTATCTCACGGGCGCGGTTGTTTCTCAAAATTTTAAGCGGAATGATTTAGAAAAAACGCTGAATAAAAACAGCATGGAAAGCGCCGGTGCTGAAAGCGCGTTTATCAGCGAAAGTTATGATAAAAGCATGGAATATTTTAAAACGCGCGGCTATGAGGAACCCAAAAATCTGGAAATTATCAGAACTGCCGGAAGTGTTGCCGTTGAAAATGCGGAAAAGCAAAATTTTTACTAGCAATAACCGCCTGGGGCTCACGCTTGCCGTTGTCGTTTTTATCAGCGCGGCCATAGCTGGTCGGCTTTTTTTTATACAAATCGTCAGCTATCAGGCTTATCGCGACTTGGCGAAAAAACAGCAGGGGTTTAGTGAAATTTTGGAGCCGAAGCGCGGAGATATTTACTACAAAAATAAAAATGGGGAGCTTGTCAAAGCAGCCGCCACAAAAATTGGCGCTCTTTTATATTTAAACACTAAACTTTTAAAAGAACCGGAAAATGTTTTCAATAAATTAAGCGCCGTAACTCCGATAGACCGCGTTTTATTTGATAAAATTTCCGCTAAAATAAACGATCCTTATGAAATTCTTAAACACCGCCTAAGCCAGGAGGAAGCCGAAAAAATCGCCGTTTTAAACATTCCGGGCGTCGGATTGGCTGAAGAGCGGTGGAGATTTTACCCGATGGGCGCGAGCACAGGCCAAGTCTTGGGATTTGTCTCGTCGCTATCGGCGGCGGAAGCGCCCGCCGGCAGATACGGCGCGGAAAAATATTACGACGATATTTTAAAGGGCGCTAAAGGAAGCGTCTCGGGCGACAAAGACGCCAAGGGCATATTAATCGCTTTAAGCAAAAATTTAAACGCCGGCCCGATAGAGGGGCAGGATTTAATTTTAACCATAGAGCCGGCTGTGCAGCGCGCAGCGGAGGAAGAATTAAAAAAGTTGAGGGAGAAATGGCACGCCGCCGCCGGAGGAATTTTAATCATTGACCCGAAAACCGGCGCCATAAAGGCCTTGGCCGGCTCTCCGGATTTTGACCCCAACCAATATCAGGCCGAAAAAAATTTGGGAGTTTTTTTGAATCCCTTTCTGGAAAAAATTTTTGAACTTGGCTCGGTGTTTAAAGCGCGGAAAATGTCTTCGGAGATTGACCAATGGGCGGTAACGCCGG
>JAUYMO010000054.1 GCA_030699445.1 Candidatus Giovannonibacteria bacterium
ATGCGAATATTTTATCTTTGGGCGCGCGGTTTATTGATGATGAAATTGCCAAAAAAGCCGTTGAGCTTTGGCTGAAGACTCCGTTTGAAGGCGGCCGGCATGAAAGGCGCATTGCTAAGATAGACCGGTAGCCATATAATAACCTTGTGCCAAGGTTTATTTTTGTTATAGGAGGAGTGATGTCTGGAATTGGCAAGGGCATTACCACTGCGTCAGTCGCGAGGATTTTAAAATCCAAAGGTTTTCGCACGACTTGCGTTAAAATTGATCCTTACCTAAACGTTGACGCTGGAACAATGAACCCCACAGAGCACGGGGAAGTTTTTGTGACCGAAGACGGCATGGAAACTGACCAGGATCTCGGAAACTACGAAAGATTTTTGGGTGAAAATATCCTTTCTTATAATTACATGACTTCCGGTTCGGTTTATCTTTCGGTGATAGAAAAAGAGCGTGCTTTAGGATACGGAGGAAGATGCGTGGAAACGGTGCCTCATATTCCGGAAGAAGTAATAAGAAGGTTGTCGCTTGCCGGGAAAAAAGCGAAAGCAGATTTTGTTTTGGTTGAAATCGGCGGGACGGTCGGCGAATATCAAAATTTAGTGTATCTGGAAGCCGCGCGCATGCTGCATCTTAAAAATCCGAAAAGCGTTTTATTTATTTTGGTAAGCTATCTGCCGGTGCCGAAGCAAATCGGAGAGATGAAAACCAAGCCGACACAATACGCGGTGCGCTCTTTAAACGCCGCCGGAATCCAGCCCGATTTTATTATAGCGAGGTCCGAATTGCCGTTGGACGAACCGCGCAAAAGAAAACTTTCCGTTTTTTGCAATGTTAGTCCGGGAGACATTATTTCTGCCCCAGACATCAGTAATATTTATCAGGTGCCGGTTAATTTTGAAAAAGATAAATTAGGTTTGAAAATTTTAGCCAAGTTTGGGATGGTTGGGAAAAAACGCGATTTGATTGATTGGTCGCGCATTCTTCGCCGGGCGCTTTTTTCAAAAAAGGAAATTAAAATCGGTATCGTCGGCAAATATTTCAACACCGGAAAATTTACTCTTTCCGATTCTTATATTTCGGTAATTGAAGCGGTTAAGCAGGCAAGCTGGCATTTAGGGCTAAATCCCAAAATTTTATGGCTGGACGCCGAATCCTACGAAAAGGATTCCAGGAAAATGCGCGCGGAATTGCAGGCGCTTGACGGCATAGTCGTGCCGGGTGGCTTCGGAGAGCGGGGTGTTGACGGAAAAATTAAAGCGATAGAATTCGCGCGGAAAAATAACAAGCCCTTTTTCGGCCTTTGCTACGGCATGCAGTTAGCAGTCATAGAATTTGCCAGAAATGTTGCCGGAATGCGCGGCGCGCACACTACCGAAGTAAATCCCCGGACAAAATATCCCGTGATTGATTTGATGGAGGAGCAGAAAGCAAAACTTTTCGCGAAAAAATTAGGAGGCACGATGCGTTTGGGCGCTTACGCCTGCCGTTTGTCGGATAAAACAACCGCCAAAGCGGCCTATGGGGAGCGCACGGTGTATGAGCGCCATCGCCACAGATATGAATTCAACAGCGCCTTAAGAAAAGTTCTGGAGTCAAAAGGGCTTGTGGTTTCGGGCGTGAATCCGGAAAGCGGGCTGGTTGAAATTATAGAGCTTAAAAACCATCCTTTTTTTCTTGGCACGCAATTCCATCCGGAATTTAAATCAAGGTTTTTAAACCCGCATCCCTTATTTTTGGCTTTTATCAAAGCGGCGTATAAAGTTAAACAGCAACAAAAACATGGCTGAAATTATCCCATCCATTAATGTTTCTGATTTTGAAGAATTAAAAAAGCGGATTAAAAAAATTGAGCCCTACGCCAAATGGGCGCATTTGGACGTGTCGGACGGAGTTTTTACAAAACATGTCAGCTGGCACGAGCCGAAAGATTTGGTGGGCTTTAAAACAAAATTAAAACTGGAAGTTCATTTGATGGTTCAAAATCCGGAAAAAGAAATTGAAGAATGGCTGATAGAGCCGGTCTCCAGAATTATTTTTCATCAAGAGGCGACGAAAGACCATCAGCTTTTAATTAATAAAATTCATGAAGTTAAAAAAGAAGTGGGGATTGCGATTAAGCCGGATACGCCGTGGCTTAAATTATTCCCATACCTCGGAAAAGTTGAGGTTTTAGAGCTTTTGGCGGTCTCGCCCGGGCCTTCGGGGCAAGAATTTAGCGATGAAATTCTTCACAAAATAGGGCATATTCGCTCGCTCTGTAAAAGTTGTATAATAGAAGTTGACGGCGGAGTAAACAAGCGCGTCGCCGCCAGATGTATAAAAGAAGGCGCGAATCTGCTCGTCGCCGGAAAAGCGATATTTGAGGCTAAAAATATTAAAAAGGCGATTGAGGAGTTATCAGACAAAATTAAATAATTTTTATGCCGCATCTGCACGAAGATAAAATAAAATTTTTGGAGGAGAAAGCGAATGCCGTGAGGCAGTCCATTATAGAGATGCTTTTGGAGGCGGGGAGCGGGCATACGGCGGGACCTTTAGGAATGGCGGATGTTTTTACCGCTTTTTATTTTCATATTTTAAACCACGACCCAAAAAATCCAGATTGGGAGGAACGCGACCGCCTGATTTTATCCAATGGGCATATCTGTCCTGTTCGCTACGCCGCGATGGCGCACGCCGGATACTTCCCGCTGGAAGAATTAAAAACTTTGAGAAAATTGGGAACGCGCCTTCAAGGCCATCCTCATCGCACTGCTTTGCCGGGCGTGGAAACCACTTCCGGCCCGCTGGGCTCCGGACTTAGCCAGGCGGCGGGGTACGCTTACGGCGCGAAAATGGATAACAGAAAATTTAAGGTTTATTGCTTTATGTCCGACGGCGAGCAGGACGCCGGAAATACTTGGGAGGCGGCAATGTTCGCGGGAAAATATAAATTAAATAATCTCGTGGCACTTGTTGACCGCAATAACATTCAGATAGACGGCATGACCGAGGACATTATGCCTTTGGAGCCCTTTCGCGCGAAATACGAAGCGTTTAATTGGCATGTTTTGGAAATCAACGGGCATGATTTTGAGGAAATTGTAAACGCGGTTGAAGAAGCGAAAGCGATTTACGAAAAACCGACGGTAATTATTTCGCATAATATTCCGGGAAAGGGGATTAAAGAAATTGAATTTGATTACAAATGGCACGGCATAACGCCAAATAAAGAACAGGCGGCAAAATTTTTAGCCGAGCTCCGCGCCTCCGGCGGAAAAATTAAAAGCGAGCACGAATAATATGCCAATAAATCCGAAAGCAAAATTAGTTGAGAATATTTTAGAAAAAGCGAAGCTGGAGCAGTCGCCGACGCGAAAAGGCTACGGCGAGGGGCTTT
>JAUYMO010000058.1 GCA_030699445.1 Candidatus Giovannonibacteria bacterium
TTATCTGGAGGATAATTTGGGGAAATATCCAACCATGAAGTCTACAAGGTTAGAAAATAATGCTATAAAATACACTATTAATGACGAACGTATTCTCTCGGCATATTTCTTCCGGCTCTCCCGCCGGTCTGTTCTTGCTGGGGCCGGGGTCATAGAATTATTTTTTAAAGAGGCGGAAAGAGCCAAAAATAATCCGAGTATGCTGGAAAAGCCGCCCGCTCCGCCGACGGCAATGGGGACTTTAGGCGCGTTTATGCTTACCCGCGTGGTTTCTCCTTTGGGGCTTGTTTCTCCTTTGGCTCGCGGTGTTTATAGCGCTTTTAATAATTTGCGCTCCGCGTTGTTCGCGAGCGTCAGCGAAATTTCTCCGAATGAGCCGCCGCCCCGCTCTTCAACATCCGATGTTTTCCCGCGGGGCGGCGGGGAGACGGCGGAGTCCGACTTGGCGGTTAAACCGCCAAGTGAAGATGTTGCTGGCGCCAGCCCAAACTTAGACGTCGGAGTTCCCCCGCCGCTGGCGGGGCGGGTAAGTGAAATATCTCGCTCCTCAACACTCGGTGTTGAGTCCCAGCAAACACCGAGTGTTCTCCCGCGCGATCCAGCCGCCAACATTGCGGTTTTGCCTCCCTTTCTGCAACTGCAAGCTGTCGGTTCTTCAGCTGGTTTTGGCGGTGGTGGATCGCCAACTCCATCTGTCCAAACTGCGGTTTCTAACGTTGCGGCGGATACCACCTCGCCCGACATTTCACTTTCCGTAAGCGAGTGCGGGAGCTCGCTTTCTTCAGACGGATGCCTTGTGGCAAGCTCAACCGCCAGCGTTTTCTGGTCCAGCGCCGCGGGCGATTTTAATCATTTTATAATTGAGTGCGAAAAGTCCGGCGCGGCATGCTCCGGATTTAATTTCGCGAGCACCACCGCGACTTCCACAATTTATACTTTGCCTGCGGACGATTCCACTTATATTTTCAAAGCCAAGGCGGTGGACAACGCCGGCAACGCAAGCGCGCAAAACAGCAAAACCGTGGAGTTTTTAACAAGGCCCGTGGTCATTAACGAAGTGGCGTGGGCGGGGACGTCCGCGTCTTTCGCGAACGACGAATGGATTGAACTTTATAATAAAAGTTCGCAAAGCGTGAATCTCGCGAATTGGGTTTTATACGCGAATGACGGCGTGCCGTATATTAATCTTTCGGGGGCGGTCTCCGCCGGAGGATATTATTTAATAGAAAGGACGGATAATGACACCGTAAGCGATGTCACTGCCGATCTAGCCGTTCCTTTCAGCGGAACAGGCTCCGGCTATGGGCTTGGAAATTCCGGCGAAATTTTAATTCTTTCTAAAGCTTCAACTACCATTGACCAAACCGTTTTATGTTCCAATAACTGGTGCGGAGGATCTGCTTCCGGCGCTTACCCGACGATGGAAAGAATTGACCCCGACATCGCGGGCACGGATTCAACAAACTGGGGCACTTCCAATTCGGGCGCTTCCAATGGCTTTGTTAAAAATGGGCTGGATTCCGCGGGCGCGGCGCTTACCGCCACTCCCCGCGCCAGAAATTCGCTTCACTATTTAATTTCGCAAAGTTCTACATTATCGGTTGACCGCGTTCTCAAAAAATTTTGGGGCACTTACATCATAAGGCCAAGCGAAAATTTCACGGTGTCCGCGGGAAAAACCTTGACGATTGAACCGGGGGTTACGGTAAAAATGGGCGACACGGCGGATTTGATTGTGGACGGCGCTTTGAAATCCGACGGCACGGCGGCGAACATTATTTTATTTACCAGCTTGTCCTCGCCGCCATTCGCGGGCAGTTGGAGAAACGTGCGGATTACTTCAACCAGCCAAAATTCCAGCGTAAGCTTTACCCGTTTTAAATACGGCGGTGGATATACCAGCAATATCCCGCTGGAGCGCAGGGCGCTTTTCAGCGTAGTTAACAACTCCATAACGATTTCAAATTCTATTTTTGAAAACTCTTTTTCCGCGGGAGTGAAACTGCTAACCTCCAATTCCACGATCCAAAACAGCACTTTCTCCGTTGGCACTTCCACGGCGGACAACGTAGGCCTTTACATCCTTGGCGGAGCGCCGGCTGTTTCCGGAAACACATTTTCGGAAAATTATTTTGGGGCAAACATGGATGGCGCGGCCGCGTCTTACGCGAATAATATTTTCAACAATAATATTTCTTACGCTTTGTATTCTATAAACGGCTCCAGCACTTTTTCCGGAAATTCCGGATCAGGAAACGGCAAAAACGGCATCGCGCTTTTGGGAACAATTTCTACGGCCTCCGGTACTACTACAATTTACGCTAACGCCATTCCTTATTTGGTCGGCGAATATCCTTACGAAAATCCAAAAGTCGCGGCGGGATCTGCGGCGATTATTAAATCGGGCACTGTTTGGAAAGGACTTACGCCAGATTCTAGATTTGTGGTTGATGGCGCTTTAAAACTTGAAGGCGCGAACAAAGACGGCATTATTTTCACTTCTTCGGCTGACTCCTCGCCTGGTGAATGGGGCGGAATTTTGGTGAACGCCGGCGGATATATTTACGGCGGAGGATTTACATTGCGCTACGGAGGCGGATACTGGTGCGGTTATGCGGATCCATCTCTGGCAATGCCAAACTGTGCCGCGTTGCGGATCAATGGCGGCAAAGTCGAACTTACCGGCGTCCGCATAGAAAAGAATTATCGAGCGGGCATAGGTATTGTGGGCGGCGCCACAACTACGCTTTCTAATTTTGAGTTTAACGACCATACGACTCCTTATGAGGTTACGGCGGGCTTGGCGCTTTATGGCGCTAGGGTTTCGTTGAACAATATCTCATTTACTGGCAACAAGGTAGGCATTTATTCCACAGCGTCTACTATCAGCGCCTCCGGAATTACTTTCACAAACAACGCGGCAACCACCTCTCCTCCAAATCTATTTTAAAGAAAATAATTTGATTTTAAGTCGGCTGTTTTGCAAAAATTATAGTTGTATGCTAGGATGATCTTGTGTTAGAAAACACGGAAACAAAGTCGAGTTTCGCGGTAGAAATTAATTATAAAAACAAATCGTATGTCGGAAGGAACAATCAAGACACTTACGCCGAAAGGATTTGGATTCATTGCTCGCGAAGGCGAAACAAAGGATCTATTTTTTCACTCCAAGGAGTTGAAAGGCGTCACATATGACGAATTGAAGGTTGGCGACAAAGTCACCTTTGAAGTTGTTGAGGGCGAAAAAGGCCCCGCGGCCGTCAACGTATCGCGCGTATAATAAGCGAAAGAAAAACCGCCCCGACTAGTGTCGTGGGCGGTTTTTCTTATGGCGTGATAGAATAGATTATATTATGAAAACAAAAGAAGGATTATGGAAATTAAGCCCGAGCGGACTTTACGGGTACACCGAATGTCGGAGCTGTTTTTGGGTGGACAATCATTACAGAAGAGCGCCGATGCTGCCTTTGCTTTTAAATTCTGCGATGGACAGCATTTTGAAAGCCAGATACGACAAATATCGGGCGGATGGAGAATTCCCGCCGGAGGCAAAAGAGCTGGAAAAAGAAGGTATCAAGCCCTTTGAAGATATTAATACGCTTAATGAATGGCGGGCGAAAACTGGCGCGCTGAAAGTGGTTGATGAAAACGCCGGCTACGAGCTCGTGGGCAAAATTGACGATGTCTTGGTGGAGGCCGACGGCCGTTTGATACCGGCGGATTATAAGTCCTCCGGCAACGCGCCAAAAGAAGACAAGCAAAAATATTATCGCGACCAATTGGCGGCTTACGGATTTATGTTTAAAAAACACGGCCGCGAAGTTTCGGACCGCGCCTATCTTCTCCATTATTTCGTTAAAGATAAAAGCAATCCGTCCATTGAAGTGAAATTCGCGAGCCATGTTGACCTTGTGAAAATTAATTTGGGCGAACTTGAACAAAAACTCGCGGACATAATAAAGCTTTTGAACAAGCCCTATCCCGGGCACAACAAGGATTGCGAAAAATGTTCTTATCATAACGGCCGCAATTATGCCTTTGAATCTTTGGAATAAGAAAATAAAACAAAATCTTTTCATCGGGCTGGGCGTCTGGATTGTTTTCGGCGTTTTCTCGCTCGCTGGATGGTTTTCCGCTTGGCAGGAAAGTTTTAACGGCTTAATTTACAAACAGGGGGCGGCCGTTGCCGCAGAACCCACCAGCTGGATTTTATTGAGCTTGTTTTTTGAGGATTTAATTTTGGTTTTGCTGATTAACAATATCCGTCCGGCTTTTTCTTTGGTCGCGCCCTTCAGCTTGATGATGTTGTATTACGGCGCCTTTAGAATATTTTTGAATTTTGGCATGAAGCTTGACCTTTTTTACGCGTTTTTTCTGGGCATGGCGGTTTATTTGATTAATATTGTTTACAATTTTTTGTCGTTTGACGCTGAACGCAAAAAAATCCGCCGCGCCTTTGAATTTTATCTGGCGCCCCAATACGTTGAAGAAGTGTCGGCCAATCCGGAAAAATTAAAATTGGGAGGCGAAACCAAAGAACTGACCGTTTATTTTTCAGACATCCGCGCCTTTTCTTCCATCGCGGAAAAAATGACCGCCGCGGACTTGGTGAGTTTTTTAAACGAATATTTCACGGCGCTTACAAATATTATTACAGAAAATAAAGGCGTGGTTGATAAATATATCGGAGACGCCGTTATGGCTTTTTGGGGCTCTCCTTTGGCGGACCAAAATCATCCGGTTAACGCGGTAAAATCCGCGTGGGAAATTTTAGGCAAACTAAAAGAATTAAACGCCGGCTGGACCGCGAATGGCTTGCCGGAAATTAGAATGGGCATCGGCATCAGCACAGGCGAGATGGTGGTGGGGAACATCGGCTCCGAAAGCCGTTTTAATTACACCGTGATGGGGGATGAAGTTAATCTGGCCTCGCGTTTGGAGGGCTTAACCAAATACTACGGCGCTAGAATTATTGTCAGCCAAAATACTTGGGATAAAGTTAAAAATGATTTTTGCGGCCGACAACTGGATTTAGTGGCGGTGAAGGGCAAAGAAAAACCGATAAAAATTTACGAGATTCTGGGATTGAAAAAAGACGAAACCGAATTTAAAGAGCTGCTTGATTTGGGCGAACGCGCGTTCTCGGCTTATTTTGAAAAAAAATGGGAAGAAGCGGGCGGCTATTTTAAAAAATTAAATCAAATAGACCAAAACAAAATGTTTTCGGCGCTTTTTATTGAAAGATGCAGGAAATTTTCAAACGAACCGCCGCCCGCCGATTGGCAGGGCGTTTGGCAGATGACGGAGAAATAAAAACGTGATATAATTTATATATAATATGAACACAAAAAATATCGCGGTCTGGGTTATTATTGGGGCGGCAGTTATCTCCGGCGGGGCTTGGTTTTTGATAAAAGCCAATAGCGGGCCCTCTAAATACGATGATTTTGCCAAATGCCTGAAAGACAAAGGCGCGGTTTTTTATGGCGCTTTTTGGTGCCCGCATTGCCAGAATCAAAAGAAAATGTTCGGAAGTTCCGAGAAATTTTTGCCCTATGTTGAATGTTCAACTCCGGACGGTCGGAGCCAGCTGCCGGCATGCAACGAAAAACAGATAACCGGCTATCCGACCTGGGAATTTACCGACGGCAGCAGGGAAAGCGGGGAAGTGCCTTTGGAAACATTGTCTAAAAAAACCGGCTGCCCGCTACCAAAATAATATGCTTTTGGAATACGTAAATAAAATCTCGGCGATTTTTACGCTTCTTTCCCAAGTTTTCTTGGCAGGGGCGGTAATTTTATTATTTTTTCCAAAAACCAGAAATTATATTTTAAATTTTTTCGGCAGGCATGGAATGCTTTTGGCGTTTTTGGTTGCCGTTGCTTCGCTCGTCCTTAGTTTTTTTTATTCCGATTATATCGGATACGAACCCTGCAAGCTTTGCTGGCTCCAGCGAATTTTTATTTACCCCCAAGCGATTCTTTTGGGAATGGCGCTTTATAGAAAAGATTATAAAATAATTGATTACGCCTTGGCTTTGCTTTTTGTCGGAACCGTTATCTCGCTCTACCATAATTATCTTTCTTTTGGCGGTTCGCCGTTTTTTAACTGCGACGCTTTCCAATTAAGCGCTTCCTGCACCAAGCTCTATGTTTTTGAGTTTGGCTATATAACTATCCCAATTATGTCACTTACTTCATTTTTGCTGATGATTTTTTTCTTAAAAGCCCAAAAATTATATAACAAATGATTTTAAAATTCGCGCTTGCCGTATTTTTAGCGCTGGCGCCTTTTGGCGGCGCTTTGGCGGCCGCGCGCTCGCTTTCATTGGGGCTTTCCGGCGACGATGTGCGCGCCGTCCAGAACGAACTCATTGCCAGACATTATCTCGTCGCGGGAAAAGCTACGGGCTACTTCGGACCGCTCACTGATGCGGCGATAAAAAAATTCCAATGCGACCATAATGTCATCTGTTCGGGCTTATCAAGCACGGGCTACGGCGTTGTTGGCCCAAAAACCAGAGTGGCTTTTCTTTCCGCATCCGCGGCCTCGGACAATCCGGCGACCCTGAATCCAAACGCTTTCACGCCGCGCGCCGTTGGTCCGTTTGAATTTTCCGGATGGATCCCGTACTGGCGCTCCGCGACCGGCACTCAAGACGTCCTTCCCCATTTTTCACAGCTCACGAGCGTAATGCCATTTGGATATAGTGTAAAAAGCGACGGCACGCTGGCAGACACGGCGCGCATTACGGAGGAACCGTGGGCAAGTTTTATAGCAGAAGCCAAACGAAACAAGGTCAGAGTGATACCGACGGTGATGTGGGGAAACGGCGCCTCAATTTACAAAATATTGAGCAATACTGCGACCAGAATAGCGCTTGAAAACGAAATAGCAAATTTGGTTAAAAAAAATGGATTTGACGGCATTGATATAGACTTTGAGGCAAAGCCGCACGAGGCAATAACATATTTTTCAACCTTCCTCAAAGGACTTTACCAGCGAATGGGCAATAAATTGGTTTATTGCACGATTGAAGCGCGCATGCCGCTTGAAGACCGCTACAGCCCCGGCACGGCGCCTCCTCCCGACGCAACAGATTACGCAAACGATTACGAAGAAATAAATAAATATTGCGACCGCGTAGAAATAATGGCCTATGATCAAGGCACGATAAATATACGTTTAAACGCCATTCGCAAGGCGCCCTACGCGCCGGTTGCCGACCTCGAATGGGTGGAGAGTTTGGTGAAACTCGCGGCGCAAAGCATCTCAAGAAATAAAATAGTGCTTGGCATCCCGACTTACGGCTATGAATATACCGTAACGCCGATCCCGGGCAACGGCTATCAATATAAATTATTGTGGCCATTTAATCCGCGCTATGCGACAGAGATTGCCGCAAAACTTCTCATCACCCCAAGCCGCAACGAGGCGGGCGAAATAGGATTTACATATGACCCAAAAATTCTCGCCGCGATCGCACCGGCTGAAAACGAATCAACCCAAACACAACAAACGGTTGCCTCGTCTTCCGCCGCACAAAACGCTGGCTCGCAAGTAAATACCGGCCAGCCGTTCAATTATCTCTCGTGGAGCGACGCCAGCGCCATAAAAGATAAAATTAATCTCGCCAAAAAACTTGGGGTGCGGGGAATCGCGATATTCAAAATAGACGGCGGGGAAGACCCGGCAATCTGGGATATTTTAAAATAGCAAAATTTATGACGAGCAAAAAAATATTTTTAATTACAGCGGTGTTTTTTTTATCAGCTTTTTTTGCAACTGCCGCCGTTTTAAAAAACACAGGTTTTATTCAAGGGAATATTTGGTACTCGGAGGACCCTTTTTATGTGGGGGACACAATCAGAATTTATTCCGCGATTTTCAATAATAGCGGAAGCGATTTAATCGGTATCGCAGAATTTTATGACGGCGAGGAAAAAATAGGAAGTTCAAATTTTTCAGCGACTAACGGCAGGCTTGTGGAGGTTTGGATTGATTGGACCGTGACCGAAGGCAAACATAAAATTTACGCGAAAATAGTTGACGCGAAAATTGCCAAAATCGGCGGTGGATATGAAGCGGTGGACTTGCCGAGCGTATTCACCGGAAGCAATGAGAAATCCGCGTTTACAAAACCGGTTGAAGTTTCAAGCCAAGCGCAATTGCCGGCCGCGCAAACAGAACCGCGAGCAACAGACACGGAAACAGCGACAACAACTTTTCCCGCGCGGATCGCCGCCACAATTATTTCTTACACGGAAAAATATGTTGCCGCGATTAATGCGACGGCGGATAATTTAGCTGCCAAAGTAGAAGCTAAAAAAATTGAAGTTAAATATAATATAGCCACTTTAAACACCCAAGAAACAAAAAATTCCGCATTAGCACCAAGCCAAGCTAGCTCAAGCGAGACCGCGCCGACTACTTTGGACACAAAGAATAACAATTTTCAAAAGCCGCTTCAATATATGTATTTAGCGTCTCTGCAAGCGCTTGGGTTCGTGCTAGAGAACAAAATAGCACTATATTTGATCTTAGGCCTGATATTTTTTAAACTATTATATAAATTGCTAAACCTTAGTAAACATTAATAAGTATTAAGCGTAAAATAAAAACAAGCCATACAAAAATTATGGCTTGTTTTTATTTTAAAGTTTTTAAGCTCGTTTATGTAATATTCTGTGAATAACTTGTCAATAAAATAGGGATATTTTGTGAGATAATAAAGCTAATGAATCACATGGCGTAAAATGAAATTTTATATCAATAAAATAAATATTTTTTTAAAAAATAACGCTAAACTAATATGCGTTACTGTAGTAATTTTGTTTGTTTTTTTTGGAACAAATTTGCAAGCAGCTTCAGGAACTCCCTCCATAATTAGTTATCAAGGCCGGCTAGCCGATTCTAGCGGAAATCTTTTACCGACAAGCGGCACTAGCGCGACTTATTATTTTAAATTTTCAATTTGGGATAACGCTACTGTTGGTTCAGGAAGCAAACTATGGCCATTGGCTGTTCCGGCCACAACTACGGCTACTGTCCGGCAAGGAGTATTTAACGTAAATATCGGAGATGTCGCCAACAGCTATCCTGATCTTTTGAATTTTGATTTTAATACGGCAAGCGATATTTATTTGCAGGTGGAAGTTTCTGCTGACAACAATTCTTCACAGACGCTTTCTCCGAGGCAGAGAATTTCCGCTTCGGCTTTTTCGCGATTGGCTTCGGCTGTTTCCGGCAGCACAACGCCGTCTTCTTTTGGCACTACGACTCCGATTGGAAATTCTGTTGTGACAATTGAAGCAACTTCAACAAACGCGATTTTACTTTCTTTGCGCGCGGCGCTTACCCAAGTTGCTAATCTTTTTCAAATTCAAGATTCTAATGGAACAAATTTATTTTTCGCGAATAATTCCGGCGGGTTATTTGCTTCTTCAACTTTTCAAGTCACGGGCGCAACCACGCTTTATGGAAATGTCGGCGTAGCCACAACTACTCCAGGAAAACTTTTTTCTGTGCAAGGGAGTGGATTATTTTCAGGAGATTTATCATTGGCGAATTTTACGGCAAGCGGCACCACGCGCTTTAACGGAGTTGCTTATTCTTGGCCTTCATCTGTTACCTCCGGAAATTTTTTACAAACAGATAGCTCGGGTAATCTAACTTGGGCTTCGGCTTCTAGCGGCGGAACCGATGGTAATTGGAGTTTTATATCAACCGACGGCGAATATATTCGTTTGGCGACTACAACTAATTTAGTTGGTATCGGCACAACCACTCCTTATGCCAAACTTTCAATCGGCCAGACAAGCGGTACAGGTATAGCCACAACCACTCTAGCTCTTCAACCAGTATCAGGTCAGCTTGCCAATATAATTGATATTTATAACACTGCAGGCGCTCTTACAACTACATTGAACGCGAATAATTTATGGAAATTCGGAGGAGGATTCATTTCATCCGCTTCTTCTTCGGTAAGTTCAAACTTCAATGTTTCCGGACCTCTCTCCGCGTCTTCATCGCTTTCTGTTTTCGGTGCTGTGACTTTCTCCAATGCGCTCACCGCTGCCAACGGGGGAACGGGAATCTCTTCCTACACCGCCGGAGATATTCTCTACGCTTCCGGCGTCACAAAACTTTCCACCGTTGCTTCTTCCACCGACGGATTTATTCTTTCCTTAACCAACGGCAAACCGATTTGGGTTGCCACCACGACTTTCAACTCTCCTCTTTCATACGCTGACGGAGCGGTGGACTGCGCAAATTGCCTGAACACGGCAACAGCCAACGGGCCACTGGACATAACTTCCAGCGGCTCAACTTATACTTTCAACGCAAGTTCATCTCCTTTCTTCGGAACATTGTTTGCTTCTTCCACGGTGAGATTTTCCAATCTGACCAGCGGACTTCTTTCAGCTGACAGCATAGGAACTCTTTCGGCGAGCGGAACCCTCGCCGTCAACCTTGGCGGCACCGGATCCACAACTTTAGGAGGCCTGCTTTCCGGCAATGGAACCGGAGCAATTACTTCA